>DAIREN010000058.1:0-16122 GCA_036795535.1 Spirochaetota bacterium
GGCAGAGATAACCTCCTATTCATGGCAATCAACGCTCTCACGCTATCATGCCATCTATTACCGAACCGGATATTACGCACAGCCCGAGTTTATCGGTCAGGTCTTTGTATACAGCGGTCCTGTCTGGTCATCAATGGACAGATACTTCGTTGGTAAATTTGATGATGACCTCTACTTCCACAGCTTGAAAAGCACTGACTGGGAATGGATGCTGGGAGACGGGCAGGGTGGTGACTTTTTTGGCCCGATCACGTACAGCTACAACCTCTACCGCATGGAAATTCCTTCAATGGAGCATATTCGATGATCAGCACATCTACCGGTTGTTCCATGCGCTATCTGGGGTCTGTCTGTGCCATCATGGTGCTGCCTCTTGTTCTCTTTTCCTGCACAGGCGATGACTTTGAGATCGGCCCAAATGGAAACCCCTACCTCAGGTCGCTTTCATTCAGGGATGGGGTCCTGATCCCGGCCTTTGATCCAAAAGTCCATGAATACTCCCTCCTCATCCCGGAAAGCATGCCTGTCTGGGCAAAATTTCAGGGGTATGTGTTTACCACCCGGCCTTTTCTTAATGGCAAATTCTGCCGGGTCAATACCAACGAATACGGGTTTCCGGACTATACCGACATCACACGTTTTATCACAAACGAGCTGTTGATAATCGACAGCATTGCCGCCGACGGGATGAAAAAAAGCTACAGAATCCAATTGCTGGGAAGCATGCATGATGCCCGTCTGTCTGCTCACAATTCGATTGGCGGCGAGATGTATCCACCAGTCTTTACCGAACGAAAGCCGCCCTTTTTTTTGGGGACAGACGGTGGTGTCGATACCTGGACAGTCAGTACCAAGGAAGACCTTGTCATCCTGACAGCCTCCAAAATGGATACCGAAGCCAGCCTGACTGTCAATGGCCATCCAATTGCTGTTGGCGAACTTGAGGGTGAATACAGGGTCACCAATATGATAGCCAGGGGAAGCGTAACGAACTGGCTGACAAATATTTCCTGGCAGGGAGACTTTACAAACGTCAAGCAGATCATCGTCAACTACATTGATCCTGCCACTGACAATCGCATCCTTTCGATTGACGTCGCTGACTCTGTCAGCGGATACACGCTTCCTCCTCTGCCTCGTTTTCATTACACGACGGATAATTACACTGTCGTCCTTGACAATACCGGTCTCTGCAGAATCATGGTTCGGCTGGCCCAGACCAATGCCACTGTAACCCTGCGGCAGGAGACAACAAGCACCCAGCAACAAGCTCAAAGCCTGGTTGCTGACTCACGCTCCGGTGACAGTGTCATATATGAAAACCTCCGTCTCCAGCAGGGCGATCTGCTGACGTTTACCAGCACAATGGGAAGTGCCACACGGGAATACCGCTACCGCGTACGTGCCTTTACAACAACACCCTATGGCATCAATGGAAATATCAGCAGGGTCCTGCAGGATATCCAGACCCGCAAGGAGATTTTCAGCAAAAGCGGGTATGCGGTCGACGTCGAAGGAATCGTAACATTCATGACAGACTATGATGAGAATGTCAAGGCAGGAATGTTTATTGAAGATGGAGCATGGGGACTGTATGTCTGGTCATGGAACGGCTGGAAAAGTGGCCTCAAACCAGGAATGCGTATACGGACAACAGTAACGGCTGGCAAGATGTATTATGGGATGCCGGAAGCAACCGACTGCTCAAACACGCGCATTCTCAACCATCACGCATCACAGCCGGTTTTTTACCAAGATGGAACTCGGGGTGATTGGTCAACTCTCAGGCATTGTTCACGTATCTTCCGGTATCGGACAACTGCGGCCCATCCTCTCTCGACAGGGTATTCACAAATTGGAGAAGGTGCGTTTTCCCCTGCAAAATTTTTCAAGATATTCGTCCCCAACAACAAGAATTTTGAATCTATCCGTACCGAAGCCAAGGACTGGCTGGTGCGAGGAACCATAGGCGACTTTTGGGGCCCTATGATGACTGACGGTGAGGGTTTTTACCTTCTCATGAAGGGCAAGGAGTACATAAGCATTCCCCTGCCGGGTACTCCCTGAAATTTTCCGGCCAGGAAAGGCTGCCTCCCCCGCTATTGGCCATGGGGGGCCTGCGTGACTATCTTGTATTGTACGCACATAACTCCCGCTGCCACTCACCATGTCAGGGGACAGATCAAGGATACCTCATGAGCACTGCGCCTTCCACATTTTGGGCTGATGAAATCGCAGCCCAGGCTATCGCACAACACTCCCAAAACATCGTCTGCACCGGCATCACACCCTCGGGACAGATCCACATTGGTAATATGCGGGAAGTTCTTTCGGGAGATGCAGTCTATCGATCGATTCTTGCACAAGGTGGCAAGGCCCGCCTGATCTATCTCGGAGACACCTACGACGCCTTGCGCCACGTATATCCCTTTCTTGACGAAAAAACATATGCTCCCCAGGTTGGCAAACCCCTTTCGGATATCCCCTGTCCCTGCGGGAAACACGAAAGCTATGCGGCGCATTTTCTCGAACCCTTTCTCGCGGCCATCCGGGAGTTGGGGCTTGATGTCGAAGTCAAACTGGCTCACGAGATGTACAATACAGGCGAGTATACCGATGTCATTTTCACCGCCCTCGAAAAACGTGACGAAATCGCCCGTATCCTGCATGAGGTGACCGGGAAAGAGATAGAAAGTGACTGGTCACCCGTCAATCCAAAGTGCGAAGCCTGTGGCCGAATCACAAAAGCCCGTGTAACCGCCTGGAATCGGGAATCACACTCCGTCGACTATACCTGCGAATGTGGGCATACCGGAACAGCTGATGCCGCCCGGGGCGGAGCAAAACTCACCTGGCGGGTTGACTGGCCGGCTCGCTGGAAAATACTCGGTGTCACTGTCGAGCCTTTTGGGAAAGACCATGCCTCCCGTGGCGGCTCATACGACACCGGTATTGCCATCACCAAGGACATATACGGGTATCAGGCTCCTGTCCCGATCGTCTACGAATGGATCTCCCTCAAGGGAAAAGGCGATATGTCATCAAGCAAAGGGAATGTGATCAGCATTGCCGACATGGTGGAAGTCGTTCCACCGGATGTCCTCCGCTACATGATCTTCAGGACCCAACCCAAAAAAGCCCTGACCTTTGATCCCGGGCTTCCTATGCTGACCCTGATTGACGAGCTCGATGATCCCGAAAGCAAAACACGTGACCAACAGGCTGCGGAACTCTCGATGGTTTCAGGCATGGGATCCGTCGGCATTCCTTTCAAGCATCTTGTCAGCATAGTTCAGATTGCCGGAACTGATGATGACGAAGCCATGAAAATCATCGAGCGGGGCGGGTATGCCATTCACGACAGGGCTGCCGTGCTTCGAAGGATGGCCTATGCACGGAAATGGTTGGCAAACTATGCCCCTGAAGAACTCAAATTCTCCACGCAATCACGGCTCCCGGATGAGGTCTCGGCCCTGCCACCCGCTGTCAAAAATGCCCTTGGCTGGCTTGCCGAACACCTCGATGCCTCCATGTCCGGAGACACGATCCATGGACTGTTTTATGAAGCGGGGAACGCAACCGGAACGGACGCCGGGGAAATATTCAAGGGCTTCTATCTCTCGATCATCGGCAAGCAGCGGGGCCCCCGTGCTGGCTGGTTCATCGTGACCCTTGGTGTCGATTTCATCAGATCACGTTTGCTTGAAGCTGCCAAAGCCTGATCCGGAAGAAAGCCTGCACCGGATTGCTCCTCTACTGACCCCGGAAATCCGGGGAGAAGAACTGCCAGCTTCATGCCCGGACGTGTTGTTGTGAGCGGGTATACCGGATCTCAAAAGGTGCAGGATTTTATAATCCTGTCGACTGTTATGGACCGGCCTTGTCCCAAGCGAGAGACACCCTGGCCACAGTATGTCCGCTCCGGTCACTCCGGATGTGGAGCCGCCTTCTTCTGACTTGACAGGACCGAAGACCCAACCCGGCCAGATACAGCCCCAATCCGGCTCCTTCCGTCAGATCACTCTCGGCCTGATGGAAGCCTTCCACACTGTCGTACTGTCTGACGAGCGCAAGTCGGTGACGAATCCGCTTTTCTTCTTCCGGAAGAAGGGGGGTCGCATTGATGACATCCAGACGGACGTACTCAGGCCGGGTCCGGAGAACAATCGCAGTCCAATACCGCTCTTTTCGGACAAGGCTGGACAGGAGAGTCGCTCCATTCCCGAGTTGATTTTTGAAAAACGCCATCCCCGAGCAGACGTCTTGAAACTGCTCAAGAGCAACCTTTTTCATATTGGCTTTGACGCCATTGAGGGAGAGTTCCTGCAGAGAGAGAAGGAGTGGCTGGATGGGGAAGGGGTAGGAGTGGAGTGACGCAGCCACGTCCATGACACTCTCGAGGAGTGCAGCGGTTTCCGCACTCCAGGTAAAAAAAACGATTTGAATGCTTTGTCCGGCAACCAAGGCCGTCCGGACATGCTCGGTCATGGGGGGCTTGACAAGGGACCAGTGGGCAGAGTGCCCGCCAACACCCGAAAAAACAAGGACTCCCTCATCCTCCACTGAGTTATCCCCCCGTCACCGATGTACGGAAGTGGTATCTGGCCTGACAAACGAAAGCATGTACTCCTGAAAACGTTTTACCACTTGAGCTTTTTGATGGCCAGAAGAGCATTTTTCTGGACATCTTCATTGAAATTCCGCTGCGTGACCGCAAGCAAAACCGGGAAGGCCCGCTTGTCACCAATCTCACCCAGAGCAACAACGAGCTCATAGGCGAATCTATCGATATTGGTCGTCTCGAGCATGTCGATCAAACGCGGAACTGCCCGTGGGTCCTTCAACATGGCCAGAGCACGTACTGCGCACATCCTGACCTGCAAGTCCTCATCATTGAACGCCAAATCCACCACAGCCGGAGTAACAGCGGTATCACCGATCCGTCCAAGGGCCAAAGCAGACTCGGCACGCACTTTCCAGTAGTCGAGAGTGATGTTGTTCCGGGTTGCGATAGATGTATATCCTTCGCGCAAGGTGTTGAGAAGCTGGGATCGAATCTCTTCATCACCCTTGTTGGCAGCCTTGCCAAGCAATTTGATCAATCTGACACGCAACTCGAGTTTATCCGGCTCGTAGGCCTCAAACTCCTTCAGAAATCGGATGATGGCCTTGGGACCCTGGCTGATGATGGTATCATCGAGTGTAACGTGCTGCGCCCTGAGGTCCGGAAGCACCATAAGCACGAGCAGCATACAACCCATTCCAGTGCGGTAGACAAGACGAGCCATAGAATTTTCCTTCAATGTTAGTTATTTCCTGTATTCTAGATCTGAAAGCTTGCTCTGTCAACAATGTTTTTCACGTTGTGTTTTCCACGTTGTTCACAACCATACATTGGGGGAGGTTTTAGCCATGCTATGGCTCAAGTTCTCCCGGAACAATCGGGTCCCCGGGCTGATACGTCTTTTTGGAGCTCCGCCCGTACAACCGAAGGGCATCGGATGCGGAAAGGGCCCCCGGGTCGGCCGGACGAAGGGCAAAGCAGTTGGTCGGGGAAAAATCCTCGCCAGGCGCAATCGGCATCCGGCAGTACATCCCTCTCCGGGCATAGATCCGCTCCCGGTCATCCCCCGGAGCCGTCGGTCCTTCAAAGCGCATCCTCATGGCTTCGAGCAGAAGCGTCCGCAAGCGTTTCAGTTCCTCCGGTTCCGTCGACATGGCATGATCCGCTCCATGCTGACGCCGGTTCCGGGTAAAATGGCGCTCCACAATCACCGCACCAGCTTCAACCGCCCGCGCGGCAACCAGCCCGCCCTCGGTGTGATCCGAAATCCCGGTCACCGGGGCATACCGTGCGAGCATAGCAAGCACATCGCTGTGATAGGCAGACGATCGGGCCGGATAGCTCATCACACACTGGAGCAGGGCCGTCTTTGATCTGTCGCAGAGGGAAATAGCCGCCCGGATCTCTTCCTCGTTCGACGCGCCGGTCGAGAGAATGACGGGCAAACCGCTCTCTGCAGCTTTTTTGATCAGTGCGTGATGGGTGATATCGCCCGACGCAATCTTGATGGCTGGCGGTTGGACAGCAAGAAGGGCATCCAATCGTTCCTCGTCAAACGGCGTACAGAGAAAATCGATGGCTGCCCTGTCAGCCAGCCGCTTGAGAACAGGGAGCCAGGCGAGCTTGAACTCGAGCTTCTTCATCCCCCCGGTCCACCCGGCACCGAGGTTGAGCATTTTTCCCAGGATCTCCGGCTGGACCAGTGTCTCAGCGGCAAAAAGCTGGAACTTGACAGCATCGGCCCCGGCCTCTGCGGCCAGAGAAACCAGCCGTTTCGCTTCCCTCAGACTCCCGTTGTGATTGCTTCCCGCTTCAGCAACCAGATAGAGTCCCTTTTTCTCTATCTCTGTTTCGTATCTCGATTTCGGCATACCGGCCTCCAGATGATGTTCCGCACTTCCCATCATCGGAAGGGACAGGCTGAGGATAGCATTTTTTTTGTTGAACACCCTCAGGCCTATAACGAAATTCGTCATGGATCTGGGGTGCTCGCCGCACCGGGAGGAAGCATGCACAAACATCTTGCGGTCTATCCCGGGAGTTTCGATCCGATCACCTGTGGCCATCTCGATATTGCCCGCAGGGCTGCCGGGATTTTCGATACCGTGATCGTCGCTGTCGCCGAGCATTCCGGAAAAAACATGCTCTTTTCGACGGACGAGCGAGCCGAGCTTGTCAGACAGTCGACTCATGGCATACCGAATATCCGTGTCGAGACTTTTTCGGGACTCTTGACGGATTTTGTCCGCCAGAGCCATGCCCATGTCATTATCCGCGGGCTGAGGGCAGTCAGTGATTTTGAATACGAATTTTCGATGTCGCTCATGAACAGCCATCTCGCTCCCGAGATCGAGACCATGTTTCTGCCGACGAGCGAGGGGTTCTCCTTCATCAGCTCCTCGATGATCAAGGAAGTCTACAGACTTGGCGGCAATGTCAAGGATACCATACCGCCCTGTGTCCTCGAGGCACTGGCCACAAAATTCAACCTCTGAAGGAGTTGCTCATGTCGTTTATGCAGAATCTGCGGGAACGTGTCCTCGCACATCCCGGACGGATCGTCCTTCCCGAGGGCAGCGATCCCCGTGTCGTCCGGGCCGCGAGGACACTTGTCGATGAAAAGCTCGTCACCGAGCTCTTTCTCCTGGGAACTCCGGACGAAATCAGCAAGGCAGCCAGCGAGGCCGGTGTTTCTCTCGACGGGATCCGGACGGAAAATCCGGCTGATTCCCCCCGACTTGACGAATTCACCGAGGCCTATTACGAACTCCGCAAGCACAAGGGCATCACGCTCCAAAAAGCCCGGTTCATGATTGAAGATGTGCTTTCCTACGGGGCCATGCTTGTCGCCCGGGGGGTGGCCGATGGAATGGTCGGAGGCGCCATCCATGCGACGGCAGATGTCCTGCGGGCTTCCATCATGATTGTCCGGCCCGCCGAGGGGATGAAAACGGTCTCCTCCTGTTTTGCCATGATCGTCCCCAACTGCAGCTACGGCGCCAACGGGGCCTTCATCTACTCAGACTGCGGCGCCGTCCCCAACCCGGATGCCTCGCAACTGGCCGACATCGCCATTGCCGCAGCCGCTTCGTGTCGCCAGCTTTTGGGAGTTGAGCCTGTTGTCGCCATGCTCTCGTTCTCCACAAAGGGGAGTGCCCAGGATCCCCTGGTAGACAAGGTCATTGAAGCAACACGCCTGGTCCGGGAGCGTGCCCCGCATCTTCTGGTCGACGGAGAGATGCAGGCCGACGCCGCCATCGTCGAAAAAGTCGGACAGAGCAAGGCTCCCGGTTCTCCTGTTGCCGGCCGGGCCAATACCCTGATCTTCCCCGATCTGAACGCCGGCAACATCGCCTACAAACTGACGGAGCGCCTGACCGGCGGGGAGGCCTATGGACCGCTTCTCCAGGGACTTTCCAGACCTGTCAACGACCTCTCCCGGGGCTGCAAAGCCAGCGATATTGTCAATGTCGCCATCATCACCCAGGTTCAAGGCATGCAGTAACGGGATTCGAGGCTGTTCATCAAAAAAAAACTGTCAATCATGCGCCTGTACCAGTATATTGTATAGACGCTGTATATCACGCAGGAGAATCACATGGCACTGCCCAAGTATAAAAAATCCCGTGCAAAGAGTCGCACGCGCCGCGCAGCAAATATGAAGATTGAGCTTCCTCAGCTCTCTCTTTGCCCCAAATGCGGTGAGAGAAAAATGCCCCACAGGGTTTGTCCCAAGTGCGGGTACTACAAAAACAGGGAAGTCGTCAAATACGGTAACGACTGACCCGGAAGGCCTGTCCTATCCGATCCCGTAAAACTCTGGATACCACCAGATTCACATTCACGATTGACCTTGCCAGTGGCGAGGTTTCCCAGAATGTGCTCGTCAGGGGGTGTATCAGGGCTTTGCGTGTCTTTCCCGAGCTTGACCTGATTGTCGTTGGCGATGAAACCATTCTTCGAAACGCTTTCCGCCGGCACAAAAAGCTTCTTGGACGAACAACCATCATCCACAGCATTGATGTCATCGCCATGCATGAAGATCCGGCCACCGCGGTCCGGAGCAGGCCAGAGGCATCCATTGTTCTTGCGGCCGGGACCGTCAGCAGCGGCAGGTCATTCGGACTCTTTTCTCCAGGGAATACCGGTGCCACCATCGCTGCGGCCACCCTCGGGATCGGACTCCTCCCGGGGACGCTCCGGGCTGCTCTCGCGACCATTCTCCCGACGGCCCGGGGACAGATGCTCCTCCTGGATGTCGGCGCAGGCGTTGATCTCCCACCGGAGCGATATCTCTGTTTGGGCCGTCTCGGAGAAGCCTTCATGACGAGCCTGTTCGGGATGGCTGAATGCAGGGTCTGCCTGTTGAACATCGGAGAGGAGCCAAACAAGGGGACAAAGGTGCTCAAACAGACCTATGCACTGCTTGAAGAACACCTGGCCTCCTTTGCGGGGAATATCGAGCCAAGCGATATTTTTTCCGGGAAAGCCGATGTCGTCCTCTGTGACGGATTCATCGGAAACATTTTCATCAAACTCTGTGAAGGGATCGGCCGGCAGATGCAACGGGTCATCAAACAGGCCGCTGTTTCAAAGACCCGACCCAAACAAACCCGGGAGGAACTGGCACGGGAACAGTCCGGCAAGGCCACCCGCCAGACCATCCTCCGCCATCTCAAAAAATTTACGGATCCCGAGGCGTATGGCGGCGCGCCCCTGCTCGGTGTCCGGGGGATTGTTTTGGTCGGACACGGTAAAACCGGGCCACGCGCCATCTACAATGCCATAGCGGCATCCCTGGCCCTCCAACGCGCGGGCATGATCGAAAAAATCGAGTCAGGACTGGCATCCGCCACAGCCGGAAATGGCTGCCGGTGAGACCCTGTCCGTTTTTATCTTCACTTTTCAGCCCTGTCGGGCTAACATTCACGATAGAGCAGCGTTTGTACCGGTCAGGAAGCGGGGTCACACAGCATGACACTCAAAAAAACAATGATTCGCGGAACGGGATATGCTCTCCCTTCGCAGATCGTTACCAATGAAGACCTCTCCAAAAGGGTTGATACGTCGGACGAATGGATCCGGACCCGGACCGGAATCGAAGAGCGCAGGATCGCCCCCCCCGGAATGAACAACTCGGATCTGGCGATCGAAGCGTCGCGCAAGGCGCTGGATGATGCCGGTATCACTGCCGAAGAAATCGATCTGATCATCGTTTCCACAATTACGCCCGATATGGTGTTCCCCGCGACGGCCTGTCTGGTCCAGCACGCGATCGGTGCAAAACATGCCGCAACCTTTGATCTCGAGGCGGCCTGCTCAGGGTTTATCTACGGCCTCTCCGTGGCCCGCCAATACATCGCAACCGGTGAATGCACGAATGTCCTGGTTGTGGCCTCTGAAGTTCTCTCCCGCATCACGGACTGGACTGACCGCTTGACCTGCGTCCTGTTCGGTGATGGAGCCGGGGCGGCCATTCTTTCCGCTTCCGATGAGGGTGACAGCGACTTCCTGTCGTTCTTCCTGGGAGGAGACGGGAAATACGGTGACATCCTCAACCTGCCCGCAGGTGGCTCCCGCAAACCGGCCAGTCACGAAACCGTGGATGCCCGGGAACATACCATGAAGATGAACGGCCCCGAGGTCTTCAAGGCCGCAGTCATGAAAATGAATCACAGCATGCGGGCCGTTCTCAAAAAAGCCGGATACGAATCCCAAGCGATTGATCTCGTCATCCCGCACCAGGCCAATCTCCGGATCATCGAGTCCCTCCGTAAATACCTTGACCTCTCCGAGGATAAGGTCTATGTTAATTTGCAAAAATATGGGAACACATCCGCCGCTTCGATTGCCATTGCCTTGGGAGAAGTGATTGAAACCGGACGCCTGAAACGCGGGCAACTTGTCGGATTGTGTGCTTTTGGCGGTGGCTTGACTTGGGCTGCCTGCATCCTGCGCTACTGATTCTTTCCTCTAAAGGAGATTCCAGATGGTTGCATTTCTTTTCCCGGGCCAGGGTGCCCAAATTGTCGGGATGTGCAAAGACATCCATGATGCCTACCCCGAGGCCAGAGATGTCTTCGAGACCGCCTCGCGTGTTTTGGGGTACTCAATGGAAGATCTGTGCTTTTCCGGACCAGAAGAGAAACTCAAGGATACACGGTACACACAACCCGCACTCCTGACGGCAAGTGTTGCTGTCCTGCGTGTTCTCGAAGCCAACGAAATCATGCCCGACGCCTGTGCCGGACACTCCTTGGGTGAGTATTCAGCCCTGGTGGCCGCCGGGATGATCCCGTACAAAGATGCTCTCCGGCTTGTCGCACGGCGTGGAGAACTGATGGCTGAGTCCGACCCCGAGGGCCGCGGTGGTATGGCCGCTGTAATGGGTCTGAGTCCTGAGCAGATTGCCGAAGTCATCAAGGCGGCCGCCAAAGGCCGATCCCTTGAGGCTGCCAATTTCAATTGCCCCGGACAGATCGTCATCTCCGGGGACAAGGATGCCGTCGCTGATGCCGAGTCTTTTGCCAATGACGCCGGTGCAACCAATTTTGTCACCCTCCAGGTCAGTGGTCCCTTCCATTCCAGCCTGATGCAGCCGGCCGCCGAGAGTTTCGCCGTTGATCTGGCTGCCGCCAGCTTTGTTGAAGGCCATGCCCGTGTCGTTTCGAACGTTACGGCTGCTTGGCATGAACCAAAACAGACAGTTGACCTTTTGAAAAAGCAGATATATTCTTCCGTTCGGTGGGAGGACAGCATCCGCTTCCTGGTCGCCAACGGAGTCGATGCCTTTATCGAGGTCGGACCCGGAAAGGTATTACGCGGTTTGATGCGGCGCATCGACAAATCCCTGGCATGCCAGGGGAGCGGGGACCTCGAGAGCCTCGAAAAAATTCTTTCTCAAGGCAGGTAAGACGCAATGCTTCTCAAGGACGAAGTAGCCATCATCACGGGCGCTGCCCGGGGGATCGGCCGATCCATTGCCGAAAAATTCGCCTCCCAGGGTTCGCATCTGGCAATCATCGATGTCAATCTCGAAGCTGCCGAGCAGACCGCTCAAGAGCTGGCAAAGCAATACGGTGTCAAGACAATGGCGGCACGGACGGATGTATCCAACGCCGAAGACGTGGATGCCATGGTCAAGAAAGTTCTTGACACCTTTGGCCGGATCGATATACTCGTAAACAATGCAGGCGTTACCCGTGACAATCTCATGCTTCGCATGAAGGATGAAGAGTGGGACCTTGTCATCAACATCAATCTCAAGGGTGTCTTCGTCTGTACCCGGAGCGTCGCCCGCCATATGGCCAAGGCCCGCAAGGGGAACATTATCAACATCGCCTCCGTCGTGGGGCAGATGGGAAATGCCGGTCAGGCCAACTATACGGCATCCAAAGGTGGTGTGATTGCACTGACAAAGACCACGGCCAGGGAGTTTGCTGGCCGGAATGTCCGAGTCAATGCTGTTGCTCCCGGTTTCATCAATACCGCAATGACGGAGGTTCTCTCCGAGCAAGTTAAAACGGAAATGCTTCGGCAGGTTCCTCTTGACAGAATGGGTGAACCGGAAGATATTGCTAATGGCTGTCTCTTCCTGGCATCAGGGATGTCCGCCTACATTACCGGCCATGTGCTGGCAATTAATGGCGGCATGCTCATGCAATAAAGATGGAAGCTTAGAATACTACGTGAACAGCATTCAATTACTTGTGGAGGTGTTAAGATGTCAGAAGCTGAAGTTTTCGAGAAGGTAAAGGAAATCATCATCGATCACCTTGGTGTTGATGAAGCAGACGTCAAGATGGAAGCATCCCTTGTTGATGACCTTAAGGCTGACTCACTCGATACAGTCGAGATGATCATGTCCCTTGAAGAAGAGTTCTCGATCGACATCGAGGATTCAGAGGCCGAGTCTCTCAAGACTGTTGGCGACGCTGTCCGCTTCATTGCAGAACGTAGCGGGAAATGAACGTTTTGCCTGCAAATGGCGAATCGTCATTCATGGCGCATTGTCCACTTCGTGCGCTTGAAAAAGGCTATTGCAGGCAATAGCCTTTTTTACTTTCACACTATCAAAGAGGTTTCCAATGCCTGGAAAAAAAGTCGTCATTACCGGTATGGGTGCTGTCACTCCGCTCGGTCTTGACGTTGAATCGACCTGGAAGGCGCTCTGTGCCGGTACCTCGGGTATCGCACCCATAACGAAATTCGACGCCTCTGCCTTTCCCGTGCGGTTTGCCGCCGAGGTGAAAAACTTTGATCCGTCCCTGTACATGGATCGTAAGCTTGTCCGGCGGTTTGACGGATACATGCACTTTGCCTACGCCGCGACGGCTGAGGCGATGAAGATGGCCGGGCTCTCGCGTGAGACCATCACGGAGCTGGGCCCCGACCGGTGCGGAATGATCATCGGTTCCGGAATCGGTGGCATGCAATCCTTTTTCGAAGAATGTGAAGCGTACATAAAGGGCGGGCATAAAAAGGTCAGTCCTTTTTTCATCCCGGCGATGATACCCAATATGGCCAGTGGCATGCTCGCCATCGAGTACAATCTCCAGGCTGTCAATTTCTCCGTCAGTACTGCCTGCGCAACGGCAACGCATTCCTTTTTCACAGCCCTGCGGCTTCTCCGGGCCGGCGATGCCGACTTGATCGTCTGTGGTGGAGCCGAGGGTGGCGTCAATATCATGAGTCTGGCCGGCTTTGCCGCCGAAAAAGCCATTTCGACCCGGAACGATGATCCCCAAAAAGCCTCCAGGCCTTTTGACAAGGATCGTGACGGTTTTGTCCTTGGCGAAGGTGCCGGAATCATGATTCTCGAAACCGAAGAGTTCGCCAAAAAACGGGGCGCCAGGATTCTGGCTGAATTGGCCGGTGCCGGCACGAGTTGTGATGCCCACCACATGACAGCGCCCCGACCGGATGGACAGGGTGCCGCCATGGCCATCAAAAATGCATTGCGCGATGCCGAAGTTGCTCCGGAATCCGTCGATTATGTCAATGCTCATGGCACCTCGACGCCCTTGGGTGACCGTGGTGAAGTCTTGGCCGTCAAGAGTGTCTTTGGGGAACACGCCTCCAGACTCAAGATGAACTCGACGAAGTCCATGAGCGGCCATCTCTTGGGTGCGGCTGGCGGGCTCGAAGCGATTGTCTGTGTCAAGTCGATCCTGGATGGCTATCTCCACCCGACAATCAATCTTGACAATCCCGATGAAGGCCTGGATCTCGATTTTGTGCCGCACAAGGGAATCAAGCAGACAGTCAAGACCGCGGTTTCCAATTCCTTCGGGTTTGGTGGTCACAATGCCAGCGTTGTGATCCGGGCTTGGCAGGGTTGATGGAAGCGGAGCTTGAACAGGCCTCGCTCAGGCTCGGGGTTCAATTCCGTAACCCCGAGCTTTTGCGACAGGCCTTGACCCATCGTTCCTGGTCGAACGAAAGCGGAATCACGGGGAATAACGAAACCCTCGAATTCCTCGGGGATGCAGTCCTGGATTTCATCATCGCGGAACATGTCTTTACCTCCAACCCTGATGCGGATGAGGGGCTCCTCTCCCGTTTGAAAAGCATTGTTGTGAGCGAGCGGACACTTGCGTCCGTTGCCGAACGCCTCGGCATCGGAGAGCTCCTCTTTTTCGGACGTGGGGAGCTGGTCTCCGGTGGCTCCAGACGTTCTTCCAATCTGGCCAACGCCTTCGAAGCGATCCTGGGTGCCATCTATCTCGACTCCGGAATGACGGAGGCCCGGCAATTTGCCCTCAGGCACCTTGAGTCCGTTCTCTCCCGGGGAATCAAGGCTGAAAAACCGTTTTCACCGCGAACCGAATTGCAGGAATACGTCCAGAAACGCTGGCATCGTTTCCCTGAATACTTTCTTGTTGCACAATCCCCACCTGACAAAGACAATCTCTCCGTCTTCACCGTCGAGGTCCATGTCAACGAGAAGCTCTGGGGCAGGGGAGATGGGCATTCAAAAAAGGAAGCCTGTCGAAAAGCTGCGGAAAATGCCCTTGAGCGTCACGTCAAACCGGTGTCAGATTCTCCATGAAACTCATGGTTGTTCTCGCACTCTTTTTAACGCTCCAGCCGGTTTCAGCAACCGGATCGGCGGAAGAGCGGTTTTTTTCGGCGCTCCTGATGTCGGCCCGACGGGGTGATCTTGCTTCATTCACAGCGCTGGTCCATCCGGAGGTCTTTGCCGGTCAAACAAACTCCATGCACAGATTACACGAGGGCCTGAAGGAATGGGCTCGGGGGATCATCCACGCTGAAATCATGAGTATCAGTGTTCTCGCCGACGGGACAGTTCGACTGACCACGCGCATGACACGAAAAACACCACAGGGCCTGAAAACCGAAACCCTGATCCTGGACACGGTGCCGGGATGTGACGGATTGCCACGACTTCTCCGTTCCACCCCGCCCATCCTCCGGTAAAAAAAAGCGAACCGCCGGCTTGAAACCGGCGGTTATCCATCTCGTTGAATGGTTTTCATGGAGTCTTCCGTCAGAGGGCTGCCGTCTCCCTGTTGGCCATTTCTTTGGCCCTGTTGAAGGTCTCTTCGGCTTTCCGGTACTCGCCATTGCGCAACAATTCCATTCCCTTGCGGAACAAGATATCCGATTCTTTCATATCGCACCTCGCAGACAAATGTGGTACCCTTACTATCGGAATCCGCAAAAATATCTTGAGACATGCATCTGGAGAACACGATGTCCCGTTTGAACCTGTTGTTGGTTGTATTCCTGGTCATCGCGCTCTCGTGTACCAAAAAAATCGCCGATGAGGATCTTGAAGCGTCCAGAATCCGCTCGAATGTCCTCTCCCGAGCGTCCTCCGCAACGATTCCGGACTGGGTCCTGCCGGGGGCTCCCTGTACGATCAGCAATGCGCTCGTCCTCACCAAGGTGTTTGTGAGTGGGCAGGAGAGTCTGGCCGCTGCGGAAAATCTGGCCAGGCGGGAAACCGGAATCCAGACGAGTGACCAGATTGCCCGCTGGATCTCGACAACCAGCGGTGTGACCAATCTCGGACTCGATGCGACCTGGTGCAGCAACCATGCCAGAGTCATTTCCCGGTACTGGGAAGCCTGGCGCCCCGAAGGTCGGCAGGATCGTCTTTACACCCTCTACTTGCAGATGGTCTTTGACCGGAAGCTCCTCAATCAGGCTTTGAGCAACGAGATCGGACGGACTTATGGAACGAATGCACACCCAGCCGGCTTGACCAGGCTCTTTACCATGGCAATTCCGTATCTTCGGAACTCTCATCCGGGTGCGATAATTGCGCGGCATCTCCTCGCCGCACGAGCCGGACGTGGACAGGTTTGATCGAACCTGCATCCTTCCGGATTGTGACCGCCTGCCCCGAAAAGAACTTTCCGGTCCAGAACAGCCGGATCCTCGTTGTCTCGGGCCAGGTAACCAGGGCGTTCCGCTGGTCAAATACAAGACCTCCTTCGAGCACCATGCCCTGGATGGACAGGGCCTCCTCCAGACTCTCCGCTTCGAGATCGCGGCCACCGATGCGGGTGATGAGGTCCGCTCGCTGTGCC
>DAIREN010000059.1:0-16103 GCA_036795535.1 Spirochaetota bacterium
GGGTTTGTCCCCACCGAGCGCAGGATGCGCAGACTTCCTCCATGACTGCCTTTGGAATGTTCAAGGATGAAGAGCCCGAGCGAGAAGAGGACGATGTTGTAGAGCGAGATGTGCAGGGCGAGGGATGTTTCGATCATGCCGGCACCCAGATGCGGGTCCCCGGAAAGCATGCGGGTGATGATCGGGAATCCGAGGTAGCCGATGTTGCCGAAAAAGATGCAGATGATCCAGGTGTTGGCCAGCTTTGTTTCGGTTTTCAGGGCCCGGGTGACGACCCAGGGGATGACGATCAGGAGGACCAGGATGGCCGTGTTCAGAAGATAGATCCCGCCATCCAGGGAGAAGTTCCCCCGGACCTTGAGGAGACTGTGGATGATCAGGGCCGGGAAGGCCACATACAGGCCGAACTGGTTGAGTCCATGTTCCCAGGTGGCACAGCGGGCCGATGCCAACCGGCAGACCGAGCCGAGGAGGACAAGGAGAAAAACGGGAAGGACTGCGTACAAGAGTTCGATCATGCTGATTCTCCCCTGGAGGGCAGTCTTGACACAACGCCACCGGCGTTGCTACTAATTTACGCATACGGGGAGCCTGGTACAGGAGTCTGTCTGCAGGGTGCAAGATCGGCTCCCCCTCATTTCCCAAGGAGAAAAGAATGGCTCAGAAAAAGCCGGTGGCTCTGATCGTCCGTGACGGATGGGGCTATAATCCCGATTTTCGTTCGAATGCGGTCTGGAGTGCCAGGACCCCAAATCATGACGCCTATATCCGGAAATATCCGACGGCCTTTATCGTGGCTTCCGGCGAGAACGTGGGCCTGCCCCCGTCCAATCAGGGTTCGAGCGAGGTGGGTCACCTGAATATGGGGGCCGGGCGTGTGGTCTACCAGTCGCTTGTCCGGATCAGCCGTGAAATCGATCTCGGGACGTTTTACAAAAACACCGTGCTGATCGAGTCCATGCAGCGTGTCAAGGGGACAGGGAAAAAGCTTCACCTCTGGGGTCTTGTCCAGGACCAGGGTGTGCATTCCCACAGCGAACATCTGATCGCCCTGCTCCGATTGGCCGCGCAGCTCGGGCTGTCCCGCGAACAGGTGCTGGTGCACGTCTTCACGGATGGAAGGGACACCCCGCCCCAGTCGGCCGGCAAATATGTGGCGGTTGTCGAGGCGGCGATGCGGGAACTCGGGATGGGCGTCTTTGCCTCGATCTGCGGCCGGTATTACGCCATGGACCGGGACAACCGCTGGGAGCGCGTCAAGCTGGCCTATGACCTGCTCGTGTCGGGGACAGCCGATGGCAAAGCCGAGACGATCCAGTCAGCCATCGAGGCGGCGTATACAGCCGGCGAGAATGACGAGTTCATCAAGCCGCGTATCCTGCCCGGATTTGCGCCGGTCTCCGACGGGGACAGCGTGATCTTTTTCAACTACAGACTCGACAGGACGCGCGAGCTGACCAAGGCTTTTGTGCAGGACGGGTTTGCCGAGTTTCCTGTCAAGGCCATCAGGGATCTCTCGTACGTCTGCTTTACAGAGTATTACGAAGGTGTTGTGAACAGTACGCGGGCTGCGGTATCGGTGGCTTTCGGCCCGACGGATTTTGCCAACCTCTTTGGCGAGTTCATCGCCAAGCAGGGACTCCGGCAACTCCGGATCGCCGAAACCGAGAAGTATGCCCACGTCACGTTCTTCTTCAATGGCCAGTCGGATGTTGTTTTCGAAAACGAGGATCGCGTGGTGATTCCCTCGCCCCAGGTCGCGACTTACGATCTCAAGCCCGAGATGTCTGCCTATGAGGTGCGTGACAAGGTGCTGGAACTCCTCGACAAGGACATCTACGATGTCGTCATCCTCAACTTCGCCAACCCGGACATGGTCGGGCATACCGGAATCTTCGAGGCGGCGGTCAAGGCCTGCGAGGCCGTCGACGAGTGTGTCGGTGCGGTTGTGGACAAGATTCTCGAACTGGATGGTGTGGCTCTCCTGACCGCCGACCACGGGAATGCCGAACAGATGCGGGATTACATCACGGGCGAGCCGATGACGGCCCATACCAGCAATCTGGTCTGGTGCACCCTCATCTCCAACCGACCCGGGCTGCAAAACGGGGTGATCCGCCTCAAACCCTCCGGCGGGCGGCTGGCGGACACGACGCCGACCCTGCTGGATATCATGGGGTATCAGAAACCGGCCGGCATGGACGGAGAGTCCCTGATCGAGCGGATCGGGAAATGAGTGTCCGTGGCCGGTATGGCTGGATCCTGCTGACGGGCCTGGCCATGGCCGGGGGGCTCTGGATTCGGGTTTCCGGGGCTTTTGAAGCCTGGTTTGAACCATGGGGCTGGGGGCTGGCGCTCTTCCTGACAGGCCACGGTGCCGGGCGGATTCTGCGCAGTCTGCGGAAAGATCCTCTCCCTCTCTGGCTGGCCATTCTGGTTCTGGGCGCCTTGCCTGCCGTCCTCGCTGCACCGGACCGTGGGGGGCTGGCTCTTGCCGGCGCCGGTCTGGCGTGGGCTTGCGGATTGGGTTTGGTGGGTTTTCCGGCCGGCTTTGACGTGTAGACTGCTTCAGGGGTTTTCTGTCGCGATGTGACCGTGGACAGGGCGTGGAGGCTGGTGTATACTCTGCCTTGGTACTGTGAGTACCGGCAGGTCTTGGTGTGAACTCGCAAAACGGGAAAGGTAACGACCGGTGGGAAACAGCATTGCATTCAGCAGGGATGGCAGACATCTCGCGTCGGGCTCAAGCGAGCACCATATCCGTATTCATGAAATCATCGACAGGTCGGCCCAGCTTTGTGGCCGATACGGGGATCATGCCGATCAGGTGCGATCGCTCTGTTTTTCGCATGGTGGAGACGTTCTGGCTTCAGGCAGTCTTGATACCAGTATCCGGATCTGGGATTTTGCCAACGGCAATCTCAAGCCGGTCCAGGTCCTTGAAGGGCATACGGATACGGTTTTTTGCCTGGCATTCAGTCCGGACGACGAGTACCTGGCATCTGGTGGGCTGGACAATACCCTCCGTCTCTGGCGCAGGACTGGTGATGGGTACATGCCGGTGCAGGTTCTCTCCGAGCATACGTCCTGGGTGAATGATGTGGTTTTTCATCCTGAGGAGCAGATGCTCTTTTCCTGCGGCTCGGACAATGTGATCCGGGTCTGGGAGCTGGACGACAACAGATTTGTCGAGCGGCAGGCCATCAAGGCCCATTCCGCATGGGTCAATGCCCTGGCGATTTCCCCGGATGGCATGATCCTGGCTTCGGGTGGCTCGGACAGTTGTGTCCGGATCTGGCATGAGGTCAACGGGATCTGGCGCGAGAAAACCACCCTGCGTGGCTATGCCGAGGGCGTTTTTTCCCTCGTGTTTGATTCGCAGGGGCGATATCTGGCAACAGGGAGCAAGGACCACTGGGTCAAGATCTGGGAACGTGTTGACGAGGATTTTTCTCTCGAAAACACCTTGTCCGGGCATACCCAATGTGTCTTCAGCCTCGCTTTTGAGCCGCACGGGCTGATGCTTGCGACGGAGAGCAGTGACAGGCAGATCAAAATCTGGCCGGTTCGCCAGGGGTGATGGCCCTGTTTTCCAGGGGCGTGCCTGCCGACAATGAACTGAGGACTACCTGTACCGGGGATGATCCGGGACGGGGATGATAACCATCAGAGGATTGGTGCCCATGGATCATGCAGACTTGCAAAGCAGGATAGAAGAAATCTCGGGGGCAATCGTCCTCGTGGAACCGGGTGACGGCAAGGCCCTCAACAGCCTGCACGGGATGTTGCGTGAGGTGGCTCAGGCATCCGAGGCGGCCGGCTTTTCGACGCTTGCCGGGGATGCACGCAAGGCCGGCAAGATTATCGAGAAACTGGTTTTTGATGCTCCGGCAAATGCGGGGGAGATGCTTGCGCAAGCCGGGACAATCGTCTCCAGCATGCAGTCTGCCTGGCGCGATGCAAATGCTCCAGCCGGTCGCAAACCGGCCGGGTCCTCTGCGGATGACAGCCGTGACGGAAGTGTTGCAGGCCCCGGTCAAGACGTGCAGGACGGGGAGACTCCCGAAGATGGTGCGCTTGAAGAAGAAACTCCGGGCCGGCAACCGGATGAAGAGCCGGAATCCGCTGGCAGGCCGGTTGAGCTGGATCAAAAATCCGGGGATACCCTGACGGGTGAGGATTTCACCAGTGAACTCACCGATATCAGTATCGTGGACAGCCCCTCCGTGGATGATGATCTCGTGATCGAAGACGATGTGACCGAAGATATAGATCCTGATTCTTTCCTGTCTCCCGGGCTCGATGAGGAGATTGTGTTTTCCTCGCTGGCCGGAAGCGATTTCATTGAGAGCCAACCGGCGCAAGGTGAATTGGCTTCTCCGGAGGGTTCGCCGGTCGGGGAGACACCGGTGGAGTCAGGAGAGAGTACTCCGGATTCCGGGCTGGTCGTGGAGCCAGTTGCATCCGGTGTTGAGTCCGGCCGCCCCGGCTTTCTTCCCGAAAACGCCGATATGGAAATCTTTACGGAATTTCTGTCCCGTCAGCCGGGTGTTCTCGAGGAGATGGAGGAGTATATCCTCGCCCTCGACAGAACCCGGGATGAGGGAAGTATCAACAAGCTTAAGCGGCTGATACACACCATGAAGGGGGAATCCGGCCTTCTCGGGTTGAATGAGGTGCAGAAGGTCTGCCATGCGACCGAGAGTCTTCTCGAAGAAGGATCCTCCCATGCCCATCTGGTTGACATCCTCCTGGCAGTCAAGGACTGGCTCACGAGAGCGTTTGCCGCCTATGCCGGCAATGGAATCGAACCGGGTCCGGCTGCTGTCCTGATCGAGCTTCTTTTTGAAACCGACTGGGTTGATCCGGAAGAGGAGATGCGGGGTGAGGTGATCCTGCAGGAATCTCCGGACGCAGAGAACGGATCCGGAAGTGAGCTTCCCGTGGCCGAAGCGGAAACCGTCAGACCCGAGGGCGGGGTCCTGTTGCAGGATGGTGATGCCGAGCTCCTGAATGACTTCATCAATGAGGCTTCCGAACATCTTGAGAGCGTGGAGAGCCATATGTTGACGCTGGAGAGTACTCCCGAGGATGAAACATCGCTCAATGCCGTCTTCAGGGCTTTCCACACGATCAAAGGGGTAGCCGGATACCTTGCGCTGGACCAGATCGGGTATCTCGCCCATGATGTGGAGAATCTCCTGGACCGTGCGCGCAAAGGGGATCTCCTGCTCAAGGGAAAATCGATCGATGCCCTCTTTGAAGCCGTGGATATGATGAAGCAGCTTGTAGCCAATGTGCGTGATGCGATGGCGAACGGGACACCTCTGGTACATGAACCGGGCTTGAATTCGATCGTCGAAATGATCAATCAGGTGGCCCGTGGCGGGAAATACGTTCCGTCGAAACCGGCAGCCCCCGAGGCGCCTGCCCCTGCTGTCGAAACGAAACCCCAGGCGGCGCGTGTGCAGCAAGCCCAGCCTGCGCCTGAGGTTGTTCACAATGAAAAAGACCATGATGATGGCGAAGCGCAACAGCGCACGGCCGGCGATGGCCAGTTTGTCCAGGTTCGTGAATCCATTAAAGTGGACGCGGACCGGCTGGACCGGTTGATCGATACGATCGGGGAGCTGGTGATTACCGAATCGATGGTCAGCCAGATGATGCGGGACAAGTACAGCGACGCCCACATGATGTCCAATCTCTCGCAACTGGACAAGATCACCAGGCAGTTGCAGGAGATGTCGACCTCGCTGCGGATGGTTCCCGTCCGGGCGACCTTCCAGAAGATGGCCCGGCTTGTGCGCGATCTCGCGAAAAAGTCGGGCAAGCGCATCGACTTCATCATGACGGGGGAGGATACAGAACTCGACAAGTCGGTTGTCGACAAGATCGGAGATCCCCTGGTGCACATGATCCGCAACGCCGTGGATCACGGAATCGAGAGTGGGCTGGATCGTGTCAAGTCCGGAAAGCCCGAGGTCGGCCGGGTCGAGCTGCGGGCCTTCCACAAGGGCGGGAGTATTTTTATCGAGATTGCCGATGACGGGAAGGGCCTTGTCCGGGAGAAGATCCTGGCCAAGGCGATCGAGAACAGGCTGATTTCGGAAGGAAGTACACTCAGCGAAAAGGAGATCTTCAGTCTGATCTTCAAGCCGGGATTCTCGACGGCGACAGTGGTGACAGACGTCTCGGGGCGCGGGATCGGGATGGATGTCGTGCGCCGGAATATCGAATCCCTGCGGGGACGGATTGACATCCAGAGTGAACCGGGCCGGGGGAGCATTTTCTCGATCCGGCTGCCGCTGACGCTGGCGATCATCGATGGAATGATGGTCGGGGTCGGAGATGAACGGTACATCATCCCGACGCTTTCGATTGTCCGCTCCTTGCGCCCGGAAAAATCGGACTTTTCCTCGGTACAGGGGCGGGGAGAGATGTATTCACTCGACGGTGTGATGATCCCGGTTTTCTATCTCAACCGGCTCTTCGGGGTGGAGAATTCCAGGGAGAGTGTCGAGGATGGCCTTCTGGTCGTGGTCGAAAACGACGGACTCTATACCGGGTTGGTCGTGGATGAACTCTTTGGTCAGCACCAGATTGTCATCAAGACACTCGGGCGTTTGTTGCAGGGGATTCCCGGGATATCCGGGTCGACGATCATGACGGATGGCCATGTGGCACTGATTCTGGACATAGCCGGACTTGTGAAGCTGGCGAACAGGGAGCAGATCTCGGCAGGTGTGCAAGGGTAGGTTCCAGCCGGGTGTGTTTTCCGGTTTGAGGAATGGTTTTTTATGAGGAACAGCCTCAGGCATGACATGGGCTGGAAGCGCTCCCGGTGTGTTTGTCTGGGCGGACTTCTGCCCGTCTTCCGGAATGAGGGCTCCGTGTGACCGGGACGGATCTTTCGTGGTGTGGCTGTGCGCATACACCCGATAGACGGCCACGGCTACCCGCAGGATACCCACGGGGTCTCTGGGCCTGCGCGAAGAGGGTGAGCAGCACGCTGCAGTGAATACCTATGCTCACGAAGAATCGGAGAGTGAGCCAGTTGCGAATCGTATTCTTTGAAAAACACCGAGAAAGTCCTTTTTTTTGGGGGGGGGCTGTGTCGAAATAAAAAAACCGCCCACTCGGGCGGTTTGCTGTCCCTGGATCATTTTCCCAGGCTGGCTTTGACCTTTTCAAGCAAGATCGCGCGATCCGGAGGTTTGACGACGTAGTTTTTTGCGCCGCTTTGAATCGCTTCGAGGACCATCTTCTGCTCACTCTCGCTGGTGAGCATGACGACACGGGCTGCGGGATCGATGCTGAGGATCTTTTTCAGGGCCGTCAATCCGTCCATGATGGGCATATTGATGTCCATGGTGACCAAATGGGGCTTGTATTCATTGTACATCTCGACCCCTTCCTCGCCATTGGATGCCTCGCTGACAATCTCGAAAGCCTCGGAGCGGAGGATTTGCGTGACGATCTTGCGCATGACGGTCGAATCATCGACAACAAGGACACGGTATGGCGTGCCGTTTTTATCTATACCGATTGGTTCGCGTCTGTTGATATTCGAGATGATATCGTTTGTGAACGCCATGGTTTCCCCCACCGTTTGTTCCCCGGCCCTGAACCGGAGCGCAGGAATCACTTCTTCGTGACAATAGTATATTCATTGTCCTGGAAAAATCAAGATCTCATTCCAAGGAATGCACTGCTTGGTTCCTGTTGAAGGTCCCCATAGGAGAGCGTGCCGGCGCTTCAGCGCAAAATCATGGAAACGGTATGCGATTCCGGGATTGTCATGCCAGATCCGCACTTTTGTCATACAACTCCGGGAATAGTGTACGAATTTCTTGAAAACTGCCAATTCCATGGAACGAATCGGGCGTCATCCCGCAAGATGCGGGTTGTCCATCAGCCAAAGTGTCCTTTCATGAGCGAATTGCCGATACATACAGTGTGTGTACTTTCTGCAGGAGACCGACGGAAGGCATGATGGAACGACGACGGGATATGAGCGGCAGATGGATCGGTCAAAACGCATACCTTTTGGCACCCGGCTGGGTGATGATCAGTTGCCAGCCCCTTCGGTTCCATGCGGTCCTTGGTGTTTCGGTGGCTGTCTGCATTCGTGACAGGACCCGTATCAGCGGAGGCATGTGCCAGTATGTTCGGGCCCGTTCTCCGTCCCCGCGGCAAGCGACACCGAGGTATGGCGATGCGGCGCTCTCAGCTCTTTTTCGGAGTCTGATCGGGGATGGATCACGTGTCTCCAACCTTGAGGCGTGGATTTTCGGCGGTGCGGTTCCGGAGAACTCTGGGGCGGATATGCATCGCTTTGCAGCCGACGCGATTGCGATTGCGAGGGAGTTTCTCGCCAGGCGCGGAGTTGCGATTGTCAGTGAGGACGTTGGCGGTGTTGTCGGCCGGAAGATTGCATTTGATCTCCTGAGCGGGCAGGCCATGGTACTAAAAACACGGGTTTTACGGAAGCGGGATTGGGCGCCGTTTGTCTCGGCCTGATGGACTGGTCCGATCCCATATTCTTGACAGAGAGACAGGCTGTGATACAATGGCGGTGAGTCCGCGGAGGTGGAGGAAAGCATGGATCAGGTGCAGAGCAGTGCAGGACATGCAACGGGGCCGATCGAGGCCAAACCGGGGAAATACCTCACCTATCGGCTTGGTGGTGAACAGTACGGCCTGGAGATCATGAAGGTGCAGGAAATCATCGGACTGATGCCGATGACCCGTGTGCCCAGGACCCCGGAATGTGTCCGAGGCGTGATCAATCTGCGCGGGAAAGTGATCCCCATTGTCGATCTCCGTGTCAAGTTCGGTCTTGAGCAGCGTGAGGATACCCGCAAGACCTGTATTGTTGTCATGCAGATAATGATGCCGGATCATACGACTGTTTCCCTGGGCGTTGTTGTGGATGAAGTCGCGGAGGTTGTCGAGTTTTCTGCGGATCAGCTCCAGCCCCAGCCATCAGTCGGAGCAAAAGTGGATATGAACATCATCCTGGGTATTGGCAGGATCGGGGAGCGGATCGTCATGCTGCTCGATGCAGACAGACTGGTGACAGCGGACGAGATTGCCGTTGTTGACGCAGTCTCCTGATGAATGTGACATTCCATGGACCAGAAAGTCTTCGAGATTCTGCGCAAACTGATCTACGAGAAGAGCGGGATCACCCTTGGAGACAACAAGGTAGCCCTTGTGACGGCCAGGGTCGGGAAGCGCCTGCGAGCTCTCAAGCTGGAGACACACGAGGCCTATCTCGATATTCTCCAGCGGGATCAGACAGGGGACGAGCTGGTGAGCCTCCTGGATGCCATCTCCACCAATGTGACGAGTTTTTTCAGGGAAGCCGACCATTTTGAATTTGTCGGAAAGGTTTTTTCCGAATGGGTGGAAGCCGGCCAGCAGCGGTTTCGGTTCTGGTCTGCCGCGTGTTCCAGCGGAGAGGAGCCCTATTCCTTGGCAATGAAGCTCCTCGAGACGGTCAATACAGCCGCCCTGGATGTGAAAATTCTGGGAACGGATATTTCTACCAAGGTGCTGGCGCATTGTCTCAAAGGGGAATACGATGAATCCCGGCTGGAAACGGTACCACGCCAGCTCCTGGCGAAGTATTTCGAGAGGCAGCCCGGTGATTCCGGTTCGCCGGTCTGGAAGGTTCGGACGCAGCTTCAGTCCATGACGGTATTTCGCCGGCTGAATCTCTCGATTCCGCCTTTTCCGATGAAGGGTCCACTGGATATGGTCTTTTGCCGAAACGTCATGATTTATTTTGACAAGGAAGTCCGAACCCGTTTAATATCAGAAATATACAGGCTGCTCAAACCGGGGGGATATCTTCTGGTGGGGCATGCCGAGAGTCTCACCGGCCTTGATACCGGATTCAAGCCGGTACGGCCGTCTGTCTATGTGAAGAAGTGAGCACAAACCTGTACGAGGTGAGTTTTGCAGTATACGATCGGCATATCAGAAATGCGTGTTACGAATGTCGGGGATGACGTGCTTGTGACCTATTCACTCGGTTCATGCATAGGATTGACACTCTTCGATCCGGTGGCTCGAGTCGGAGGGATGATTCACTGTATGCTGCCGCTTTCCAAGACAGATGAATCGAAGGCGGCTCAGACTCCCTGCATGTTTGTTGATACCGGGGTGCCTGCGTTGATCCAGGCCGTATTCGATCTCGGGGCACAGCGGAAAAACCTGGTTGCCAAAGTAGCCGGTGGTGCCAATATCCTCGATGAACAAGGGATGTTCAAGATCGGAGAGCGGAACCATACCGTGTTGCGCAAGATCCTCTGGAAAAATGACATCCTGATCAGCGGGGAAGAGGTTGGCGGAACCTTGGCACGAACCATGTATTTGCACATGGTTGACGGGCGGACCGTCATCAAGTCCGGAGGGGCTGAGCACGATCTGTGAACAGGACTGTTGGGCGGGGTTGATGATACCGCGATTGGTCGCGGAGAAGGGGAGATCGGAGTGGCGTACAACATTCTTCTGGTGGATGATTCCGAGACAGTTCGGGCTGTTCTCATGAAAACCCTCAATCTTGCCCAGATTCCACTGGGTGAGGTTTTTATGGCTGGCAACGGCCGGGAGGCCCTGGAGATTCTCAAGGAGAATTGGGTTGACCTCGTCGTGACGGATCTGAATATGCCCGAGATGACCGGGTTCGAGCTGATTGATGCCATGAAAAACGACAATCTGATGCAAACCATTCCTGTTGTGGTCGTCACGACCGAGGGGAGTACGACCCGGATCGATGATCTCAAGCAAAAGGGGGTCAAGGGCTATGTTCGCAAACCCTTTACGCCCGAGCAGATCAGGGAGATGATCAGCAAGGTCATGGAGGCAACCTGATGGAAAAGGAAATGCGGCGGATTCTCGATGAGACGCTTTGCGAGGTACTGGAAAAGCAGGCTTTTTTGTTTGCTGAGGAGATCGAGCCCGGGGATGTCCCTCCACAAAGCGGGAAGATGCTGAGCGCCCGGATCACTTTTGCAGGAACTTTCAGCGGGACAATCTCGCTCTATGTGACCGAAGCGATGTGTTGCGAGATAGCTGCCAATTTTCTTGGCGTTGATGCCGATGCGCCGGGGATCTCCGGGAAGGCGCCCGATGCACTCAAGGAGATTCTCAATGTCATCTGCGGAAATTTTCTGACGGCCGCTGCCGGGGATGGGCCAGTGTTCGATTTGACGGTTCCCCAATCGACGGACATTGACAACGCTGAATGGTCGAAGATCTTGGCGACGCCGGACATCATGGTGTATGTCGTTGACGAGTACGCGGTTGCGTGCCACCTTGAGGTGCAGCAATAACCTGGTGCTGACAGTACGAACACAAAGGACGGGGAGTGCAGACAATGGATGGTCGCAGGATACGCGTTCTTATTGTGGATGACTCTGCAGTTGTCCGACAGATTCTCGAGAGGGAGCTGCAAAAGGATCCGGATATCGAGGTTGTCGGTACGGCCCCCGACCCCTATGTGGCCCGCGACAGGATTGTCCGTCTCAAGCCGGATGTCCTGACCCTGGATATCGAGATGCCCAGGATGGACGGGTTGACCTTCCTGCGCCGGCTGATGCATTACTTTCCTCTTCCGGTTGTCATTGTTTCTTCGTTGACCGCCAAGGGCGGGGCGCTCGCCATGGAAGCGCTGGACTCGGGTGCGGTTGAGGTGATGTGCAAGCCCGGCGCGTCCTACTCCGTTGGTGATATGGCTATCGAAATCATCGAAAAGATCAAGGCGGCCGCGATGGTGCGTGTCGAGCGCAGGGAAAGCGGGGGCGTGGGTCAGTCGGGCCGCGAACAGAATGCCGCACCCCAACGGCTCTCGATGACACAGACGACCAACAAAGTCCTGGCAATCGGAACATCGACCGGGGGGACCGAAGCCTTGCGCAAGATTTTGCCGCGGCTTCCAGGGAATGCTCCGGGGATTGTGATTGTCCAGCACATGCCCGAGCATTTTACCCGTTCTTTTGCCCAGCACCTCAACGAGATGTGTGCCATTGATGTCAAGGAAGCCGAGGACGGGGATACGGTCGCCCCCGGGAAAGCCTTGATTGCGCCCGGAAACTATCACATGCTTTTGCAGCGGTCAGGGGCCATGTACTACGTTCAAGTCAAGCAGGGGCCCCTTGTCAACAGGCACAGGCCATCTGTGGATGTGCTCTTCAAGTCCGTGGCGCGCTACGCCGGGGCCAATGCTGTCGGTGTCATCATGACGGGAATGGGCGCTGACGGGGCGGCCGGGCTCAAGGAGATGCGGGAGGCTGGCGCAAGGACTGTGGCGCAGGACGAGGCGAGCTGTGTTGTTTTCGGGATGCCCAAGGAGGCCATTGCCATGGGTGGTGCGGAGTTCGTGGAGCCTCTGGCCAGGATCCCTGAACGGATGCTGGAGCTGGCCGGGCAAGGGTGAGATCCCGGAACTTCGGTGGACTCCGCAAAGGACCGAGATTCTCCGCTTTTTCAAGCCGATTGCCGGCGTGATTTTGGCTCAGGGTACCGACACGGGACAACCTGCCCTGATGGACGAAAGACAGAAGAATGCGTCGGGGACGGAGCCCGCGGTTTTGGCCTGCCAAACCTGTGGGCTGTGCTTTCAGAGCCGGTTGTATGTCCGGGATACTCAGTCGATCAGCTTGAGCTTGCGCATATGTTCGACGAGTTTGGCTTTCTCGATCGGTTTGACAAGATAGACTTCGCACTGTTCGTTGAAGGCTTCGATGACTTTTTTGTGGTCGGAGAGGGCTGTCGTCATGATGACCTTTGTCCCGTCACCGATCTGGATCCCTTGTTCCGACTCGATGCGCCGGATGTGCCTCAGGACTTCCATGCCGTCCATCGTCGGGAGTTTGATGTCCAGCGTGACAAGGTCAAACTGCTCTCCGGCGGTGAGAGCCGCCTTGAACATCTCGACTGCCACGGGACCATCTTCGGCGAGTTCACATGTTCCGTAACCGGAAAGCAGGGATTTGAGGAGATGGCGGCTCGATGCCTCGTCTTCGACAATCAGGATCTTCATGTGGTATGCCCTCCGGTCACACAAGTTGTTTGACTATGTTATCCCGAAAAAGAACTCGTGACAATACTATATTTTCATTCGTGAAATCCTGAAAGGCGGGTGGTAACAGTGGATTGGGCAACAATCGCATCTGTTTTTGTTCTTGTTTTTCTCGCTGAATTGGGGGACAAGACACAGCTTGTCGCTTTTTCGATGACGGCAACCGCCCGCTCGCCTTGGCCCATTTTTTTTGGTGCCTCCGGCGCACTGGTGCTTTCCTCCCTGCTGGCAGCCCTGATTGGCGGAGCCGCCGGGAACGCCTTTGGCGAGAGCATGGTCATCAAGATTGTTTCGGCCTCGCTGTTTGTCATCTTTGGCCTCTTGATGCTGTTTGAGCGCGAAGATCCTCCTGTCAAAAAGGCCTTTCTCGACGCACTCCTTCTCGAAAGCCAGGGTGCCCGGTTGATGTCGACGATCCTGGCGCGATATCCCCATCCTGAAGCCGTACGCATCAGTCACGAGATTTCCCGGGATGAGGCGTCGCATGAGGCCTTGTTCCGTCTGTTACTCAAAAAGAAACGGTTTTTTGCTGATGACATCAACCACGATTGCGGCTTGCCCGAACTGTGTGCCCAACTGCATATCGCAAAGGGTCTGAAACGGATGCCTCCCCGCGAGGCTTTGGTCGAGCTGATCAGGATCGAGCGGGCCTGCGGCCGGTTTTACGCCTTTCTTGCCCGGCATATCAGCCAGTTCCATCAGGAGGAAGCTGCCCTCGGGGAGGATCTGGAGGGGATGGTACAGGAGGAAGCCCGGCACGAGTTGCTGCTCTCGACCCTGCTGGCACCGGAAAAGACGGGTGAGGGGGTGGGTGCATGAGTACCAAGGTCGTTTTCGCGACGTTTCTTCTGGTTTTTTTCGCCGAGCTGGGTGACAAAACGCAGATTGCGGCGCTCTCCATGGCGGCTTCAGGAGGAAAGACGCTGGAGGTTTTTATCGGAGCCTCCCTTGCTCTTGTCGCAGCGACACTGATGGCGGTCTTCCTTGGCCGCTGGGTTTCCCGTCGGGTCAAACCAGAAATTCTCAAACGTGTTTCCGCCCTGTTGTTTGTCGCCACGGGTGTTTGGCTCTTCTTCAAAGCTTTTGGCGTGGTGTGATCCGGGCACTTTTTGAGGCGAGCGGACCATGGCCAGTGGTTTTTTTGATGAACACCCTCAGTCGGTGTGATGTGACGGCCGTAGGTTCCTGGCAGAGGGTGCCGGCCAAAGGTACCCTTGGGAGAGGGTGCCGAGTCATCCAATGTGCCGAAGAGAAAATTTCCCGATTGAGGCTGTTCGCCAGAAAAAAGAACCAGAAAAATGACGCTTATTGGTAGAGATAGCGGTAGATCATCAGGTTTGAGAGGACGAGTTTGATGTAATTTTTGGTCTCGTCGTAGGGAATCGTTTCGGTATAGCGCGCCAGTGTCGGTTCGAGTCCCCAGCGCGCCCGGTAGGCATTCTTCCAGCGGGCGATGTTGCCCGGACCCGAGTTGTATCCGATCAGGATGTCCGCTTCGTTGTTCCCGAAGGTATCACGCAGCCAGCGGAGCATGCTGCAGCCAAAACGGATATTTGTATCCGGGTTTTTCAAGTCATATCGGGACAGGCCGAGGGAGCCGGCGATGCCGGAAGCTGTCGAGGGCATGAGTTGCATCAATCCAACCGCGCCGGCCCAGGAGGAGACGCTCCGGTTGTAGGCGCTCTCCTGACGGATCAGGGCGTGTACCAACAGGGGGTCGAGTCGGTTGGCTCGGGACCAGCGCGAAACCTCCGATGTAAAATGGCGGGGGTAGATTCGCGAAAAGACTGTTCCTCCAATGGCCCGTTCGACGACGGCCAGCTCGTATTGCCAGCCTGTTTTCCGAATGGCAGCCCAAGCGGCCCAGATCTCGACATTGAAGCGTGAAGCCTTCCCGGCAAGACGGGAGAGGTTGATCAGATATTCGGCGGATTGCGCCAGGAGGATCGAATCTCCCGGCGGGTGCCTGCGCAGAATCTCGTCGAGCGCCTCGGGCCAGAGTCCGGCCGAAGCGAGTTCACGGCAAACACTCCGGGAGTCCGGCTTGAGCAGTCCGGCGAGAAGGCTCATATCGATGTTCGGGGAGACGAGCAGGATCTCCGGATTCGGGAGTGTTCCGCGCTGGGCCTTCATCCGCGAGAGAATCTCGCGCTCGACAGTCGGACTGGTCAAAAAGCTGGCTGTTGCGAGTTTTTGCCAGTCGAGTGGTGCTTTCAGGAGGGCGCGTGCGGGCGCGTCATTTTTCGGGGATCCCGCGAGGAGTCTGTGATAATAGCCGAGGGGCTCCGCCAGGATGACATCCTCTGCGGTTGTGGCATCTCCGGCGGCATGCAGGTGGTAGAGAATGGCTGCTTTTCGCCAGCGTTCAGTGATGTGCGGGAGTGCCTGACGTGCCAGAAGCAGGAACTGGCCTGTCTGGCGCTGGATGAAGAGTTGAATCAGTCTGTCGACGAGTATTCGCTCTGTCTCGGCTTCTCCTGGCCAGTGTCCAAGGAGTTCAAGAGTTCGTTGAATCTGCTCCAGCGGATTTTTTTCTTCCTGGACCAATATCTTCCACCAGAAAAGCGCCAATGGTTTGTCAATCGACAGGATGGCCCGGGCAGCGGAGCGCATGCCGGAGAGGGATCCCCGGCCCTGATCCAGTCTGAAACGCTGTTCCTGCGCCGCGCGACTGGCACCTGCGCTGCCTTCCCGTTCCATCTCCGCAATCGTTCGTTCTGCAGCAGGCCAGTCCCGCATCCGGCGCTGGATCCAGCAGCGGATGGTCAGGCCGTTCAGTCTGGAGCTTGCATCCATGTCTTTCCTGTCAAGTCGGGAGAGGCGTGTCAGGGCGGCACGCTCCTGTCCGCTTCGAACCATTCCAGCCGCGAGTGCAAGCTCCTCGACAGGAGTCAGCCGGATCCGCATTGCGAGAAGAAGCATTTCCCGTGCGAGGGCCTTGCCGGTCTCGTCATACAGTTCCAGCGAAAGGCCTTGTTGGAGGAAATCCCGGGCCATGCCAGGGCTGCTTGCC
>DAIREN010000060.1:0-15937 GCA_036795535.1 Spirochaetota bacterium
CAGCTTGCCAGCGATCGCACCCTGGGCCAAGAGCGCACCAAAGAGGAGGGCCGCCACGCCAAATGCGACCACCCCAATCACCCGTGCCAGGCGATCAAGCTGCCGCGACAAGGGCGTCTCGTTGCCGCTGTCCTCGGCGGCCGACTGGGCGGCCCCGCCGATTTCACTCTTGTCCCCGACCGCACGCACAGAAAACACGCCATGTCCGTCGGAAACGAGGGTGCTCTTGAGAGCACGATACGAGGGATAGGTCGTATTGGGCAGCTCGCCCGCGTCCTGTGGCTGCTTGAGTACGGGATGAGACTCGCCCGTCAGGCGTGATTCGTCGATTTCGAGGCTGATCGCTTCGAGGACATCCGCATCCGCGGGAACCTCCTCGCCATGTTCGAGGAGCATGATGTCCCCGACCACGAGATCCTTGCGTGCCACGGTCTGCGGCCGGCCCTCGCGGATCACGCGCACCGGCACATCGTCATTGACCTTGTTGAGGACGTCAAACTCGGCGTTGGCCTTGTGCTCGTTCCAGAAGGCGACAAAGGTGGCCAAGAAGATGGCGATGACGATGGCGATCCCTTCGGTAAACTCGCCATGGGTGGCTCCGACCGCGATGGAGATGACGGCCGCGATCATCAGGATGCGGATGATGGGATCGTTGAACTTCGAGAAGAATTCTTTCCACCATGGTTCACGAGCCGGCGGTGTCAAAACATTGGCCCCATGCGTACTCCGGCTCTCTTCAACCTCGGCCAGCGAAAGCCCTGTATACGTTTTTTCCATAATTGGTCAATCTCACCTTTTCGCAGGACCGTCCGGTCCCCGGGATACCGAAATGGTAGCACGGACTCTCATGCCTGTGGCAGGAAAAATGGGGGGAAGAGGCCCGCGTTAGTTTCAGAGCCTTTCCCATTGCTCGCGGGATATTTCACATTGTTTGAGTATTCTTGAGAGAAGATCCACTCCAATATCGCTGCAATGGGGATTTTTAAATTCGAACAGTACGTTGGTCCCTGATCATAAACTGATGACGCCCACCTGAATACGGCCCACTATACCCAGCCAACTTGAGACTGCGTATCAGGTCAAGGTCAATACGACTGATCGGTCCATATACTGGCATTACACAGCTTCCAAAATCTCTATTTTGTGTCCATCAACTTCTGGCAACGGGAAATTTCTGGATATTCGGATCAAAATCCACTCTTCAAGGACTTCGCTGAGTTCATTTCTGCATGCTTCAAGTGTTCCGGCATGTGCATACACCCCGTCAAAGCCGGGTATCTCCCCGTAAAATGAAGCATCCTTTTCAAGTACCTCGTAGCGTGCCTTACCAAGGGCTGCGGCTATGTACGCAAGCAACATAGATCTCACTCCTTTATTTATCAACCTGTTAAACTCTACATCATGTAGTGGATATGTCAACGCTGTCCTGCGTGCCTACATGGAGGCCTGGCGGGAGAAGATGTGAGGGGTCGCGATGTCCACGCACACCTCCCTGTTCTTTCAATTCACACTGAATTCCTTATAATAGATGTCATCGATCTTACCGTTTGTGAGCAGCGCGTTGATTTTTTTGATCAACTCATCTTTGAGGTCCTGCTTTTTTTGGGCCGTATCAAGATCGTTCTTTTTTTTCCCGTTGAGCGTCAGCATGATCAGGTCAAAAATTTGCATTCTTTTTTCGGAAAGCTCGGTCTGCAGGAGCAGATTGTTTTTCTCATACCCGATACTCATTTTCATCCGCACAAAATGGGTTGTGTCTTCATCCGCGGTATTGCTCATAAATTCCTTGAGTTCAAATGTTGCCAACGGAGATGCCTTTTGTTCTAGGGCCTTTTGGTCCTGTTCAAACTTGTTCACATCCAACGCCGACCCTCCCCCGAGAGAGGCCAGGTACAAAAACACTCCGATCAGGATCCCCCACAACGCGACACAGGCCATGAGCATCCAGAGCGGCTTGCGGACAATCCTGCCATAAACCGTCGTAGGCTTGCCTTCGGCTTCAGGCCGGATAAACACGGCATGGAGAATAGGAATGAGTATCGGCATCAAGAGCCCATAGAGATACCAGGTATGCAGGGGATAGCCCTTGCTCCGCCCGAGAAATGCCGGGATCAAGGCCAGGACAAACGCCGACGTAGCAAACATGATACTGTAGATTTCCATGGGCAATCTCCAAGTGGGTTGTATTGAAATCATACTTGGAATGTGACCGTTTGTACAGTCTCAATCACCCTCACAACGCAAACTGGATCCCGATGGTAAAGCGGCCCAGGCGACCGCTGGCTGTGTCGCTCGAATAGGTGTCCGTCAGGCCAAGCTCGTACGACAGATCGATCCCCCAGCTTCCAAACTCAAACGAGGTCCCGATGGCCAGATCAAATGTTGTCCCTGTAAAGTTTTTATACCCGTCAGTCCCCGTGTACTCCCCGAGACTAAAGCCGACAACGGGCCCGGCCTCAAGCGCAAGACCAAAGGAAGCTCCGTCCACCAGATAATAGCGCCCCATGAGCGGCACGCGGACCGAGGCCGGCAGCCAGGTGTGGGCCGCATCATTGACGACTGCAAAATCGAGGAGCAGCCGGGGTGAAAGCGTCCAGCTCGGGGCCAATGGAATCTCCACGGCCAATCCATACTGCACGGCAAAGATGGCGTCCAGTCCATTGGGGCTGGACCCCGAGGCAAAGAGTCCGGCATCCGAAAAGGCAAAGCGCCCCAAAACCCGTGTCCGTGCACTGATCAGCCGGGTATCAAAATCGCGGTCATCGGGATGGACAAAGGCGCTGCGGATCCCCTCGAAGTTGGCCCGCCAGTAGGCATCATTGAGATTGGCATAGTCGATCGTGTAGCCAGTTTGTGGTGAGTGCAGAAATTTTCCGTCGCCAATATAGATCCCGACGTGCGAGGCACCCGGTCCCGCTGTATGGAAGTAGACAAGATCTCCGGGGCGTGGCTCCTGACGGACCGCCAGTTTGGCGTACTGGTCAAAGGTGATCCGGGGCACGTCTCCTCCGATCTGGCGGAAGATGTACCAGATGTACCCGGAGCAGTCAAACCCGGAGGGCGTGGTTCCTCCCGAAAGATAGGGAACCCCGATATAGCGCTTGGCCTCCTCGATCACCTCATCCCGTTTGTCATGTGGCAGGAGTCCCCCGACCAGCATTGCTGAACAGAGAGACACCAACAGGATTCCTGCGCCAATACTCCGCCTTGCCATATTCCCCATATTTCAACCTCCAGGACATACGAAAGACATACCACGTCTCCTCCCATCTATCAAGTGCATGCCCATTTTTCCGCGTCCGGTGATATTCATCCGTACCGTGCTACACTTGAGCGTACATTGTTTTTTGCTGAATAGCCTCAAGGAGGATATATGCCCGGTTCATCCAGAATACGTGCGGTTACATTTATGGCGCTCTTCCTGTTTGTCATGGCTTTCCTCACTGGATGCGGTGACGATGCAGATCCTCTCAGTCTCTCGGTCAATCCCGAATCAAAAGACTCCGTCACGCAGCTCTACAAGATCGTGTACCTTCCCGATCAAACTCTCAACCCGGGCTGGACGGGCAGTGTGGCCGCCTGCAATCCGGGCACGATCACCCTGGCCTATCGTCAAGCAACTGTGCGTCGCGTCAATTATTACCGGGCACTCTGTCAACTGCCGACCGTGTCACTTGATGAAGACCAGTCGGCCAAGTGCCAGCATGCCGCGCTGATCATGTCAGCCAATCGCTCCCTCAGCCACACCCCGCCCGATACCTGGCTCTGCTGGACGCAGGATGGCTATGATGCCGCCAGCCACGCCAATCTCGCCCTCGGATCCTGTGGGCCTCCAGCGATCGGACTCTATATGGACGATTACGGGACAGGGAACGCCGCAGTCGGACACCGACGCTGGATCCTCTCCCCGCCTCTCGCCAAAGTCGGGACAGGCTCCGTCCCTGCCGCCTCCGGCTATCAGGCGGCCGATGCCCTCTGGGTGGTCGGTAATGCAGGAGACCGACCTGCCACCCCCGAATATGTAGCCTGGCCTTCTGCAGGGTGGTTCCCCAAGCAACATCTCCCCACCCTTGAAGGCCGCTGGTCCTTTTCGGTCAATGGCGCGGATTGGTCACAAACCAGTATCAGCACAACCCGAAATGGTGTAGCTGTCACCATTCGCATGGAGACCGTTAATAATGCAGGCTATGGGGACCGGACCATCGTCTGGTGCCCCACTGACGGAACCGCCAACCGCTTTGTCGGTCCCGAAGACGTCTGGAATATCTCTGTCAACAACGTCCTCATCAATGGCCAAAGCAAGAACTACAACTACACGATTCGGGTCTTTGATCCTGAGACACTCTAGTCACTTCATCATTGAAATATTTCGATTTTAGGAGATACTGTTTGGAGAAAGAGGTTTCGAATGGCAAATGATCGCTCATCCCGGGTGCCCGAAGCCAGCCCTGAAGCCCTTGCCGTCCAGCAGCAGGCCGTCTTCAGCGCCATGACAGAGATGATCGTCCTCCATCAGGTCATCTTTGATCAAGAGGGAAAACCGGTTGATTACCGTATCACAGATTGCAATAGTGCGTTTTCAAAAATCACCGGAATATCCCGCGACGCTGCCATCGGCAGGCTGGCGAGTGAGGTCTACCAGGTTCGTCCGGCCCCCTATCTCGAAGTCTATTCTGAAACCGGAATGACCGGGACACCAACCCAGTTCGAAACCTACTTTCCCCCGATGGACAAGTATTTCATGATCTCGGTCGTCTCGCATGCCCCAAACTGCTTTGCAACGATCACAACAGACATCACTGACATCAAGCGTCTTCAGCTCCAAGTCGAAGGAAAAAATCGCGAACTTGAGCAAATCGTCTATATCGCCTCACACGATCTGCGCTCACCCCTGGTCAATGTTGACGGGTATTCACGAGAGCTGGCCTTCGCTCTTGATGATCTCGAAACGATTCTTGGTGAAGACACTCCCCGCACGGATCAAGCTGTTTCAAAAATTCGCGGCACAGTGCTGGAGATGCGTGAAGCTCTGCGCTATATCCGAAACAGCACCGCCCAGATGGACGCCCTCCTCAAGGGCCTCCTCAAACTCTCCCGCTCTGGTCGTGCAGCGTTGACCATTGCCCCCCTTGACATGAATGCCCTGATGGAAAAAGTCCTGTCCAGTTTTGCCTGGCAGATAAAGGAAGCCGGTGTCAGGGTCACAGTGAACACACTTCCGCCCTGTAAAGCGGACGGTGTACAACTGACGGAGGTGTTTTCCAACCTGATTTCCAATGCCATCAAATACTTTTCTCCGGCACGACCGGGATCGATCACGATCTCCGGAATATCCGAAAACGGCCGTTCGACCTACATCGTTGAAGACAATGGTATCGGGATTGCCAAACATCATCAGGCAAACATCTTCGAGATGTTTCATCGGCTTGACCCTGCCGCAACACCGGGTGATGGCATGGGCCTGACCCTTGTACGCCAGATCCTCACCAGACTCGACGGGAACATCAGAGTGGAGTCCGAACCCGACAAGGGAAGCCGGTTTTATGTCGAGCTTCCGGCCGCGATGCTGAAGCAGAAAGAATGACATGAAGGAGCACACCATGAACCAGGAAGTTGTCATCTTGATAGCAGACGATGACCAGGGGCACGCCGAATTGATCCGGCGCAATCTGGTCAGGGCAGGTATCGCCAACCCCTTGATCCATTTCAAGGACGGACAGGAGGTTGTCGATTTTCTCACCCGGCAGGGGTCGGAGCCGCACCGCAAACCTGATACCGCCTATGTTCTGCTCCTCGATATCCGCATGCCGAAACTGGATGGTGTCGAGGTTCTTTCAATCATCAAACAGGACCCCGAGCTGAAAAAGATTCCCGTCATCATGATCACGACCACCGATGATCCCCGGGAAGTGGAGCGCTGCCACCTTTTGGGATGCAGCAATTACATCACCAAGCCGGTCGAGTATGAGGGATTTGTCAACGCGATCCGTCAACTCGGGCTCTTTCTCTCGGTTGTGGCCGTCCCAAAAATATCCGGCGAAACCTGACTCTGGCGGACATCTCCATGAATGCTGAACACCACGACCGTACATCCCCATCCACAACCCGAAACATCCTGGTTGTCGAAGATGATGAAGCCTTGGGTCTCCTGATATCCCGCAGACTCATGAGGGATGGATTCAAGGCCGAGTCGGTCACCACCGGAGAACGTGCTCTTGCCATCTGGCACCCGGAGATGGCCATTCTTCTCGATCAGCGATTGCCGGACATGACAGGGCACGAATTGATTGAAAAACTGCACAACCAGGGGCACAAACCATTTTTTATCGTCATGACAGGGCAGGGTGATGAACGTCTGGCTGTCGAGATGATGAAACTCGGGGCCGATGATTATCTGGTCAAAACGATCGATTTTATGCAGATCCTGCCGCAGGCCTTCGCCAGACTCTTTACCCGGAGAGAGACGGAGGCAAGGCTTGAAAAAGCCGAGGAGGACCGCAGGCGACTTGAAGCCCAACTCCGACAGGAACAGAGACTCTCGGCGATCGGGACTCTGGCCAGCGGGGTTGCCCATGAAATCAACAATCCCTTGAATGTCATGATCAATTACGCGCAACTTTTGCTCGACAGACTTTCGCCCAGAGAACACCAGCTCCTCGAGTTCTGTCAGGAGATTCTTGATGAGGGTCAGCGGATAGCCACAATCGTACGCAATCTTCTTTCCTTTTCCAGGGTGGATCAGGCAGGCCATCGCCTGGAATCACCCCAACATCTTGTTGAAGGCGTGCTGTCCTTGATCGGCAAACTCCTGGCCAAGGACGAGATTGCGCTTTCCGTCGAGATCCAACCGGACCTGCCCATGATCGAGTGTTCCGGACCACAGATCCAGCAGATCATCCTCAATCTCATCATCAACGGAAGAGACGCTGTCAACGAGCGCTATCCCGGCTACCATCCCGAAAAGAAGCTCGTCGTCCGTGTTGCTGTACAGCCAATGGAAGTACCCTGTGTCCGGTTCAGTGTGACGGATTCAGGATCGGGAATCCCGGAATCCATCCGGGAAAAGATCTTTCACCCGTTTTTTACCACAAAGGATCCCGACAAGGGGACCGGTCTTGGCCTTTCTATCTGTCAAAACATTGCTCATGAACACCATGGTGTCCTTACATTCGAAACGGATGAAGGGAAGGGGACGAGTTTCCATCTCGATATACCGTCAGCACAGGGCGGGACAGGACCCTGACGGCCAGGAAAACGGTCTCCGGCCGAAAACCGTTGATGCAGTCCAGCCGCCATCTCTGTGGGCAGACAGATATTTTTCAGCCGATACATCAGAGTGTCTTGGTAAAAATCCTGTATCGCTTGAACTCATACCCGCCCCAGTCCAGAATCGGCTGGATCATCTTGAGGTTGTTTTCAACGACAATTGAACAAGACGACCACTGATACCCGTATTTCCGTCCGGCATCAATCGTATCCATGACCAGGACTGCATCAATCCCGCGATTTCGGTACTCTTCCTTGACTCCAAAGAGGAATGTCCTCAGTCCATAGGCCTTTTTTTTGGCTCGCAAAAAATGCCACCAGCCAAAGGGAAAGAGCTGGCCGTTCATCTTCTTGACCGAAGGATTCAGATCGGGCAGGGTGATGGAGGTGGCGACTGTCTCCCCGTCCTTGTCCACCAGAAAAATCATCCGTGGATCAAGGATCATCTTGAGGGCCTCGGTCACGGCTTCAAACTGTCTGTCGGAGTAAGGGACATGCCCCCAATTGGCGGCCCAGGCCGTATTGACGACGCCCTTGATCCGCTCGACCTCGGCCGCAAGGTTCTTGTGGTCGATACAACGGAAGACAAACCCTTTGGAGACGAGACGATCCTTGACCTTGGCAAAGAGTTCCGGGACAACAACGTCCTTCCCGATCATGAAGGAGAGCCAGTCGATATCCTTGACGTACCCGGCCTTGGCCATCAGGTCGATATAGTATTTGGGCGTGTACACCTCAAGGATGACGGGCGTCTTCGGTTCGTTGTCATGCCCTTCAGCCAGAAGACCGATTTCATCGTAAATGGTATAGTTCATCGGCCCGATCATTTTGGTCGCACCACACTCCCGGCACCAGGCTTCAGCGGTCTGGAGGAGGGCCGCCGAGGCTTCCTCGTCCTGGAGGCACTCGTAAAAACCGAAAAAGCCGTCACGGGTCTTGTGATATTCATCGTGCTTGTGGTTGATGTGCGCGGTGATCCGGCCGACAACCTCGCCGTCCCTGAGAGCCAGAAAAAACGCCGCCTCGCCAAACTCGAAAAATGGATGCTTTTTCCGGTCAAGAGTGTGCTTCATGTCGAAAATCAAGGGTGGCACCCAATTGGGATCGCCCTTGTATACCTTCCATGGCATTTTGATAAAACGCATCGTGTCACGTTTGGTCAGTACTTCGCGTATCTCGAGCATGATCCGGCTCCTCAGAAATCTCGTTCGTGCATCCCGTTTGAGTAAAAGTATCAATGTTTTTTGGGGACCGCAAGCGCATCCAGTATATACTATTTATGGAACAAGCTCCAGTCCGGAGATATTTGCCGGGACCGGATGGAGGCTTACAAACCACGACACCCATAGGTACCGCCATGACACCAGCCCTTCTTGAAAAATATGCAGCCGTCCTCGAATGGGGACTCGAGACAGCACGGGGAAAACAGTACAAGCCCTATGAAACGGTTCTCATCCGGTACGATGTTGACGCGCTTCCCCTGACGGAGGCGCTCTGGCGACGCTTGATCTCGCGCAAACTCAACGTCACGGCCCGCCTCCTGACGCCTCCCGTGATGGAAAAAGACTTTTACGCACTCTCCGATGCCAGGCAACGCGGATTCGTTGCCGCGGGCGAGCGTGAATTTTATGAAAACCTCAACGGGAATATCTATCTCGGGGCACCGTCATCCCTGACCCATCTCAAGGAGATCGATCCCAAGCGGATTGCCGAGGTGGCCCGCTCGAGAAAGTTTGTCCGCGATATCATGGAAGCTCGCGAGGCCTCCGGAAAATTCGGCTGGACCCTTTGTACGCTCGCAACGGAAGAGCTGGCCAAACGGGCCGGGTGCAGCATGACCGAATACGAAAAGCAGATCATCCGGGCCTGCTTCCTGGATGTTGCGGATCCCGCTGCCCGCTGGAAGGAGATTCATGGTGCGGCGATGGATATCAAAGACTGGCTCGGCTCCCTCAAGATCCGTTCCGTCCGGATTGAGACAGCCAATATGGATCTTGAAATCAATATTGGTGAGAAACGCCGTTTTCTGGGTGTGAGTGGCCACAATGTTCCTTCGTTTGAAATCTTCACCTCGCCCGACTGGCGCGGGGCCCGGGGAATCTGGTATGCGGACCAACCCTCGTACCGGAGCGGGAACCTGGTCGAAGGTGTCAAACTCGAGTTCACCGCTGGCCGGGCCAAGGTTCTTGGCGCACACAAGGGTGCGGAGTTCACTCGCCAGATGCTCGCCATGGATCCCGGGGCCTGTCGCATCGGCGAATTCTCGCTGACGGACAAACGGTTTTCCAGAATCGACCGCTTCATGGCGGACACGCTCTTCGACGAGAATTATGGCGGAAAAAACGGGAACTCGCACATCGCGGTCGGGAATGCCTATCTGGATACCTATAGCGGGAAACAGAGTGCGCTCGACAAAGCGGCGAAAACTGCTCTCGGATACAATGAATCCGCCCTGCATTGGGATCTCGTCAATACCGAACCCAAGACGGTGACCGCCCGGCTCGTAAGCGGCGCATCGATGGTCATCTATGACAATGGACAGTTTGCACGATGAACGCGAATCCTGGCAGACGGAGCAGTGACCGGGACGACATCTTTGATGTGGCCGGCTTCGGAACGATTGTGGTCGACCAGATTTCCCTCGTCCCGCACTACCCGGCCCCCGATGAAAAACTGGCTGCCGACGAAATGCTCATCCAGCCGGGCGGTCCCGTTCCGGCGGCCCTCTCGGTTCTCTCCCGCTTTGGCCGGAAAACGGTTTTGGCCGGCTGTATCGGAGACGATCTTTGGGGCGAATGGTTGCTCAAGAGCCTGGCTGCGCGCATGATTGCCACCGATTTTCTTGTATCGGTTCCGGGCACACGCACACCCTTTGCCCAGATCTGTGCCGACCGCACCCGGGGGACGCGCGCCGTCATCCATGATGAGGGCAGCCTTCCCGCCCTGACCCTGCCGCTTTTGGGACTGCGGTGTGACGGTGCGACACCGTCCCAGCGCGCATCAGACATCCTCCGGCAGCTTCCGCAGGCCCGGTGTCTCCATATTGATGGTCGGGAGCACGATACGATTCCCCTGATCATCGACGAGTACAGGAAACGCGGGACAAAAATCAGCATCGACTGCGGAACATTCCGGAGACGGACCATCGAACTCCTGCCCTTGGTCGACTGCATCATCATGCCGGCATCGTTTGCGCGATCCGTCTTCGGACAACGACCGCTCGACCGGCTTGTCGCTGATTCCCACGATGCCTGGCTCCAGGCCTCGCACATCGTCATCACGGACGGGGAGCAGGGCTCGGTCGGCTGGTGCAACGGGGAGATCATCCAGCAGGGGGCATGGCCGGTTTCCGCACTGGATTCCTGTGGTGCCGGCGACATCCACGCGGGTGCCATCCTGCATACCTTCCTCGAAGACTGGCCCCTGTCCCGAGCCCTTCCGTTCGCTGCCGCGGCGGCCGCCCTCAAGTGCACCACGCTGGGAAACGGTACGCTCCCCAAAGATCTCGATGACGTGTTCCTGTTTCTTGATGAACAGACTCAGGCCCGTTGAGGTCCGGTTTTCCGGGAGAATCTCTTCAACCGGGTTCCTGCGGGATGCCTACCTTCCTCGCCGGCGTGTGCGCAACATCCATGTACAGACGACAGGATGCTGGCAGGGGTCCAATCTTGCTATATTTCCCGAAATCGTTTAAGGGGAACCGATGATGCGCCTGTGGTGGGAACGAAGTGATCTTGGATACAGTGACGAAGGACGTTTGCAACTGGGTGGATATGATCTGGCCTCACTGGCTGAAGCAGGAACGACCCCTGCGTTTTTCTACAGTCTTCCACGGGCTACGGCCAATCTCCAGGCCGTCCATGCCGCACTCGACGGGACGGGGATTACCCGTCACCGGATTTTTTACGCCATCAAGGCCAACCGTTTCATGCCGCTCTTGACGGCTTTTGCCCAAAGCGGACTCTGCGGTGTCGACGTCTGCTCTCCGGAAGAAATGCTCCATGCCCTCGCCTGCGGGTTCCGCGAACAGGACATCTCCTATACGGGAACATCCATTTCCGAAGCCGATCTCGACATCATCTGCAGACATCCCGGGATTTTGATCAACTGTGATTCGCAGAGCACGATCCGCCGACTGGCCAAGCGGAACGTCTTCAAGAAAATCGGCCTGCGGATCAACCCGGCCATCGGGACCGGCTATGGTGACAGCCAGCTGCTCTCGTACAGCGGTGACAAATCCACCAAATTCGGGATATATATAGAACAGTTTGACGAGACACTGGCGCTGGCAGCCTCCCTGGGACTGGAAGTCAACAGGATCCATTTTCACACCGGCTGCGGGTATCTCGAGCGGCAACTCCCTGTCTGGGAGCGGGTTCTTGAGTCCTGCTGCACCTTCCTTGACCGGGTTCCGAAACTGGAAGCTATCAATATCGGGGGCGGGCTCGGTGTCCGCCACAAAGAAGCCGACGGGACTCTTGACCTCTCGCAATGGGCGGACATCATCCGCAGACGGCTCGGAAAATACAACTGCGAAATTCATGTCGAACCGGGTGACCGGATCATCAAGGATGCCGGTGTCCTCGTTCTGCGTGCCAATACCGTCGAGTACAAAAAGGACACGCTTTTTGTCGGGGTCGATGGCGGCTTCAATCACGCCTGCGAACCGGTCTATTACGGTATGCCGTGCGAACCGGTCCCGGCAGTCCTCTCCGGTTCCAAAGACACGGTCTGGGCAGGAGATTCGCTTGTTCCGACTACCATCGCCGGGAACATCAATGAAGCCCTGGATGTCTGGTGCAAGGGATTTCCCCTGCCAAAACTGGACGAGGGCGATTTGGTCGTCCTCCTGAATGCGGGGGGATATGCATCCTCCATGAGCTCCAACCATTGCATGCGCGGGGCCCGGTACGAACGTCTTCTTCTGTAATCCCCGTTCCTTCGGTACTACCTTCTTCCCGTATTGATATATTATGGGAAGAAGGGGGCCGGAGATGGAATCACATGCCACGATCGCCTGGATCACCTGCCGGGACCATGATCAGGCCGTTTTGATCGGCCGGAGCCTGGTTGAAGAACAGCTCGCTGCCTGCGTCAATATCCTCGACGGGATGGAATCCATCTATTCTTGGCAAGGGACACTCGAGACGGCCCGCGAATGCGTCCTAGTTGCCAAGACATTCTCGCATCTCTCCGAACGCCTGACGGAACGGGTTGTCGCACTCCATTCGTACGACGTTCCGTGCGTTCTCTTCATGCCGGTCACCGGGGGAAATCCGGCATACGTGGACTGGATGAAAACCGGAACCGGAGGGCAGGTGTGATCGACAGGCACCGCATTCCGGGATACGGCTTGTTTCTGCCACTGGCGTTTCTCGTCTTGACCGTCCTACCACTTGGGGCCGAGGTCCCGAAACGTTTTCTCACCCTGGGGATCACGATCCCCGAGACCATCTGCACACGTCTGGAGACACGGCTGGCAACGGAGATCACCAATCTCCGGATGTATGCCGGCTTCAAGGTCAAAAGCATCCTCGGGTACGACAACAAGCATGTCAATGTCCGGAATGAAGAACTGGACATCATCGATGCGGGGTATGGCGTCTACCGCGAGGCATTCAAGACCGGGAAGTGGTCCGTGATTTTGCATGCCTGTTATCATGGCGACAATTCCCAGATGTTTTACAGTGAAGGGGTCATTGTCACCTCCGACACATCTCTGCAAACTTTTGAAGAGGCTGCCAAACGACCGGTCTATGCCGTCAGTCCCTCTTCGGCCACGGGCTGGCAATTGCAACAGGCCATGTTCGAGCGGGCCGGTGTCCATCCGGGGAAGATCACTTTTGTCAAAAAACACACAGATGTCCCGGCCATGGTTGCAGCCCATCCCGGAAGCATCGGCTTTTGTGGCGCGTTTGCGGACTACGCCCGGCACGGGTTGCGTGTCCTGGCACGGACACCCCGGGTGCCGAGCGCCCTGGTCATCGCCCGCCAATCCGTTCCCGGTTCTCTCCAGACCGAGATTGCCGCAGTCCTCAAGGATTTTTTTCTCGAAGAATACCGGGCCGATCCTGTCTTCATCCGCCGCTTTTATGTCTTCCCGCTGGAGCAGGATTACAGCACCTATTTCAGCGCTTTTGCCAAGCCGGAGCCTGTTTCTCCTGTGCCGATCCTCTTTCTCGTGCTGCTCACCGTCCTGACAGGAGTCGTCGTCTTCTTGACCATGCTTCTGCGCCGGACAAACAAGAAGCGGATCATCCAGGCGTGTGGATACGAAGAGGCACGGCTCACGCTGGAACGATCGGGCTTTGGTTCATCCTGGAAAAAAAATTGCCTGCATATTTTTGACAAATCCGTCCTTGCTCTCGGGGAAGAGGCCTGGGACACAGTGCTTGTCACCATCACCCGCGACATCGAGCGGATCCTCCCGGCGCTTGTCCACCGGGTCAATGCTCTTCCGGTCAGCGATACCTGGAAGCAGGTTCTGTCGGAACGAATGGACACCTGGGCGCTGATCCTCTCGTTCAACAAACGTGTTGTCGAGCATGTCCGGGCACTCCTCGCAAAGAGTCGGGTCCAGACCGATTTGGCTCTGGCCTATACGGATATCCTGACTCCGGAGGAATACCCGCTCTCGCACTTTGCCTGTCTCGATGGCCTCTTGATCTCGCTCTACGCCCGCCGCAATCTGGTCGTTCATGCGCACGCCAGATTCATCAGTCGGGAGGAGGCACGCTACACCCTGGATTCCTGGCTCAAGCTGCAGGCCACCCTGGCCGAAAGCGGACTCTTCTCGGAATCCGGGGAGAGCGGCTGAATCTGGCGAACGCCCGGCCTGTTGTTCCTGTCTCCGCGACAGACAAAGGTTTTCACGTGGGCCGGGTGCGCGATTTTCCCCGGGCAGGGACCTGTCCGGGCCTGTTCTGCCCCGACGGCATTCTCTCCTTTACAGGGACCATGTTCCGGAGTATACTGGAGGCACGTTTCAGGAGGCGACATGAAGAGTGGAAGAGTGCAGACGTGGGTGATGCTTGTGGTCCTCGGATTGATTTCATGCGGACCGGATCAAGCCATCGTCAAGGGTGACACACAGCAAGGGGCTGCCGACAGCGCCCAGTCCAGCTCAGCGGGGACAAAACCGGCCTCGGCCGAGGTGACATCCCTCGCCGGCCGCTGGAAGCTCAACAATAAAAACGAGCGGGCTATCTGGTTCTTTGATACCACCGGACGCTGTGCCATCCGGCCGAGCGGGTTGGTCGAGCAAAAGGGTCGCTACCAGTATGACGGAAAGCACCTTGTAATCAATTTTGATTCGGGAACGACACGCTACACGGTCCTCGAAAAAACGGAACCCAATCTGGTCATCATGATGCGCTGGGGTGATCTCTACAATATTACCAATGTGTTGACCAGGATCCCGTGATCACCCCGGGGGGGGCTGCCACCCCGTTCGACCGCACATCCTCCCTGCCAGCCGGATCCCGTGTGGCGGGAGGGTGTTCATCAAACAGAACCGGATGCTGACGCCCTTGCTCCGCCTTATCCGGCCTGATCCAGGTGGTTTGAGTAGAGGACCATCTCCAGAGCCCGGCGAATCGCTTCATTGACAGGGTACCAGTGCGAACCGAGGACGGGATCAATCGCTTCCAGCCGCAAGCCCCAGTCCGACATCACGGGCGGGAGAGTCTCTGCAGGCAGATGTCGTCCATGGCGGGTGTGGAGGATGGAACAGGCAACGTATTCCAGCCGACCGAGCCGATCGACCCGGACACTCGCCGAAAACAGACGGCAGATCAAGCCTCGATCCTGATAGACCGGACACCCGGTCTCATCCGCAAAGACGCATCCCGGGAGAGTCTCCGGCTGGTGTTCGATCCGGTCAAGGATCGATTCGGCCCGGCCTTCTTCAAGCAGGCGGCAGGCGAGTGGCAGGAATTCGAGAACCGTTGCCTGGACATCGGGATACTGGCAACACGTGATGCAGCCGGGCGGACAACTCGTGTCGATCCGGCTGGAAAACACGGCCAATGCTTCGTCGAGTTCACTCAACAAGCAACGCACTTCGCCCGATAAATACGCTATCCGTCTCATGGTGATGAAGTCTACTCACGAATTTCATTTCGGAGCAAACAAATATGCTGGATCTTTCTTCAATCCGACAATCCGTCCTGTCAACTCCGGCCAAGGGACTTCCGCCGATCGCGGATGGCCTTCCCGTGGCGCGGATACCCGCCCTCTCGTTGAATCTTCTCCGCGAGGAGCTCTCGTTTCCCCTCCTGGTCATCCGGGAAAATGCCCTAATGACCAATATCCGCAGCCTGGCCCGGGCCGCCGAAGACGCAGGGGTCTCCCTGGCGCCCCATGGAAAAACGACCATGTCCCCCCAGATTTTCGATCTCCAGCTCACGGCCGGGGCATGGGGGATCACACTGGCCACCATGCACCAGGCTGCGATTGCTGCCCAGTTCGGTGTCCCGCGCATTGTGTTGGCAAACTCGGTCACGGCCGATGCCGATATCTCGCGCTTGGCCCGGTTGCATCCATCCCCGGAAATCATCGTGACTTCCGATTCGGTCGGGCATGCCCGTCGTCTGGCAACCCGACTGACCGCCTGGGGCGTCCAGACACCGGTTCCTGTTCTGGTCGAGTTCGGTATCCCCAACCAACGCTC
>DAIREN010000061.1:0-15404 GCA_036795535.1 Spirochaetota bacterium
CTCTCCTTCACTCCCTGGCAATTGGCCCGATACCGGAAAAACAAAGCTGCCTTCAGCCTGCAGGATGCCCTCCTCCTGCTCCATGTCCGACCCACACCGGCGCTGGCAGAGACCTGTGCCCGACTGGCAGCAGGAACGCTGGCCGCGGCCGACACCTGGGAGAAGCAGCTATCAATGGGCGGGGATAAGGCTGAGGTTTTTACCCGGCTGATCCTTGATAAAAAGCTGGGGGCCCTGGCCACTTTGCGCAACCTGCGTGGCATGAAGCAGGCCGGTGTGGACATGACCCTCGTCAACACCTGGCTCAAGGAGATGCCCGTTGAACGACTCCTGCCCTTCCAGTTTATCAAGGCCCTCGAATTTGCGCCTGAACTTGAGGAAGGCCTCGATGCGGCCATGCTGCGCTGCCTCGATTCCTGCGGGACCCGGCTTTCCGGAAAAACCATCCTCCTGCTCGACACGAGCGGCTCGATGGATTCACAGCTCAGCAGAAATTCGGAACTGAATCGCTGTGACACGGCCAAGGGGCTGACGATTATTTTTGCGTCCGTTTGCCCGGACATGCGCCTCTTCGAATTTTCGCACACTTGTCGCGAAGTAGATACAGCGGGCCTGCACGGGCTGGCCCTCCTCTCCCTGCTCTCGGCCCCCGATGGAGGCACGGACATCGACCTGGCTGTCCAGACAGCTCTCGAGGCCCAGCCCGATGCCACGAGGCTGGTCATCCTGACGGATGAACAATCCACAAGCGACATCACGCACCCGCAGATCCCCCAACGGACCTACGTCATCAATGTCGCGAACAACGAACACGGGGTGGGCTACCGCCGCAGGATCACCCACATCAATGGTTGGAGCGAATCCGTAGTGGACTTCATCGCCGCGATTGAACAGGCGGAATGACAAGGCAAATATCATGATTGTTTCACACCGATCCGGGATGCGCATGGCATGTACATGTACCCATGATTGTTTTTACGCCATTGCTTGACAAACCGCAGCAATGTCGCAGAATGACCGAACTGCAACAACGAATACACATCTCCAACCAGTAAGGAAACCGTCATGCCAACTCTGCGCCATCTGGCTCCCGCATTCATCTGTGTATTGCTCTGTGTGTCAAACTGCACCCGTCAGAGCGGCCCTGCGACCACGGCAGAAAGGGTCTGGGATCCCGATCGCAGCAGTGTGTTTGTGGTCGGGGTTCTCCAATGGCAGGACTCGGATTCGCTCGCATCCTTTGACCCCCAAAACCGCCGTGATGCCGAGCTGGTCGAGTTCTTCAGGCAACAGGGTGTGCCACAGTCACGGATCGTCTACCTTCAGGACAGTGAAGCGACAAGTGCGCGCATCGCGAATGAACTGCCTCGCTTCCTCTCGCAAGCCAAAGAAGGCGAAACGGTTTTCATCTATTACTGCGGACACGGCTACAAGGATGATGCCGGCAAAGGATTCTTCGCGAGCTACGATACCGGCAGCACTGTCTCCGGATGGGAAATGGCATCCATTCCGCGCATGCTTGAGCAGCATTTCACCGGTGCCACGGCCATCCTCGCCGCTGACTGTTGCTATTCGGGAGTGCTTGCCGCAGATGTCAGACAGGTCGGCTCGCGCCTTAAATACGTAGTCTTTACCTCATCCTCGGCCAGCGAGATATCCACTGGAAACTGGACCTTTACCGAGGCATTGCTGGATGGACTGCGCGGCCACCCCGGGTGTGATCTGGACAACAACGGAGCTGTCAGCGCCGAGGAACTCGGGATGTACATTGCCGCCGACATGGCAACCGGCGAGGAGCAGGTCTCTGTATTTGCCGTCAACGGAGATTTTTCATCTGCCGCAAACCTCGCCAGCGCCGCGGCCAAAGACGCACCAACTGTCGGCAAGCGGGTCAAAGTCCGCTACCAGGGCCAGGTATACAATGCGCGTATCACTTCCGCGGACAAGGACCGCTTCCGCATCCACTGGTTGGGCTTCAGAGACTATCCTGACGAGTGGGTGGCCGCATCCGACGTTGTCTTCCCGGAGACAGCCACGCAGCCTGTTGACGGATTTGACAAGGGTGCTGCGGTGGAAGTGCTCTGGAAAAAACGCTGGTACCCGGCAACGGTCCTCGAACGCAACCAGACCATGTACTCTATCCAGTATACCGGATACGGCAGCGAGTGGAACGAATGGGTTTCTTCCAAGCGCATCAGGAAACCGGCATCCTGAGCAGGCCACCGGTTTTGGTGCCAATCATGATTGCGTCATGCAACACCGTGATTCGCATGCCTGCCGCGCACGTACAGTCCAAAAACACGACACCCCTGCAGGCTGGCTGCAGGGGTGTCGACACTCAAACGGACGAACCGGAAATCGTTGTGCTACGGAACGAGTTTTGAATCATCAAAGGTCAGGATGATCCCGTACACTGTGTTGGGGGCAGCCGGTATATACGCATCCGCTGCCTCGGCAAAGCCGCGATTGAGGTATTTAATGAAAGGATCGCCGGAAGTATACAGCGGGTATCCGCTGGTGCTTCCTGAATGCGTCCCGGCGGCATCCATCGACGCCGCGAAATATAGCGGGGTCCCAACGGCGCAGCGAATGGTCACTGTATCAGTACTGGTGTCGCCGGTCAGGAGATAGCCATGGAAGTCACCTGTCATCGTATCGAAATCATTTTGGGTCAGCTTGATGTACTCCCTGATGCAATTGTTCTCGCTGACAGTCTTTGATCCTGTGTACTGGAAGCCAACGGTCATTACCGCTTCGGATGCCGGGATCACGTACTGGGCCGTTGTAGCTGCCGCAAAGTTGATCTTGGCCGGTATGTATCCCGAGCTGGATGTCACCGCGCATGCCAGCAACAACGCCTCACGGTACATCTTCATCGAAAACATGCTTGAAGCCTCAAACCCTTCGACAGTGATCATGGTCACGGCACCATAGTCACCCGCTGACTTTGTCCCGCTGTTGTCCTTGTCGATAAAGCCCCAGACGTAGTACGTACCAGCGGGCAGGTCGACGTTTTTCGTCTCACTGACTGACGAAAAACTCCCGGATTCGACGACCGCTGCCGGGTTGGCCAGGTACTTGTCCGTCGTGATATACCAGTAGAGCTTGCAGGTTGAACTGATTGTTGTCCCGCCGATGGCGTTGGCCGCCGTGATCCGGACACCGTTTCCGGCAACGGCTGCCGAATTCCACTTGGCAAACAATGTCATATTGTTTAAAAGCAGCAAGGTACTGCCTTCTGCGTATGTCGTCCCGGTGCCGTCTTTTTTGGTGTTCCAGCCACCAAACGTATAGCCCGTCTTTGTCAGGCTCCCGGGATTGCCCGGAACAGACAAAGTTGTGTTTCCGGTAACAGTCCCGGACGGAGCCGAACCCGAAGTCGGAGAATTGGGGTCAAAATTGACGGAGACACTCTTGCCCCACTTGGCGTAAAGGATGGTATCCTGGCTCATGACCAGAGGCTGCCCTGCAGTGTAGGTCGTCCCCGATCCATTGGCCTTGGTGTTCCAACCCATAAAGAGATATGCTCATCGGTTTTGTAATATTCGACAACCCCTGAAACGAACCCAAACACGAAAACGGAAACGCGCACCATTGTCTGTCACAGGATTTGACTGTCTGTCTCAACCTTGTAGAAGGGCAATCCAGTCACATCTGAACAGTCCCTGCCTCCCGGCGATCATGAAAGAATCTCGGTTTGCCTGGCCTGGACATGTATCTTTGTCAGCATGGAGATTCCACGGAAAAGAATCCTCGTCATCCGCCTCAGTTCGTACGGTGACATCCTGTTGACGACACCGGCACTCGAGTACATCAGGAAGATGCATCCCCACGCATCCATCGACTACGTTGTCTACTCCCATTTTTCGGAGATGGTGGCCCACCATCCATTGGTCGACCATGTCTTTGCGTTCCCAAAAAAAACAATCCTCGGGCTGATCCGGAATCGCAGGTTCGCGCAGGCCTGCAGACTTCTCAAGGATTTCTTCCATAACATACGGGACACATACTACGACTCCGTCATCGATCTGCATTCCGTCACCGACAGTGCCATCATCGCGCTTGCATGCAAAACCCGTTTACGAGCCTGTAACCGGCGCCAACTTCTCGGCCTCTTGTTTTCAACAAAATTTGATTTCCCCCTGAATAATGAAAAAGCGGAACTCCATGCCTCTGCCATGGCCCTGGCATCTACGTCCAAGGCACTCCGCCATTCCGGAACAGTCCCCCCCCTGCCCCGGCTCTCACTGACCATCCCGGCATTCTTTCTTCACGAGGCGAAAACAATTCTGGATACAATCCGGACAGGGTCGGGATCCATCATCGGCATCAATCCAGATGCCTCGCGTGCATTCAAATCCTGGGGCCACGCAAACTTTGCCCGGCTCTGCGACATGCTGTATACCACGTACCGATACCCCATCGTTCTCCTGGGAACGGACAGAGCCCTCCTCGCCAGCATCCGCCAGGCAATGGTCGCAGAAGTGCATGTTATTTCCGGAACCAATCCGCTGACCGCTTTCGCCCTGGTCTCCCTCTGCGACTTTTTTGTCTCCAACGATTCCGGGCTGATGCATGTCGCCGCAGCCTTCGAAGTTCCACAGATTGCCATCTTTGGTCATTCCAATTTCATGAAATTTTTTCCTCTGTCACGGAATGCGCTGTCCGTCACAAAGAACCTGCCCTGCTCCCCCTGCAGCGAGAAGACCGCAAAAAGCTGTCCCGACCGTGTCTGCATCAACACGATCACCCCCGAGGATGTCTTTGCCCGGTTTGCCGTCCTCCACGAGATGCTCAAACCGGAGCACGAGGGACGATGCGCCTGTTGCACGCATTCTTTTGTCGGACATCAGTCCTGAGGGCTGCACCGTCTCCTGCAGAAAGCGATTGAAGTGGCAAGTTGCGCACGGGATTGGCCTGGATGTGTTCATCATCCAGAACCAGATGGTCAGACACCGCATAGACATCTCTGAAAGACTCTTGACAGGCATGTCCTCACCGCATAGGCTTGTTTGGGGATCCCGCAACCAGACCATCAGGCAACACACCCCGGATACCATACCGTCAGACGAGGTCGTGCGCCGATGTTCAACCCTGCCGCCATCCCACCGACTCTCTCGGTCATCATCGGACTGGGACTGGCCATGCTCTCGGTCATCCGTGGCCGGTTCCGGTTCCAAAACATTCTCTTTGCCCTCGTCATTCTCTGGTGGTCCCTGATCTCCGCAGCCTTTGTGCTGCACCAGATCTGTGCCGGCGACACCCAAACCATCCTCGAGATCGAGCGCATTATCCATGTCGTCTATGTTTTTGTCCCGGTCATCAATCTGCTTTTTTTCCACTCGCTCCTTGGCATCAAACGCACCTGGCTTGTTGCGGTTTTTTTCGCTGCCAGCATTGCACTCAGTCTCCAGGTGCCCGGTGACTCGTACTTCACCGGAATCCATGTCTACAGTTGGGGCTCGATCGCCGCTGGCGGGAGCGCCTCGCATCTGGTCGGCATCTACGGACTGATCTTTATCTGTTATCTGCTCCTCTTGCTTGTTTCCAGGCTGAAGCGGGAAGACAACCGGTTGAAACAGCTCAAGATCCGTTACATGCTCCTCTCCATCATCGTGATTGCCGTCATGCAGATCATGAATCTGCCCGCAATGTACGGAGTCGATATCTATCCTGTCGGAAGCTTCATCTTCATTCCGCTCGCGATCCTGGCCTACGGAATCCTGCAACACCGTCTGCTCGACATCAGGACAGTCCTCCATCTGACCCTGCTCTGGGCCCTGGTCACATCTCTCTCCCTCGTATTGAACATCGCGATCTATACAGGGGTCCGCGACATCCTGGTCAAGGGTTCCGGATTGGAATCGAGCACGATCCTGATTGGCTGGTTTGTCATCAATTATCTGTATTTCAGCAGAATCCAGCCAAAAATCGACTTTCTGTTCAACCGGCGAAAATTTGATTTGAAAAAAGCCGGCATCGAGACGACCGGAAACATGCTTCGCCTGCGGACTGTTGACGAGTTGGGACGTGTCCTGGCCGAAAGCATGCAGACTGTGCTCTTCTTCCGGAGGGCCGCACTTTACGTCCGGCACCCTGCCTCCGGCATCCTCTCCAGCCGCAACGAGGCGGATGTTGTCTGCCCGCAGGCTTTGGCCAAGACAATCGCGCAGGAGACGATACTGCAGATGGATCTTGTTCTGACAGATCCTGGATTTGCTGAATCGCGGGCCGATCTTGTCCTGCTCTTTGCCCGGCTTGACTGCGAGTACATTGTTCCGGTTGCCCGAGACACTGCTCTTGTGGCCCTGCTCGTCCTCAAGGACAGGAAGAACCTGAAGCAACTCAATCCCGATGAAAAAAATTTCATCAACACGATCCTCTCGGCTGTCCAGATTTCACTCGCCAATGCAAGACTCTACCAGGATCTCTCGAACCTCAAGGACAATCTTGAAGTGATGGTCAACGCACGCACCGCCGAACTGAACGCGGCCATGGCCAAAATGGAAGCAGCCAACACCGAGATTCGTGAAACCAGAAACCAGTTACAAAACGAGCGTGACCGCCTCGCCGGGAAAAACAGGCTCATGGAGGAGGAACTTGTCCTCGCCAGAAAAATCCAGGAACAATTCATCCCGGAGAAAAGCCCGTCCAGAGCCATCCATGCCATCTATCAACCGATGCACCAAGTCGGAGGAGATTTTTATGATTTTCTGAAATTCCGGAATCCGGACAAGATCGGTATTTTTGTCAGCGATGTCTCGGGCCACGGAGTTCCCGCCGCCTTCATCACCTCGATGATCAAGACCCTGATCCTCCAGACCGGGAAGACCCGCGAGGACCCGGCCGGACTCCTGGCCTGGCTGAATCCCAACCTGGTCCATCATTGCGGCGGCAATTTCGTCACAGCCTTGTACGGGATCTTTGACCGCTCCAGCCGCGAGTTCCTGTTCGCAAACGCGGGGCATAACGACCCGTACCTGGTCACGGACAAGGGGTGTCAACCTCTTGTCGGGACACGGAGCCTGCCGCTCGGCGTGATGGACAACGAACCGCTTGTCAGGCTGGGCAAACTCTCCCGCAACACCTTGCTCACACTCCCCGAAAACAGCCGGTTGGTTCTCTATACCGACGGGTTGACGGAATGCACCCACCCTGACAATCCGGATCACATGTTCGAAGAGGTCCTTGTCGGGAACGGTTTTTTCAACGATCCCGACAGTTCGGTCAAGTCCTTTGCCGAACGGATCCATGCCGAGATGGTCAGCTTCAGAGAAGATGACTCATTTGACGATGACGTCTGCATCATCTGCATGGATACCGGTTGAAGGCATGGTCTGGAACACGGGAAGTGAGGCATCAGATATTCGTTTCATTCAATAGGAGAATACACATATATTTCATTCTTCCGCCATTCCGCAAGACAAATTACAGGAGTCACCCGATGAAATCACTCCGCATACCCCTGGTCCTCATGAGCTGGTTTTTGCTTTTGGGCTGTTCTCCCGATGCCAGAGATTCAGCCGAAGCCAGCACCGGACTGGCAATCGTCGGCGGCGGACATCTCTCGCTTCCGGACCTCGACGAAAGTTCGCTGGCCGTCGTTCCGGCAAAGGATGGCCGAAACATCCTGTATTATTGCGCTGTCAGAAACGGAAAGCCGGGTGCTTGGCGGGCAACCAGGTTGAAAGACGATCTGTATGAAGTTCCCGTCGCGCTGACCAATGAGTCTCTGGTCAATGCGGTCTCTGTGACTGCCACCATGCTCCCTGATGGTGAACTTGCAGCGATCGGTCTGACTGGTGGCGGAATCCGTCTCTACCGGCATGGCCACGAAGCCGTCACGATCAGCTCGGAAGGCACGGTGCTTTCGGGCCAACCCATTGCCATCCTGCCTCCCGATGCGACACTCGGTCCGGTCACGGTCGGCAGCAACGAAATCGGCCTGGTGGTCAACCCGGCAAAAACCCGGAATCTCGTACTTGCTCGCCTGTCACGCAAGGCCATTGACCTCTGGCAGGAAACCATCCCCGCGCTTGAAGTACGCTCATTGACGACCCTTCCGTCCGATATCGCCCCCGGTGGCTCGTATGTCCAGCACCGTTTCTTGGGTCAGAATGGCGGCCTTCTGCTCTACGCACGCACATCCGCGCGCGGCGACCATGACATCCATGCCGGAAATTGCGCAGGCTTTGAAATCCGGCTCGAACGCATTTCAAGCGATCGTGATGATGTTTCACCCTGCCTTGTCCCTCAAGACCAGAGTCTCTACATGGCCAGCCGGGCTTTTGCACCCCAGCACACATCCGTCTCCTTCAATCTCTTCCGCTGGAGTCTGGAAGATACAGGCATCGGTCCGGTCGGCCTCCCCTCTTCGTCACACAGTGCGACGAGCCTGTCAGCGTCCGTTGCACCCTCGTCAGCCAGTCAATCTTCCTCCGCCCTGGCGTCATCGTCGGCCACAAACAGCCAGTCCTCTTCCTCCGAAGGTTCATCCTCATCAACCGGCCCACAGTTCTTCACAGTCACCTATGTCGCGGTCAGTGCCGAATCCGGATTCGCTCCGGCTGATCCCAATACCTATGCTCCCGGCGCTACCGTGACAGTCACCAATGATATGTCCGGCGAACTGTACCGAAGCGGTTTTGTCCTGATCGGCTGGTACGACGAGACCACACAAAAACTCTACCAACCTGAAGATGGCACACTCGACAGCACGTTTACCATGCCGGCCCGCAATGTCACGCTGGTCTCCAAGTGGATGCGGCTGCACCTTGTCGGCAGCGACCCGATGAACTCCTATGTCATCAATGACGCGAATCAGGAAATGAACAACGGAGCAGGCTGGAATGCCTTCCTGTACGATGCCGGAATACCGTATTTGGCCGGAGCCGGATCAACATCGGAAGCGGAGGTCATATTCAGGATCAACTTGAATACAGTATATCACAATGCCACCTTTATCTCCCATTCCCCAACCGGTATGTCGCTCTACGGTGGGACACTCGCGCTGGCCACATATAAATGGCAAAATGCTGACCAAACGAGAACCGTGGGATATTACGAAATCGACTCGAGTGCCGTACCAAACTCGGAGACATCCTTTACCAACTACATCTCTCTTGCGAGCAACAACACCCCGGGCAATACCCTGACCAATACGGGAATCTGGCGGGATGCGTCCGGGACCTGGGTCGCCGGACGGAGTGCTGCCGGGATCGCCTGCTACTGGGATGCAGCAAGGACGATGAACGAACTGCCCTCGGGAAACACCGGTCTGGCCCGCGCCATTGTCCGTGACGGCAGCGACACCTATATCGCCGGGAGCGGTGTCAACGCGGACTATATCTGGAAAAACGGCAGCATACTCTATACATATCCGGGAGCGACCATCAATGCCATCACGGTGGCCAACGGCATCGTCTATGCGGTCGGTAAAGCCGGCTCCGAACCCGCGTACTGGAAAAACAATACCCAGTATCTGCTTGATGGTACTGTTGGCGAAGCAACCGCCATCTGTGTAAAAAACGGGGTCATGTACATCGGCGGACACCTCGAGCAGGAAGGCTACTACAGCGTCTATTGGATTGACGGTGGGTCGTACAAAGCCCCATCAATCAAAGTCGGACGCGTCAACGGGATCCATGTCGAAGAATGAAAGATCGTCGTCCTGACAAATGCCGGGATCCAGCGATATTATGTCGAAATCTTATCATACCGGGGCATAGATCTGAAAAATCCTTACAGCCTTTCACTGAGTGGCACGGCAACATACTGACGGGCTTGCCTGAAACAGGAACGGGTTTCGGTTTCGGTGTGATCGTACTTTCGGTCTGTCACACAAACCGGCATGAATCGGACATTCAGGAAACGAACGAATATGTGTATTCACCGCCGTTGTGTGATACACTCTCAGTCCAAGTACCATGAAATCGTTGCAACCAGCGAGGAGGACAGGGAGGTCGGAATGACTCGGACACGAATATGGAATCCACGGAAGAGTATTTTCACCGGATTGCTGCTGTACCTCATGCTTGCTCATTCTGCGTGTGTAACCGGGAGTACGGGGCCGGAGGTTGTTCCCCGACACGAAGCAGTGCCAAAAAGCGGGCGGATCACCCCCAAAAACAATGAAGCACCCACCCCGGAAAAAATGGTCAAAATATCGTTTTATTATGATGCCAACATAAACGGCAAGCGGGATGCCGGCGAGACCGGATTGACAAATCTCCGGATCGAATTGCCTGCCTGTTGTCGCTCACTTGGTCCCGGCTCCATGCTTTCTCCCGCAAATACTGAAGTGATGGTCCGGATCCATGGTCGCGTTCCTGCAGGCGCAGGAAATGCCGCGGGCAAAAACCTGACGGTTGTGACGGTGGATGAGCCCCGCAGCATCAAGATGCTGCCACGGTGCATTCTCCCCATCGGGAATGACGATCTTGAAGTCGGGCTGGCTGACGGATTTTTGACATCTCCCCTCGCACCTGAAACCGTCAGCATGGATGGATATGCTGCAGCATTGCGTGACCCGGATGCCTGGCACAGGCGATGCGTGGAACTCTATCCTCGCAAATGGCGCTATACCCCAAACTATTTTTATTATGGATATCGAATCCCCCATGGAGATCTTGCGGGGAAGCCCCACCATGCTCTGGATATCGGGGCGGCTGCGGATACCCCGGTGTATGCCGCTGTCCCCGGCGTCATCGTTCAACCTTTGTACGATTGGTCGTTCGGAATCGCCGGTCCACACGGAACACTCTATTATGCGCATATCCGGCCCGTTGTCCCTGTCGGGACCACAGTAACGCGTGCGGCCCTTGTCGGGTATATCGCGAAGAATCAGGGAGAACATGTCCATCTCGAGCTCCGGCCCTGGCCTGCCGGAATCCTCAGAGCCTTTCCGGGATTGTCCGAGCGGGATCTCCTCCGGTCCCCCCTGCGAGGTGAAGCGGTTGTGCTGCCATCGTTTTTTCACAATAGAACAGACAAACCGGGAAGATGAGCACCCTCCAGGTCAGCCAGTCTGTGTTTCACTCTTGCCTGTTTCACCAACCAGTCCCTGCTCTCAGCATCTCACACGATCCGTACTCTCTGGCTCTCCTCGCAAAGGCTGGACTGTTTCATAAAGCAGATCGCATATCAGAATCCCGATCGGGGCCAAAGGCATGGAGAAATTGCATAGGCAATATTGGCAAACCCGGAGACTGGTCAGCGCCGAACGCACCAATATTTGACGGTTCCGTCTCCGTTCAGGATTCGCAGCACGTGCGGACCATCAAAGGTAAACCCCATGCGCTGGACAGCGCCACCGTTTTCGACAAAAACCAGATGGCCTTCGTCAACCGACCAGCGGGCAGCCTGGTTCCCGCCAAACCGGCCATCCCGAAAATCTCCTTCGTAGGCCAGGCCGTCTTCCGCGAGACGGATAGCCCGGGAAGAAATCTCAGCCTCATCATAGGATCGGGTACTGTAGGCCCACGTGCCGACAAGACGGTCGCCCGGTTTTGCCCCGCCAAGAATGGAACAGGCAGTGACAATGGCAAGCAAGCCGAGCAAGGAAAGCGTTTTCAAGACTGTCATCATGGAAATTTTCCTCCCGAATGATTGTTTCTACAGATTGGTCAGGGTTCCGTGCGTGATTTACTGGCAGGCAATGTGCCTGTTGGTCCGCACCGAGTCTATAAACTCAATGAAAATCCGGCGCAGAACCGGATCCTTTGCAACCGTATGTCCGATGACAAAAACCGTGCCGTCATAGTTGCCGATCATGGGCGGGTTCCCGGTGATAACGTCATCACTGCAGGCCCGGCCGCTCACGGCCGGCAGTCGGAACAAATATGAACAAAATCCGGTCATACCGAGATACATCTACATCATCCTTCCAGATTCGCCAGGATCTCATACGCTGGTCATCTCTCCAGTATAAGCCCGGGCGAAATTTTTTCGACATTTCTTTTCTGGGCCAGCACATGTTCTGTTAGTAGACAAATCCGTCTCTCGTTCGACGGTATCTCGCAGTGCACTGAGTTTTTCTGGCAGGAGGGGATATATTGAGGGTGCCAGGAGGGCGCCAATGGACCAGAGACACGCCGACTATATCGGGTATTACCGGGCCCGCGTCAAGAAGTACGAGGGCAATCCGCTCTATCCCCGTTCGCTGGCTGCGGAACGGGCGCTCTGCGCCGCGATGGAGTCCTGTACCGTGCTCGAGGATTTCCGGGCCAAGGCCGGGCCCCTGTCCCTCGCCTGCGCGATCGCCTTGGTTCAGGATCAGGAGTCGGCCCGATTGGCGCTGTATGAAGAACTGAATGAACCGATCAAGGCCAAGTACGCCCGACTGATGATCGAAGCCGCCGCGAAAGCCCTGTCGGTCAGCGATCTGACCGAAACGATGACCAATCTCGGCGCCAAGCAGGGGCTCGAAGAGAGCGTCGACGGCTTTGCCGGCAATCTCTATTTCGATTTCACGTTTCTTGAAAATATGGAAGAAAACACGACGATCGAAATCGGGGAACCCTGGAAATCCGAGTGCGAATCGGCCGCGAAAGAGGATATCGACATGCATCGTCGCCTCTTCAATGAAAACACGCTGCCTCGAGCCCGTGAATGGGATCCGGACTGGAAGATGAATTATGATCTCGTCTGGGAAGAGCGGCACCGCCGCAAGATCCCCGCACCCGATGCCGTCGTTCGACGGCGGATCGATGAACATCGACGCTGGCTGGGGGTGTGAGATGGCAGTCGACAAGGATCTGGTTGATTCGATGCTCGGACCTTTCCGCGACATGGTCAAGGACATCGACAGCAAGGGCATCACAAACAAGGATGTCGACGAGATGAAGGCGGTCATGGCGAAGATGAACGGATACGCCGCTTCGATGGACGACATGATTTCGTTCAGTACGAAGCTGACAACCGAGGGCCTCTTTGTCGCCTTCAGTAACGCCTATTCGCGGGTCATGTCAGCCGCGGCATCGTCCGGGACCGGCGGAGCCGAGCCCGAGGATGCCAGTCTGCTCGCCCAATCTCTGGCCGCCTACGAACAGAGCTATAACCGGCTCAAAGACGACCCGACGATGGCCCACATCGTACCGCCCGTCAAGCGAGCTGTTGAAATCGCGAAATCCGGCGTGACTTATCCGGTTTTTTTGCGCCAATGCGAGGAAGAAAAAATCTTCGAGCGGATGAAAAACGGAGACCAGCGGCCCGTCCTCGAATTCCAGCTCGAGTGCGCCCGAGAAATGGGGGACAAGCTCCGGAGCGAGATGTACAGTCAGGAACTCGCGGCCTATGACCGGCTCTCGGCGGCATCGCCGTGCGGACAGGCCGACAATCTGGCCTTCGAACTGGCCCGGAAGCGGATTGAACACGAATTCGAGCCGATGATCGCCGAATGGGATTCGATCATCGAACAATGGGAGAAACTGCACTGGCTGGTCATTGACTGGCTCGATGCCCATTGCTCCTTTGCTCCGTATGACCAGCGTTGGGTCGGCATGACTCCGGCCATTACACAGTACAACATCCGGCGCACGAAGGAAAAGAATCCGGCCCGGCTGGTTGTCCGCGAGCGGATCTTCCGCGACTACCACGGACTCGGGTGGAACGACGTCTGGACACATCCGACCTGGATTCAGGAACAGGCCGAAAGCCGGGTCTGGTTTGCCGACGAGTGCATCGATTTGATGAAGCGTGTCTATCCGGTCTGCCGTCCCGGCAGCAAGCCACCGTCCGATTGCATCGCGGCCGAGGAAGCGATCCATGCCGCGAAAAAGTGGCGCAATCCGAAAAACATCGCCCGCTTCGGCGACGAGGCCGGGGCGGGATCAGGATACCGGATCCGCAGCTTCGAAGAATTCGTCAAAGCACGCCGGGAGAAGCGGTGAAGGAATCGGATCACCCTCCCGGGAACCCAAGTCCGCTTGACATGCTCTAGCCAGGGTGGCCGGGTTTTGTTCGCCAGATTGTACATCACTTCCGACTGACAAGCCAGCTCCCTGAGGAAAATCCAAGGGTGATCGTCGGTATGCTGTCGGACCATGACAGTCTCGTCCTGCATTCCCGAATCCAGGATTGAAAATCGGCGGCCTGGATCTTCGTACTGAATTGGCGGTAATTGGCAGCGGTTGTCGAAACAACAATGATATCACCGAGACGGACATAGCGGTTGAAGGCTGATGTGTAACAGCTTTCAAAACCCGTCTGGCCGACGGCAAGCTGACCGATGGTCACGATATTGACCCGGGCCCTTGGGAACCCCGCTCTCGATGGCCATGGCCCCGTACACCAGAGCCGCGGCACCACCCAGACTGTGACCGGCCAAGATCAACATGGAATTGGCGTCGTTCTTGACCTTGGTCAGGACGCTCTTCAGCGTCGCATTATCAAAGGCAGGCATCGTGTACTGCAGGAAACCACAGTGAACATATGTGCCGGTCGAGAGAAACTTGACGGGCCGGATATCAAAATCACTGCCTTTCCAGTCCGATGTCTTGAATTCCGACCCTCAGAAGGCGACGACATAGACGTTCTCGCCGCCCTCACTTTTTTTGGCCAGGAGATACTGGGTATCAAGCTTGAAAAAATTGCCATCAACTACGCCGCCTTTTTCGAAATTGCTGATCGTCCAGCCGTGTTTCTTTAGGCTGTTGATGGCGGCCTCGGCCGTAGCGTCAGGCTTTGTACCGGAGGTCCGCGTCGCAACATCGGTCCGGGTGTCATAGGCACCAACCGCTGTATAAGCGCCGATGAAGACATGCGCTGCAGGTCGGTGGTTGTGAACGTGGCGGCCCGAGTACCCTCACGGGCATCCCTCGCTTGTCGGCATTACCCTTCGGGCGAAGTCCTCGCAGGGGGCACTACGCCAGATCCCTGCCCCAAGTTGTTAAACATTGAACCCCTAACGGGGGCTCAGCCCGGAAACGGACTTCTTCTGGACTGAATTGTGCAGCTGTACCGGTTATGTACGGGGACTACGGCCTCCTGAACTGGCGTCAACCGGAATCTTGATCGCCATCCGCATGTACCGTACAGTTACTCCATGATACGTTCATTGCAGATAGCACAGATGACCCGCGAAGAGAAGCTCCAGGCAATGGAAGCACTCTGGGCCCATCTGTCGCAGAACGAGACTGATCTGGCGTCGCCCGCATGGCACGCCCGAGAACTCCGGGAAACGGAAACCCGTGCCAGCGCCGGTCAGAAAAACAGCATGGACTGAGAAACAGCCAAGCAGGAGTTGATAAGGCAGTACTAATGAATATCAGTATTCTTCAGTCGGCTATCAATGATCTGCATGCTGACCGCATCTTTTATGAATCACGTGCCCAGGGCATTGGAACGTATTTCCTCTCACACCACCGTACGTACGGTTCCGTATACGGCGGTTTCCTGAATACTAC
>DAIREN010000062.1:0-15393 GCA_036795535.1 Spirochaetota bacterium
CTTTGAGATGCCCCGGGTTGCAATACCAACGCCCGTCCGGACGTTTTTCGCAGTCCGGAATATGGGTATGCCCATGCAGCACAAGCTCCCGCGGGCCATCCACCCCGGGCGCTTGATTGCAGTCATGGACTGCCACGATCCGCCACCCGGAGAATTGAAAGGAGAGGACACTGTCGATAAAAGGATTACGCATTTCCGGGCAGCGCAGACCCGGCACACGCCGGACGACTGCCGTCCCGGTATCGATCTCAGCAAGATCCGAATAATCGTCCCCGAGATGCACGAGGAACGTGGCGCCCTCACCCAGCGCGCTTTCCACGGCCTTTTCCAGGAGGGCAAGGTTTCCATGGGAATCCGAGAAGACGGCCAGGATACCCTGCGGATCATCTCCCAGCCTGTGTCCGCGCTTCGAGGCACCCGGCATCAGAGATCCATTTCCCCACGGAACACAAGAACGGCCGGACCGCTCATGAGAACATGCCCATCCTCACGCCATTCAAGGTCGAGATCCCCACCCAAAAGATGTGCCAATACAGGTTTGCGCCAGCCAGTCGTCAGAGCCAGGGCCACCGTGACCGCCGAAGCCCCGGTTCCGCAGGCCAGAGTCTCGCCCGCCCCACGCTCCCAGGTCCGGATACGCACCTCACCCGGCCCCTCGACCGTAACGAACTCGACATTGGTCCGCTCCGGAAAATGGGGATCCTGCTCGATCCGGGGGCCGATCCGGTCAACGGGAAAATTGGTCACATCCTCGACAAAGATCACACAGTGGGGATTGCCCATGGAAACCAGGGTACAGGCAAAGCCGTTTTCAAGAAACATCGCCAGACCTGTTTCATCACGGCCGGAATCCGCGAGCCGGAGTGTCTCGCGGACCACCGGGTTCCCGAAAAAGCCCTTCGAGGGGATCTGGTCCGGATCGAGGATGGCCTCGCCCATATCGACACGGATCCGCGATACCAGACCGTCCGCGCCCTTCTCGCTCTCCAACCGGAGCACACCCCGCCCCGTTTCGATATCCAGGCCGGGTCCGTCGGCAAGCCCCTCATCCAGAACATATTTGGCAACACACCGGATCCCGTTTCCGCACATCGCGGACTCGCTTCCGTCACTGTTGAACATCCGCATCCGGGCATCAGCCTTGTCGGACGGAAGAATCAGGATCAAACCATCGGAACCGATCCCGAAATGCCGGTCACTCACCTTGATGGCCAAGGAGCGGGGATCCTCTGGCACCGGATTGCGGAAGCAATCGATATAGACGTAATCGTTCCCGGCACCCTGCATTTTGACAAACTTCATGATGTACCCCGTACGGAAAGACTCAACCCCCGTCACGGGGATTCCCGGAAAATATATCACTCATCGTCTTCGTCGTCCGGCGACGAGTCGGGGGCAACGGCGTAGGCTTCGAGAATCGAGTCCTGGAGTGCAGTCCGGAAATCCACGGTAATCGGGTGCGCCACATCTTTGAACTCGCCCTTGTTTGTCTTGCGGCTGGGCATCGCAACGAAAACACCGCTCTTCCCGTCAATCACTTTCATGTTGTGAATGACAAAACATTCATCGAACGTCACTGACACATAGGCCTTGAGCTTGCCCTCACCCTGTACCTTCTTGACGCGGATATCCGTAATCTTCATACGATGCCATCCATCCTCTTATCCGTTTGCACGCCTCTCACTGAACTTTTGTCTTCCGACAACAGTCCCCGCTCGAATGATATCGCAGGACCGAAGTTTCCGCAATACCGTTCTTCCATATTTCCGGATCCGCACTATTGTTCCGTCCCGGATCCGTCCATCCCGACCGTACGGACATCATCCGGAAGCACAAGTTTTTCATCTCCCTGTGCATAGCGCCAGGAAGGATCCCAGGTCGAGAGCCAGACAACAGCCTCCATCCCGAAATCCCTGACAATGATCGTCTGCTTGCGGGCAATCCCGGTCCGCGCATCCCGTTTTTCGTAGAGAATCCGGGCCCGCTCCCGGCCCTGCCGCATGGAGCGGATGCCGGTGATCCATCCATCCGGAGAAAAATGCACCATGGTGGCGGAATTCCCGTCATTGGCTGTCAAAGCCAGCACGGATGCGCCATCCGGACCGGATTCCGCACGGGCTGCCTGGTTTGTTTCAAGCACAGGACGCAATTCGGCCAGCAGGAGCAGTTCGTGCAGACTGAAGCGCACCCCACCGTCCATGCGGAAGCCGCTTCCCCGGGAGCGGCTTCCTGTCAAGACACGTTTGTCCAGCGGGAGATAGAGGGAGAGCGTATCCCCCATGGCCACGAGATCGGCCCAGAGATTCTGGTCCAGTGACCCCTCGATCGCCACCCTGGTGAAATTCCGCAGGCTGTCACGCCGGATGACGAGAAAGAAGCCGGCATCGAGATCCCGATCCTTGTACGAAAAATGCGCTGTGGCCTTGAAGATTGGCCATTCTCCGACCCTGCGCGATTCAGCGTCCACCAGACGCAGGAGTTCGGCAACAGTTTTTTTTTGAGGAACAGACGGCTTCTCCGGAACGCCTCTGCAACTTGCACTTACAACGAGCATGAGCGCAAGAACTGCGCCGATTCCAGTAATTTGATGCGATATTTTCGCACGAACACTCACCGCCATCGGACGCTCCGCTGGTCAACCGCCTCATGTTCCTTGATCATCTGCAGGCTCCGTTTCTCTCCGGGTACAAGGACCTGGATCCGTCTCCAAGCCGCAAGCGCACTCTTTGTCCTGCCGGTGGCGAGAAAGGCCTGCCCCTGGCAGAGGTGAAGTTCGACCAATCGCTCGGTCGGCAAGCCTCCAAGGGCGAGGACATCCTCACAGACCGCCACCACCTGGCGATAGCGCTTGAGAAGCGAGAGCGCCTGTGCCCGCAACAGCCCGAGCTCAGCCCGTTCACCACGCACGGCCAGCGAAACACCGCTCCGCACCTCGGTATTGCGGGATGCGGCCTCATCGATCAGACGCAGGGCCCGTTGTCCCTCCCCACGGCCGATTTCCAGCCGGGCATAGACCGCCACGGTTGCCGCGTCCCTCCCGCCGTGCCCATACCACGTTTCGAGCGCGCGCAGCGCATCGTTTGTCCGGGACAACTGCTCCAACGAGAGGGCATGAAGACGGGCCGCCTCTCCATGGAGGGGCGCCTGCCGCAAAAGGGTTTCCGTATAGCGCAGCGCCACTTCGGGTTGCCCACGCCTGGCCCGGGTCAAGGCCGCCCCGACCAATCCGTCTCCATCCCCCGCAGCGGTAAAGAGACGAATGGCTTCTTCATGCCGGTCAAGCTGGACACAAGCCGCAGCCAGGAGACTCCGCGCCTCGTTGTCAGCCGGTCTGGACCGGACAAGCAGGGTTGCATACTCGGCCGCCCGCACATATTCCTTTTGTGCCAGTGCGAGTCTGGCCTGAAGGGTCAACCAGTCAGCATTGGTCATGCTCTCCCCGACAGGAAGGAAGGTGGAGCCTCTGGTCAACCATTGTTCAGCCAGATCCGTCATTCCCTCCTGCATGGCACGACCGGCCAAAGCCAGGGCCAGGGATGCCCGCCGTTCCGGAACAGGGTCAAGATGGAAACGGACCGCGGCTCCGACATATCCGGGAGAATCATCCTGCAATCCGGCGATCCGCCGCGCACCATTGGTATCCCCGCTCACCAGAAGCAGGACCGCAAGATGTTCGGACTGCTTGACCGACTCGGGATGCAAACCCTCCAGCGAGACCGGTTGCCGGGGGATCCCGTCGCGTAAAAAGTCGAGAATCACCCTGTGTTGGCGATACACGACATCGCCCGGAAAGAGTTTTTGAAGCTGATCCAGCATCAATCCGACCTTGCGAAAATCCAGCCGTTCACGATAGAGCACGAGCAATGCATTGGAAGCCCGCACCCCAAGTCCGGAGTCTCCATATTCCCGGACACTCTCAAGACAGGAAATCGCATCCTGGAGCCTGCCTTCCGAAAGCCGGATCATCCCCAAAGCATACAGACCGTTCCCGTCAAGATAGCCCCGCTCGCTGGCTGCCTCGAGGAGCTGGCCAAGGTCGCCCCGGGTGCCGTGCTTTCTGGCCAATTCGATGGCACTGGCCCAGACATCGCGGGGGACATCCTCCTTGTCGAGCGCCTGCCTGGCACAGTGCAGCGCTTCCTGCACATTCCCTGAAATCTCGTTCCACCGGGAAAGCAGGAAGTATCCACGCCAGCCGGCCGGATCCAGCCGGACAGCCGCCCGGGCCGCATCCCCTGCACGGGCAAGCCAGTTCCCGGTTCGACCGAGGTCGTGCATCTCCAGGCAATACCCGGCTTCGAGAACCCGGACATGGGCAGTCCTCCGGCCAGCAGCCAAAAGCCGGTCGAGAACCTGACCAGCCTGGTCGTACTGGACTCCGTCCATCAGATGGTGATACATCAAAAGATCGGCAAGCCGCTCCCCGCTGACCCAATACGGCGACCCGGCCAAAGGCCGGGCAAGAACCAGAAAAAGAACAGGAAGGAAGAGCGTTTTGAACCGACCAGCCCTTCCGGACCGGGCCATTCCGCCAGAACCCGGGGACGGATCCATGCTCAGGGTCCCTGCCTGTTGTACGTGCGGCTGGCATCCATGTAGGCCTGATTCGCCTGGGGGTTTTCCCTCAAGTAGCGTTGCATGGCCGCCATATTGTTGACAGGGAAATCATTGAACTGTTTTTCGGTCAAACCCCATGCCTTGAAATAGGCTTCCCGCTTCTGCTGCATGAACTTGACCCAGTCCGCTTCCCACTTGGCCTTTTCCTTCATCAAATCAATGGTGATCTCGACGAAGGCCTTCGAATCGAGCTTGTCGATTTTTTTCCGGACAACCGGAGTCCCGACATTTTCCACCGACCGGGAATCTCCGGATTCGGCATTTTTTCCGCTCGAACAGGCCGCCACCCACAGCACCAGACACGCTATACCAAACACACGCACCATGCCCACACCCTCCAGAGAGTATCCTTCCGCCAGTCTATCCCACACCGGCGGAAGCGTCAATCATTCGCTCCAAACCTGTTCAGGAAAACAGCCGATTGGCTTTTTCAAGATCCTCAGGGAAATCGATCTCGGTCCATGGAAGCCCGCCGACAAACTCGAACCGGATCGGAGCAAGTTTCATCACCATGTCGAGGACTTCCTCGTACTCCAGCTTTTCCCCGCCCGCCGCGATGACCCGGCCCAGCATCTCGCGGAAGATGGCTCCCGTCGCCGGGCTGCACTTGAAGAACCCGACACCCTCGCCCTGGGCCGGCCATGTCTTGGCAAGCCGTCTGCAGATCTCCCAGACACGCCCGTCCGCATCGGCACCGAGTTTCATCTCTTCGTCGTCATTGTCAAAATTTTCATCCAGAAGGAGACAATCCGCATGCGGCGAATTGACGAGTTTTGAAAAGAGTTCGGCGGGATAGGCCACATCCGCATCCATCATGATGAACGGCTCGTCAAAAAGGTCTTTGGCGGCATACGCGGAGAGGATATTCCCCTTGAGGTAATCGGTGTTTTCGATGAACGAGACCTTGACCCCACTGGCGTCATTCGCCAGATGGGCCCGGACCTCATCCGCCATATAGCCGACCACAAAACAGACTTCCTTGATCCCGCACTGCGCCAGCCGCTCGAGATGCCGGTCCACCAGACGCTTGCCGCCCACTTTGACAAAGCACTTGGGCATCTGCTTGCCCTGTTCCTGAAGTCTCTTGCCGATACCGGCAGCCAATATGATCGCACGCATCGCGGGCTCCTTTTTCTCTCGTCGTCCGTCACGGATCCCTTGCCGGAACCCGTGACTTCGGCAAATATAGTCAGGAACAAAGCCGGCAAGCACCATCCTCGAGAGACGGCTCTCCCGGCAACCGGGCCACATACCCTCAGACGGCCTCCCCGGCCTTGCCCCCGGAGGCAGTTCATGCCTAGACTCTCCCTGTGAGGGGGGAGTGCAATGAAATCACCCAAAGAGAAGCAGATTGAAAACCGGATCCTTGAACTCGTCACAGGCAGGGCGCTGACACTCGCCGAGATGCTCTTTGCCGACAAGGAGATCGAAACCCTGCAGGAGTACGCCAACACGGTTTCCATCAATCGCATGAATTTCAACGACCATGGTCCGGTCCACATGAAAACCGTGGCCCGGAACGCCCTGGTCATCGCCGGAATCCTGCATCGGGCCGGTATCGCCTACACGCTTGAACGGGAGGGGGACGGAGATTTCGAAGACGTCCAGATGATCCTCCTCCTGGCGTCCCTCTTGCACGATATCGGGATGACCGTCGGCCGGGAAGAACACGAACGGATGGGCGTCATCCTCTCGCTGCCGATCCTCGACCGGATACTGAGCGCCATCGAACCCGACCTCCCCAAAAAAATCGCCATCCGCTCGATCACCCTCGAGTGCATCGCCGGCCACATGGCCAGCCGCAGGATCCATACCCTCGAAGCAGGCACCGTCCTGATCGCCGACGGCTGTGACATGAAAAAGGGCCGCGCACGGATCCCGATGATCCTCAATAATGAACCCAAGCCCGGGGACATCCACCAGTATTCGGCTGCAGCGATCGAGGATGTTTCACTGGAAGCCGGAACACGCAAGCCCCTCAGGATCACCGTATCCATGACAAGCTCCGTCGGGTTCTTCCAGGTTGAGGAAGTCCTCTTCCCGAAAATCAACTCCTCCACGGTCAAACCCCATGTTGAACTCTTGGCCGGCCTTCCGGACGAAGAACCGAAGTGCTATCTGTGAGCGGCGAAACACGGGAAAGCCCGGGAAGACAGGCCGCCACAGCCATCATTCCCCTGATCGTCTGGCTCACGGTCGACACCGTCTGGGGAAGCCTTGCCGGTCTGTTGGCAGGCAGCGGTGTCGTCCTGCTCCTGGCCCTGCACGCGTACCTTGCATACCGGAGATTCGACCGGGGCCTCCTCCTTGATCTTCTCCTGATGTCCGCGATCAGCTTGCCCGATATTCCGGGTGCGATCCCCCTCCCGGCCGGACTCGTTTCTCCCGGAGTGGAACTGTTCTGTGCCGCTCTCATGCTCCCGGTCTTTTTCAACAGACTCCCCAGAACGGTCACGGCAGGTCTCGAGATTCCACAAGCGATCAAGCCCCTTCTTGCCAGGGTGATGCAGGCAGCCGCCATCCTTCTCGTCCTGCACGCCCTGCTCCTGTTTGGAGCCTGGGCCAGCGCTGTCGAGCCTGCCGGAATCCTGCCATCCAACCTTCCCGGCGCTATACCGGGTACCCGCGAGCAATGGCACGCCGTCCTCGAATCGGCCAGTGGCCCCCTCTTCTGGATTCTCCCGGGCCTGCTCGCGGCGGGCTGGATCATCCGCACCCGGCGCCGGTTACGCACCCCCGACCCGGACGATGCCTCCGAATGGCTGGCCGTCGTGGACACCCGGGGAGAGGAGATCGCACGCGCCAGACGGGGCCTGCTCCATACCAGACCGGATCTCCTGCAACATGTTGTCCATCTCGTGATCCGCGATCCCTCGAACGAGAGCATCCTCCTCCAGAAACGCCGCGCCGACAGGGCCGCAGCCCCCGGACTCTGGGACACGGCAGCCGCGGGCCATGTCCGCGCAGGAGAAACGGCACAAGCGGCCCTGGTTCGCGAAGCACGGGAAGAACTCGGGATCACCCTAGCGGGCAAGGAACGATGGGTTGGCGCCTACATCCTGCGCGACAGACAGGAAAGCGAGTACACGGATCTCTGGCTGCTCGAGGAGAGCGGCCCTTTCCGTCCGGACAGAAGCGAGATGGATGCCTTGGTCTGGCATACCGCCGACCAGATTGCCCGGCTTGCAGATCAGGAAACCATCACCCGGGGTGCGCTCCAGGACATCGAACTCGTCAACCGGAAAGCATGAACGTGGTTCAACCCCCTCAGCGCTGGCCATCCCTGGGCGGAGCGAGAAGTTCGGAATAATAGTGCAGCCCCTGCGGTTTGAGCCAATACCCGTTTGTCCCGATCCGGACCCAGACCCAGTCAGAGGGTGTTCCGGCCCGTTTCCCGTCCCATGCCGCCAGGTACCAGCCCCTCTGCCGATCCTTGTCAGCCAGCGAGACTGCACCGGAACGGACCTCGAGGGAATCCAGGTTGGCGTCCTCGCGAAGCCAGCCACTCGAAGCAGCGACCAGGGCATGGGGACGATGATAGACAAAGGATCCGGCCGGACAGAGTATGGAAGTGAAGGCTGGAGGGACGAGCCGTTCCCGGTAGAGGAGCAGGCCTTCCTCGCGATACTCGCGGGATGTGCGCTCACCACTGGCCAGAACGCGGTGCTCCCATTGCGAACGGATGGCACCCGTCGAACTGCAGGCCGCCAGAAACCCGGCCAATCCGACAATCACAAGAACGATAAATCTCATACACCTTCCCGAAAAAACAAATTCGAACCAATATCTGTCTTCAAATGATAGACCGGAAGAACGATCCAGTCAAGGATTTCCGGATGGAGGCTCCTCCTGTCCGGCCATCTGCCAGGTTCCTGTCGAACAACGCGCCCTGTCTCTTATTCCTGCCCGGTACTTCTGTCAGCAGGTTTGCAAATGATCCTGTCCCGAAGGCATCCCGTATCCCAATCCTGTTCTTTTTGGTGAACAGCCTTAGTCCTCCGGGTAAAATTGTGGTCGGGAGATGGTCCACTGGCGCGGAGGATGGCCCGGGCGCAGTATCAAAACACATTGTTTCCGAATTTCTCCGCCCCGTCCAAGCAAGACCACCCGATTGGTTGACGCTTTTCCTCCTGACAACAGCGAGTGGGCCTCTTTTTCCTTGTCAGCAGGCCCGCACCCGGGCTACAATCCGGTATGCATTCCTCACGGCCCCATACCGCGCTCCTGGCTCTGTTCTTCGTGGTGCTGCTCCTTCCGGAGACAGGCCACCCGGCGGAAACCGCCCCGATAAAATGGAAAGCCGCACTCACCAGGGCATGGCGTGATCATGCCGCCGGCCGTTTTCCCCAAAGCCGCCTGGCCATCCGTCAAGCGTGCGCCTACGGGCTCGAACGCAACGACTGGCGGGCCGTCTACGAGGGCTTCATCATCCTCCAGGACTCGACGACAAGGGGCGAGACGATCCCGGCCTATTTTCAAACCTACCTCGAACGGGCCAGCTGTCTTCCCGGCGCGACAAACTCGCACCTGGCCTGCCGGCTCTTTGCCCGGATCTTCCTCGCCCGGAACAACCCGGACCTCGCAATCCCTCTGGCTGTCCGCTCGATCGAACTCGCCCTGGATGCCGGCCTGACGGGTGACGCGCTCCAGGCGGCCAGCCTCCTTCTCCCCGAAAACACCGGGGCCGCCCTCAACCACGAATCCGTCCAGGCCTGGATCGCCATCGCCCGGACCAGTCTCAGTTCCCGCTCCTGGAGCGATACGCTCCAGGCTGCCGGCCTGATGCACAAAGCCGACCTCCACGGGCTGGCCCGGGAATGGATCAACAGGGCGGCGGCCATGGCCCTCGCCAACAATGATGCCGTCACTGTCAACACCTCCTGCGCTCTCCTCATCGCTGCAGGCTATCCCGACGAAGCTGCAGTCTGGCAACAGCGGCTCAGATCGGTCTCCGGAAGACCATCCGCCAGCAACGGGAACGGTTGATCGATGGAGACCACCTGCTGCACCAGTGCCGACCAGTTCCTGGCCGCGCTCACAACCATTACGGACAAAAACGGCTTGCGCTACGATCCTGAAACGGTCCGCAGAGCCTGGGAGTATGCCGCCCTTTGCCACCGGGAACAGAAACGGCTCTCGGGCGAGAGTTATATCACCCATCCCTCCGAGACGGCCTTGATCGTCGCATCCATGGGAATCGACCAGACCAGCATCATCGCAGCCCTCCTGCATGACACCGTCGAGGATTCCGCCGAAGCCAATCCGGAGACCATCCGTACCGAATTCGGAAGCGATGTCCTGCACATCGTCGAAGGCGTGACCAAGATCAAACGGCTGCGGGCCGCCCACGGCCAGGCCGACCGGTCCGCCGAAAACATGCGAAAACTCCTCTTGGCGATGGCACAGGATATCCGGGTTATCTTCGTCAAACTGGCTGACCGGCTCCACAACATGCGTACTCTGGCCTGGCAGCCACCCGAGCGCAGACTCTATACCGCACGGGAGACCCTCGACATCTACGCCCAGCTCGCCAACCGCCTCGGTATCAGCTGGATCAAGACGGAACTCGAAGACCTTTCCCTCAAGCACCTCGATCCCGATGCCTACTACGCCCTCAAAAAAAGCATCGACGATACCCGTCGCGAACGGGACGACCGCATCAACCGTGTCATGCAGGAGATCGGTAGCGAACTCCGCCACCAGGGCCTCACCGTGGAGATCAAGGGACGGGCCAAGCATTTTTACAGCATCTACCGCAAGATGCAGACCAAGAACAAGTCGTTTGGCGAGATCCATGACCTGATGGCCGTCCGCATCATCTGCGAACGGATTCCGGACTGCTACCAGATCCTGGGGATCATTCACTCCCTCTATCGACCGCTCTACGACCGCTTCAAGGACTACATCGCCCTCCCCAAGTCCAACATGTACTCCTCGTTGCACACCACCATCGTCGGGCCTGACGGGAAACTTCTCGAGATCCAGATCCGGACCCGGGAGATGGACAGCATCGCCGAGGAAGGCGCCGCCAGCCACCTCCTCTACAAGGCCGGCCATACGGACGAGATGCGGGATATGGCCAGCACCCTTCCCTGGCTGGCAAAACTGAAAAACTGGCAGGACTCGCTGACCGATCCCCGCCAGTTCATGCAGGAGCTGACCGGCGAGATGCTCCAGGACGAGATCTACGTCTTCACGCCCAAGGGCGACGTCATCCGCCTGGTCACCGATGCGACACCCCTTGATTTTGCCTATGCCATCCACACCGATGTCGGGCAGCACACGATCGGGGCACGGGTCAACGGGAAAATGGTTCCCCTCAAGACCGCCCTCAAAAATTGTGATGTCGTCGAGATCATAACGTCCCGGACCGCACACCCGACCAGTGCCTGGCTCCGCGTGGCCCGCTCATCCCGCGCCCGGCACAAAATCCGCGTCTGGCTGAAAAACGCCATGCTGGATACCGAGCAGCTTGATCTGGAAGTGCGGACCAGGGACCCGGCGCAGGGGAATGACCCGAAAAGCCGACGGCGGCGGCCGGTGCCGGGATCCGGCGCCCAACCCCAACCCGAAGTTGAGATCGGGACACCGGGCATCGTGGTTGACGGTGAACGGAATCTGCTCTTCGAGTTCGCCCGGTGCTGCAACCCGCAGCCGGGTGACCCGATCCTGGGCTATCTCTCCCGCGGGAGAGGAATCAGCATCCACCGCCATGACTGTCCCAACATCCCCAACCTCTTGGGAGAACCGGACCGGATCGTGTATCCCGCATGGCGGGCCCGGGAGCGGGTCTTCAGGAAAACGATCAGCCTGGAAGCCAGTGATGACCCGTGGATCCTGCCCGACCTGGTGGCCCTGATCGCGGCCCACAACGCGGGAATCCAGTCCGTCCGCCGTCTCCCCCTCCCGGACGGGCAAACCCGGATCGATCTCGAGGTGGAATGCGCCACCGAAGCAGCATGGAACCTGGTCCAGAGTTCTCTCGACCAGAGCAAACGCTTCCGGACACTTGGCGATAGTACTTGAAAAAACCACTCGCCAATTGGTATATTTGTCATTATTCCACAGAAATCGGATACCATGGCAGCTGGAACCAGCATACTGTTGATAACGACAGAAAATCAGGTCACAACCGGGATCGCACGCCTGTTGCGCTCGCTCCATGACGCCAGTCTCAGGCTTGCAAGCTGCCACCCCGACGAGATCGGTGATTACGATTTCGGCGCACTCTCCCTCGTTCTTCTGGACAACGAGATGCCGGACGGAGCTTCCCAGGCCGTCCTCACCGAGATCACAACCTTGCCAGCCCATCCCCCGATCCTGCTCCTCTCGGATCCGACTGTCGAATCCATGCGCATCATGCTGGACGCTCTTGAAGCCGGGGCGGATGATTTCCTCCCGAGACCATCCGAAAACCTGCAAATGGATCCGGACGTGCTTTCCTCGTGCATCTCCGAAAAAGTCTTTTCCTTCACGAGACAGCCGGTCTTCCCCGACAGATCGGCGATCACCAAGCTGGAAGGGAAGAAGATCAAGACCGTCCCCGGGACCATCAGTATCATTGCACTCGGTCTGGGCACCGGCGGGACAAAGGCCATCATGAGCATCGTCCCCCAACTCCCCAAGCGGCCGCGGATCGCCTGTCTGGCCGTCCTCCAGGCGCCACCGCCCTTCCTTCCGCCGCTCTCGGCCGTCCTCGCTGAGCGTTCTCCCGTCGAGGTCCATCTTGCACGACATCACCTGGACATCCTTCCAGGCCGACTGATCCTTGCATCGAGTGCCATGCAAATGGGAGTCATCAAATGCGAGGACCGGTATCTTGTCGAGCACACCTTCGCCGATTCCGTTTCCGGACAACTGCCCTCGATCGACTACCTCTTCCGGACAATTGCGGATGCCTACGGGAAAGACGCACTCTGCGTCCTCATGACCGGAAGCGGGAGTGACGGGGTCTCCGGCCTGCGACTCCTCAAGAGCCGGGGCGCGCTCGTCCTCGGACAGCATCCCGAGACAAATGCGGCCCCCGAACGTGTTCTCCAGGCGATCGAACTCGGGATGTTTTCCGAATTGATCCCGCTCCCCCGGCTGGCCAAGCGGATCCGCGAGATCGTCAATATCTCCGAAGCGAAAAAAAAGGTGGCGAAACCCGTCAAGCAACCGCAATGACTTCGTTGCGCCAACCGAGATTCCGACCGAGGTGTACCCCATGAATTTTCTTCTGGTCGACACAAAAACAAGCCTCCGGGACATCCTGATCCGGAAGCTCTTCGCCAACGGGATCAATCTCTACTACGCCGAGACGCTGGAAGCGGCCCACAAAATCATCTCCTCGACAAAAATCACCATCCTCCTGATCGATATCGATGTCTATCCCACCAAGGCCTTTGCCTTCCTCAAAATGCTCGGACTCCTCCCGAGCAAGCCCGTCCGGATCGTCTCTTCCAGCCTGACGGACAAAAAGACGATTCTCCCCTTCGTCAATATCGGGATCGCGGGCTGGCTGGTCAAACCCTTCACCGAGGACAAAAGCCTTCCAAAATTAATGGACATCATCCGGGGCATCACACCCGCGGATGAACAACGGACATTCTTCCGTGTCACCCCCGGCAAAAACGACGACCGCAAGGTTTTTTTCCGGCTACCCTCGAGCGCCAAGCTCTACAGCGCGACCCTGCTCAACATCAGTGCGGGCGGACTGGCGCTCAACACACCCGAAGAGATCCCCGCCCCCGAGCTCGATCTCGGTGTTTTCATCTCCAAGATCCAGATCAAACTGGCATCGCAGGACATGGATCTCTCGGGCGAAGTCGTCTATAAGAGCGGCACTGTCTTCGCCCTGCGGCTCAAGGACTGTCACGAACGCGACATGTACATCCTTTCAAAATACATCTTCGACCATATCTCCATGACCGTCCATCCCGTGGAGTAATCCCCCTCTCCGATGCGGAACCTCCGGGACTCGCGTCTCTTCGTCCGGGATACCCTGTATTCCGGGAGCATTGTTCATGATGAACAGCCTCAGCCCGACCGGACGCGGCACCAGCCCAGAACGCATCTTCTTCCGGGGCCACCGTCCTGTACCGTTCTTTTCCTGGCCATCCCTGACATTCCGGATGACCCATAAAAAAACAGGGGTGCCCCGCTTGAGCTGGAGCACCCCTGTTGTCTGTCAGGAATGAGGAAAGGGATCAGGCCTTGCTGGCTGACTCACTTACCTTCTTGTCCGTCAACTTCTCCATGAGGAGATACATCGGCGATGCAATGAAGATCGAGGAGTAGGTTCCAAACACGATACCGACGATCAGCGAGAATGCAAAGTCACGCAGGACTTCGCCGGCAAAGAGGTAGATCGAAACCGCCGCAAAGAGGGTCGTGCCCGATGTGATGATCGTCCGTGAGAGTGTTTCGTTGATACTGCGGTTGACAATCCCGGGAAGGTCTTCCTTGCGGGAGAACTTGAGACTCTCGCGGATGCGGTCAAAAACGACGATCGTGTCATTGATCGAATATCCGAAGATGGTCAACACAGCCGCTATCACCGGGACATTCATCTCGTTCCCCGTCAGGGAGACGACACCCAACATGATGATCATGTCGTGGATCAGGGCCACAATGGCCCCAACTCCGAAGCGGAAGTCAAAGCGGATCGCGATATACACGAGCATGATCAGTACGCAGAGAAGTGAGAGCCAGATCGCCGAATCCTGGAGTTCTTTTCCGATGTTTGAAGAAACCGAGTTGAACGATCCCCATTCGATCGTGGACGAGAACTCGACCGCCTTGCTGATGTCGTACTGGGGCTGGGCCAAAAACAGCTTGGTCAATCCGTTCCGGATCTCTGTTTCGTTGACAGCCGTCTCGAAGGTCTGGCTTGCCTCGAAGATCTTGACCCGGTTGGTCTTTCCCTGCTCGCTGACATTCATCACCAGGCCCTTGAGCTCGCCATCCATTCCAAAAGGCTTCAGGAGTGCAGACAAGGCCGTGCCATCATCGTTGGCATCCTTTGAAGCGATGCTGACGGACACGACCGTGCGCTGTTTGAACTTCTTGGCGAGCACACCGGTCAGGGCACGCTCGATCTCGTCCTTGTCGACTCCGGGGATGTTTTTGATGCGGATCAGATAGGTCTCGCTCTGGCGATTGGTGGATTCGCCCGCCTTCTTTTCAAGACGGGTGATGTTCTTGCCCAGATTCTCGACAATCTCGCGTGTCTTTCCGGCCGGAAGAGCCGCCCGGTTGCTGACAACAGCGTTTGTCGCTCCGGCATTCGAGAGAGCGGCCCCGGCTTCGGGCTTCCGCTCCATAGCCGAGCGGATCCGGTCACTGCTCGTCTCCTCACCCACCACCTGGTGGAGCGTGACAGCCGAGAACAAACTCCGCATCATCCCGATATCCGACTTCTCGAAATTGATCGTCAGATTGGCCGTCAGACCGCCGGTAAAGTCGATCCCCTGATTGAATCCCCTGAAGACAAAGATGGACAGGAGACAGACAAGGATGACAACAGCCGAGAAGAAATAGGCGTATTTCCTGCCCTTGATAAAATTGATGTTCGTCTTGATCATTTCGCTTCGTCCATCCTCTCTCAAATGGGGAGACGCTTGATCTTGAAGAGACTCATCGAGCCGTCAACCAGATAGCGTGTCACAAAGAGTGCGGTAAACATCGAGGTGAGGATACCGATGAAGAGGGTCACGGCAAAGCCCTTGACCATTCCGCTTCCCATCTGCATCATCACCAGTGCCGAGAGCAGCGTCGTCAGGTTGGAGTCGAAGA
>DAIREN010000063.1:0-8959 GCA_036795535.1 Spirochaetota bacterium
ATGCTCACGCGATCAAGCTTCAGCTCCTTTTGGCGCATCAGGTCGACAACGCGCCCCGGAGTGCCGATCACAACCTGTGCCCCGCTCGAGAGCGCATCCACCTGGGGCTGCTGTCCCACCCCGCCATAGATGGCCACGCAGCGCAGGCCCTTTGTCGTAACCGTCACCTTTTCGATTTCATTGGCCACCTGCTTGGCCAGTTCCCGGGTCGGTACAAGAACGACGGCCTGGACATACCGGGCGGCCGGATCGACTTTTTGCGCAATCGGAATGGCAAAGGCCAGCGTCTTGCCGGTACCCGTCTGGGCCTGCCCGAAAACATCCCGCCCGGCCAGGGCATCGGGCAGAACCAGTTTTTGAATGGGTGTCGGAGTGACAAACCCGCTCCGGGCCAGGGCATCCCTGATATCGGGACGGACATCGAGATCCGAAAACCGTTCGAATGTTGTGTTACTCATCCTGTTCACCTGTTTCTATCGTCTTCTTCCTGGCAAAATCGGCCTTGATCACACCGGCCCGCTTCGTTTTCCCCTCCGGCAGGGGATGGTCTTCGAGAAGGGCCAGGGCCTCCTCGTTGTCCGGTTCGAGCTCAAGGAGCCGCTGCGCCACCCGGGCTGCACCCTCGTCATCATGGGTCTCCCAGAGAAGACGCATGCGCACGATACAGACATCCGCCAGCATGGTCTTGTCGTTTGGATGCACGAGAGTCTCGGCCTGTGCCAGGAGTTCTGCCGACTTGTCATACTCCCCTTCGAACATCGCGACCTCGGCCAAGGTACAGACGGCATCAGGGTCGCGGGGAAACCGTTCGAGATAGATGGCCACGTGCCGCCGGACAGCTTCAAAATCCTCAAGATGCCATGCCGCCTGGTAAATATACTTGTGCAGGAGCATTTCTTGGGGGTATTCGGCTGCAAGCTGCATGAACAAATCCCGGGCCGTCGCTGCATCCCCCAGTTCGAACAGAGCCTCGAGAGCCCGATTGAACCGGGCAATGTCCTGCGGTTCAAACAGAAGACTGCTTTCCTGGCCGATGTAGTGCTCGACAAAATCCTCGGTCTGTGACTCACTGCGCAGAATGAACTGGTTCCCTGTGACAAGAAAGCGCTCGTCAAGCGACATGAAGAACGAGAGATTGCAGGGATAGCGCTCGAAAAAACTCCCCCGGGCATGCAGCAGGAACCGCAGGGCCCCGCTGATGGAAAACCCGTTCGGCAAGGTCCCGGGAAACCTCCCCGGCTCTCGCTTGACCTGCGACACAAGCCAGGTACAGATCGAGGTCCGCATCCGGGAACCGACGAATCCGTCCAACACCGGTTCCTCAAGACGCACAACGGCATACCGGACTTCGTCGTAGTCGAGACATCGTACAAGAAGGGAGTCCCGCTCGGCGGCAAAACCGGTTTGGCGATACCAGTCGTCAAGCCCTTCAAGATAAAAATACCCGGTATCCTCGACCAGAAGTCTGGACTGGATCTCCTGCCCGTCTTCCGTCACGAGTGTCACGGCTCCCTGCCTGGCACCAAGCCGCATCATGAAAAAGAGATCACTCCCGACGCAACAGACCCGACCCGCCCGCACATCCTCGACTTCCGGAATCGCGAAGAAGGAACGACCGTTTATGATGGTGGAAGCCTTGACCCAGAGAGCGCGCTCCACTTCGGCAGCCAGGGGATTGGCACGCAGGGATTCCTCGACGACCTGACAGTCCACCGGACGCGACTCGCGGTCGGCCAGGAGTGAAAGCAATACCGACAGGGATACCGGCCCCGCAGCCTCATCCAGAATACTGTCGATGTGTGAGTGCATCAATTCCCCGGACTCCGGCCTGTTCCCGGATATGGTTGCGCAACGGGATGGGCACGAGACCCGGGCCATGCGCCGAAACCAGACGGTTCCCAACTCGTCATTCTTTTCAAATTTACCTATAATCACACCTTCAGTGGTGTTTTTCGGGGAGACTTCAGGTGTATGGAAAGAATTGCCATTTCATGCTTTTTTACTTAACATTTGTATATACACACTATTGGAGGGAATACCATGGACATCAATGCAATGACCCTTCGTCTCCAGGAAGCACTCGCCGCTTCGCAGGAGCTTGCCATCACCCGCGGGCATGCCGAGATCCGGAGTCTCCATCTCGCCCGCGCCATGGGTGCGCAGGATGACGGGATGTTCACCCTGATCCTCTCGCAGACAGGTGTTCCCAAAGAGTCTTTTCTGCAGGCTCTCGACCAGGCCCTGGACCGGCTTCCCCGTCTCTCCGGGGATGGACTCTCGCAGGCCACCCTCTCCCGTGAGGCAAGTGGCGTTCTCGCAAAGGCCGACCAGGAACGAACCAGATTCAAGGATGACTACCTGAGCGTAGAACACGTCATCCTCGCCATGGCCGAGCACGGGGAGAGCGAACTTGTCAGAATCTTTTCTGTGAATGGCCTCACCCCAGCCCGGATCCGCCAGGCACTCCAGGGGGTCCGAGGAGCACACCGGGTTGACACGCAGGAGCCGGAGTCCCGCTACCAGGCCCTGCAAAAATTCACCATCGATCTGACCGAACGTGCCAGACGGGGCAAGATCGATCCTGTCGTCGGAAGGGATGAGGAGATCCGCAGAGTGATGCAGGTTCTGGCCCGCCGGACAAAAAACAATCCCGTCCTGCTGGGCGAACCGGGTGTCGGGAAAACGGCCATCGCCGAGGGCCTGGCTCTCCGGATTGCTACAGGTGATGTCCCCGAAACCCTCGCAGGCCGCAGGCTCCTCTCCCTCGACATGGGCTCCCTGGTCGCCGGAACGAAATTCAGGGGTGAATTCGAAGATCGATTAAAAGGCGTCCTGACGGAGGTTCTGGCTTCCGACGGAAAGATCATCCTCTTCATCGACGAGCTCCACACCCTGGCAGGCGCCGGTTCCGCCGAGGGTTCGATAGATGCCGCCAACATGCTCAAGCCGGCCCTGGCGCGGGGGGATCTCCGCTGTGTGGGGGCCACAACCCTCAAAGAGTATCGCAAGTACATCGAAAAGGACGCCGCCCTCGAGAGACGGTTCCAGCCAGTCTTTGTCAAGGAACCGACTGTGGATGAAACGATTGCCATCCTGCGCGGAATCAAGGAAAAATACGAGGTCCATCACGGCGTCCGGATCCAGGACAAAGCCCTGGTCTCGGCAGCCCGGCTCTCGCACCGCTATATCACGGACAGGTTCCTCCCTGACAAGGCGATCGACCTCGTGGACGAAGCCGCCAGTCGCCTGCGGATCGAGATTGACTCCCTGCCCGAGGAGATTGACCGGCTGGAGCGGATGCTCATCCAGCTCCGCATCGAGAAGGAAGCCCTGATCGCCGAGCACCGGGGACGGGAACGGGACAGGCGGCTTGAAGAGATCGGGAAGACTCTTGCCGACGGGGAAGAGCGGGCCAATACCCTCAAATCCCGCTGGATGCAGGAAAAAGCCATCATCACAACCATTCGGCAGGCCAAGGAGAAAATCGATGAATACCGGGCCGAGGCCGAACGGGCCGAACGGGCCGGGGAGTTCAACAAGGTCGCCGAGATCCGCTATGGCCGGATCAGCGAACTTGAGCGGTCAATCGAGGCCAAAAACCTCGAACTGAAGACCCTCCAGGCCGGCTCCCCGCTTCTCTCCGAGGAGATCACAGCCGAGAGCATCGCCCAGGTCGTCTCGGCCTGGACCCATATTCCGGTCGCCCGAATGCTCGAGAGCGAAAAGGATCGTTTGATCTCGATGGAAGCAAACCTGGCCAAACGCGTGATCGGCCAGGAACAAGCCCTGACCGCCGTCAGTGAAACCATCAGGCGTGCCCGCGCCGGGCTTCAGGATGCCACACGCCCCCTGGGGTCCTTTCTCTTTCTCGGGCCGACAGGTGTCGGGAAAACGGAACTCTCGAAGGCACTCTCGTCCTTCCTCTTCGATGATGAAAAAGCGATGATCCGCATCGACATGAGCGAGTACATGGAGAAGCATTCCGTGGCCCGCCTGATCGGAGCCCCCCCGGGATATGTCGGTCATGAAGAAGGCGGGTACCTGACGGAACAGGTCCGTCGCAAGCCGTATTCCGTGGTTCTCTTCGATGAAATCGAAAAAGCGCATCCCGATGTCTTCAATGCCCTGCTCCAGGTTCTGGATGACGGACGCATGACTGATGGTCAGGGTCGGACTGTGGATTTCTGCAATACCGTGATCATCATGACGAGCAATCTTGGACACGGGACCGGAGAGGGACATGCCGATTTCAGGACCAACGAGAACCTCCGGCAGATCCTGACAGCACACTTCAGGCCCGAGTTCATCAACAGGATTGACGAGATCATCGTCTTCTCCAATCTCGAACCGTCCGTGATGGAGCGGGTCGTCGACATTCAACTGAACGGACTGGCTGCCAGGATTCAGGCCCGCCAGCTCAAGATCAGTTTTGATCCTCACGTCCGCAGCATGCTGGCTCGGGAGGGCTACGATCCCCAGTTCGGGGCCAGACCCTTGGCACGCCTCATCCAGAAAAAAATCGTCGCACCACTCTCTGTTCTTCTTCTTGAAGAGAGCATCGCGGAAGGAAGCAGTATCGATTGCCGACTGGAGGGGGAGGCCGTCCGCTTCGCCATCCGGTCACCGGAGGAGACAGCAGAGACGCCAGCCCCCTGATCCCGGTGTCGGAACGTGGGACAGAAGAACGGGCACACTCCAGGGAGCATCACGACCCGGGACCGGCCAGGTCCCGGGTTCTTGTTCTTCAAGCAGGGACTCATCCCCGTTCACCGCGATGACCCTGCTTTTGAGAGAATCTCTCCACAACCGCTCCGTGAAGGTGTGGATGCCACCACTGAATGCAAGTCATATTGCAGAATTCGCCCCTCCCTGCCGATACATAAAAGAAGACTGCCCAGTTTCCATCTTCCGGTACAGGGCAATTGACACAGAACCCGGACGGGCGTATTCTGGTACCAGGCCAAACCGGTTGGTCATGACGGAGAAGACATGCAGACTGATCCTTCCCAGCTTTCACTGGCGGCCTACAAGCAGGGGTCGTACATTCTCGTCGAAGACAAGGTCGATAACCCCTTCTTTTATATTGTCAAATCCGGGCAGGTTCGGGTCCAGACCAAATCCGATCTCGTCACATCGGATGTCGTCAAGGAAGACAGCGACAGTGTTTTGAATCCTGGCGATTTTTTTGGCGTCATCTCGGCCATGAGTGGCCACCCCAGCATCGAAACAGTGATCGCTTTGACTGATGTCGTTTTGATCGTCGTCAAGCGCGACCAATTCGGGATGCTGATCCAGAAAAACGGGCCGATTGCCATGAAAATCATCCGCTCGTTTTCACGAAAACTCCGCTATTACGATACCGCCCTGACCAGACTTTCATTTTCCAACTCGGTCGAAGAGGATCCGATGCACCTGCTCTCCCTGGGGGAGTACTACTTCAAGCAGAAGAGCTGGGTGACAGCGGCCTATGCCTATCGGAAGTATCTCGAATACAATCCGGGCAGCACCCATGTCATGCAGGCCCGCCAACGCCTGGCCCAGCTCGCCCCCTTTCTCAAGGCACAACCCCAGCAGCCCCAGCAACAGGCACAGGGAGCCGGTTTTGCCCGAGTCTACGAGGAGGGCGATGTCATCTTCCTCGAACACGAGATCGGGAATGAACTCTACATCATCCAGGAGGGTGGCGTCAAAATCAAAAAGGTGGTCGCCAATAACGAGATCACCCTCGCGATTTTACAAAAGGGTGACATCTTCGGGGAAATGGCGATCCTGGATGACAAGCCACGTTCGGCAACGGCTGTTGCCTACGGGCGAGCCGTTTTGCTCGCCGTCAACAAAACGAATTTCCAGGGGATGGTCCAGCAACAGCCGCAACTCGCGACCAAGATCATCACCCTCCTCTCCGAACGGATCTGGACCTCCTACCGCCAGTTCGCCAACGCCGTGATCGATGATCCGGCTGGCAAGATTTTCGATATGCTCCTCACCCAGGTCGTCAAGAATCACATCCCGTTGGACAAGGGAACAGCGCATACCTTCGACTTTGGTGCCAATGAGCTCCTCGGGATGATCGGACTCTCCCCGGATCAGGGAAAGACGGTATTGAAGGACTTTTTTGCCAACAACAAGAAATTTCTCCTGGTGAACAACAAGATGCATGTTGTTGACCTCGAGGAATTGCACAAACAGGCCAATTACTACAAGAACCAATGGCTCCGCAAACGCAAAATGGAAGAGTCCCGCGGAATCTGAGACGATCAACTTGTCCCGGTGGCTGTCCATCGGCCCGTTGAACGATGTCCACGCCCGGAATTGCTTGAGCCTGCATTGCAATCCGGGATAGCCCGATTGCCTGAATTGTACGAAGATTCCATACTGTACTTTCGCCACGAGTTTTCAAAACCGCCTGTGTTTTTGACATACACCGTTCTTTGGGGCGTCCAACAGAGGAGTACTCCGGGAGTGTTTCGTGTGTCAATTGTACACAATGCTCATTATCTCTCTTGCAACCATCCGTAGATTGCCTGGTTGTGGTCAAAATGACCCACTTTGTCTCTTTTTGCAATCCCGGATTGCACAATAGCCCTTTGAGGCGAATCGATCCTGCAATCGAGCAGGAGGCGGGCTTGCGCCCGCCGTCCTCGAATGTACGCCCTGCCGGGCGTATAGCACACAAAAAACCGGCCTTGTGGCCGGTTTTTTGAACATCAGATGACAGATCTTGGATCAGTAGCCCATTCCCATGCCACCCATGCCGCCCATCCCGCCCATGCCGGGGTCACCGCCCATGGAAGCCTTTTTGGGCTCGGGTTTGTCGGAAACAAGGGTCTCTGTGGTCAACATCAGGGCAGCTATGGAAGCTGCCTTCTGCAGGGCAACCCGGGCGACTTTGGCCGAATCCACGATACCGGCGTCAATCAGGTTTTCCCATGTATTGGTGGCTGCATTGAAACCAAAACCCGATTTTTCGGTCTTGGCACGCTCGGCAACAACGGCTCCGTCAATCCCGGCATTGATGGCAATCTGCTTGATCGGAGCTTCGAGTGCACGCCGGACGATCTGGATACCGATCGCCTCTTCCTCATCGTTGATCTTGAAGGACTCGAGCGACTTGGCACAGGAGAGGAGGGACATTCCACCACCGGGGACGATGCCCTCTTCGATGGCAGCGCGGGTCGCAGCGAGGGCATCCTCGACGCGGGCCTTCTTTTCCTTGAGCTCGACCTCGGTTGCGGCACCAATACTCAGGACGGCCACACCACCGGACATCTTGGCCAAGCGCTCCTGGAGCTTTTCGCGGTCATAATCGGAGGTTGTTTCCTCGATCTGGGCCTTGATCTGCTTGATGCGTTCCTGGATCTTCTTCTCTTCGCCGTGCCCTTCGATGATGGTCGTGTTTTCCTTGTTGATCTTGATGATTTTGGCACGACCGAGATCATTGAGCGTCGCGCTCTCGAGTTTCATCCCGAGATCTTCGCAGATCATCGTTCCACCGGTCAGCACGGCAATATCCTCGAGCATGGCCTTGCGTCTGTCGCCAAAGCCGGGGGCCTTGACCGCAACGCAGTTGAGTGTTCCGCGGAGTTTGTTGAGCACGAGTGTGGCCAGTGCCTCACCCTCGACATCCTCGGCAATGATCAGGAGGGGCGCACCCTGCTTGACAACCTGCTCGAGAAGGGGAAGGAGGTCCTTCATCGAACTGATCTTCTTTTCATGGATCAGAATGAACGCGTTTTCGAGCTTGGCTTCCATGCTCTCGGGATCCGTTACCATGTAGGGTGAAAGGTACCCGCGGTCAAACTGCATGCCTTCGACGGTCTGCAGGGTGGTTTCGATGCCCTTGGCCTCTTCGACCGTGATCACTCCGTCCTTGTCGTACTGGATCTTCTCCATAGCATCGGCCACGAGATTCCCGATCTCGTCGTCATTATTGGCGGAAACGGTGGCAACCTGGGCGATCTTCTGCTTGTTGGCCTTGACCGGCTCGGAGAGCTTGGAGATCGCGTCAACGCAGAAATGAACCGCCTTCTCGATCCCGCGCTTGAGCTTCATAGGGTTGGCACCGGCCGTCACGTTTTTGAGACCTTCGGAAAAAATGGCGTGTGCCAGGATGGTCGCAGTGGTTGTCCCGTCACCAGCCATGTCGTTGGTCTTTGTCGAGACTTCCTTGACAAGCTGGGCGCCCATATTCTCGTATGGATCCTCGAGGTCGATTTCCTTGGCGATGGTGACACCGTCATTGGTGATAACCGGTGCGCCGAACTTTTTCTCGATGACAACATTGCGACCCTTGGGTCCCAGAGTGACCCGCACCGCGTCTGCGAGCTTGTTGACACCGCTCAACATGGCCCTGCGGGCTTCTTCATTGAATAACATCTGCTTCGCCATAGTACACCTCTTTTTCGTATGGATTGAGCATGGTAAACATTTGTTTATAAACAAAGTACGCAAAGTGACCGGGAGAGGCAATGAAAAAATGCACCAAGAGTCGCAAGGTGGATTTTTTGGAGATGTCGAAGCTCAAAGAACGCCAAGCTGGATTGTTTCCGAAAACCACGGCACAGTTCTCGAAGAGGAGTGGGTGTATGCGGGGTGGACAACTCCGTCTCCCTTCGCGTTGCTCCCACGATCTGTCAAAGATGCGCCTGTGGTGCGTTGCCGGGAGCCGCAACATAAAAACGTGATATTCTCATGGGTGTCCCGGAGTCGCATAACAGTATTGCGTTTTAATTATACGAATCCCCAAAAAATGTGTCAAAACGATACAATTTTGTTCGATTTGCAATCCCGGATTACCGTGCATGGGCGTAGTCCTCGAAGAGGGGACTTCGCGTGTATTAGCCCCGGCAAATACGCAAACATCATGTTTGCTGCCGGGACAATACATTCCCCTTCGCGTTGCTCGGGCGTAGTCCTCGAAGAGGGGACTTCGCGTGTATTAGCCCCGGCAAATACGCAA
>DAIREN010000063.1:9059-14982 GCA_036795535.1 Spirochaetota bacterium
ACATCATGTTTGCTGCCGGGACAATACATCCGTGTATTAGCCCCTCGCTATTGTCCATCCTGGACGCTCGGGACAAAGCCTTCCATGGCTTTAGCCCTCTGCCAGAATCGAACTGGCGACCTACGCATTACGAGTGCGTTGCTCTACCGGCTGAGCTAAGAGGGCAAATGAAGAAAGGGAATTAAGGAAGACATTGTGCCGAGAGACGGAATTGAACCGCCGACACGGGGATTTTCAGTCCCCTGCTCTACCAACTGAGCTATCTCGGCTCGTTTGTGTACATACAAGGTATGAAAAACAACGCAACGTGGCAAGAAAAAGTCAAAATTTCTGCACGTCAGCCAGTCTTTTTTTGGTGAACAACGTCCACTCGATGGCATCCGTCGGTGCCAGAACGGGCGGACTGTACCACGACAGACCGCCCATGGGATGATCAGAGGCTGTTCATCAAAAAAAATGACCCGATTTCAATTGACATCGGGGAAGGCGTCGTTGCATACTTTCTGCATCATTCTCGACTCAGGAAAGGCCCAATGCCGTACGATATAACAGGGTCTGTGATTCGCATCATGGATACGCAGACATTTCCCAGCGGTTTCAGCAAGCGTGAGTTCGTCATCCAGACGGACGAGAAATACCCGCAGCAAGTCAAACTGGAGTGCATCAAGGATCGTTGCAGTCTGCTCGATGGCATCCGCGAAAATGACCAGGTCAGTGTCCGTTTTGCCGTCCGCGGAAGCGAGCACGAAGGTCGCTACTACGTCAATCTCCAAGCCCTCGAGATCAATCGCCAGAATCCGTTCTGATGGAAGTACCTCGTACAGGACGACCCGTCCTGACCATGCTGGCCGTCATGGGGGGCGTTTTTTTGACGGCCTTCCTCGGTTCTTCCCTCAATATTGCCATTCCTGACATCGAGAACGAATTTTCAGTTCCGGCCTCCCTGATTGGCTGGGTCGCGACCGCCTACATCCTCACGAATGCCGCTTTCCTGCTGATCGCCGGTTGGTTTGGTGACCGGTACGGCCGGATCCTGATCTACCTGGTTGGCCTGGGAATCACCACGGGAACCACCGCCCTGGCCATCCTCTCCAAGGATGTCACCACCCTGATCATCATCCGGGCCGTCCAGGGAGTCGGTTCGGCTCTGGTCTTTGCCAACTCGGTTGCCATTGTCAGTGACGCATTCCCTCCAGAACGGCGCGGCCGGGCCCTCGGACTGACGATCGCCGCCACCTATCTCGGGCTCTCACTTGGCCCGGTCATCGGGGGCGCACTGATCCACGAATCCGGCTGGCGTTCCGTCTTTCTTCCACCCCTCCTGATCGGCCTGCTTTCCCTGTTCGCATCCTGGCGGATTTTGTCTGCACAACCGGCCCACATCCCGCATCGGACCAGCCGGGTTGACTGTGCCGGATCTCTCCTCTCGATTCTGGCTCCCGTCCTCTTCGTCAGCGGAATCAGCATCCTTGGCCGGAATCCCACGGGGGGAATCCTCGCCATTCTGGCCGGTATCCTGACCCTCTTCATTTTCATTCTGGTTGAACGGGCCCGCCCCGGCTGGCGCCTGATGGATATCAGCCTCTTCTCGGAGAGCCGGCTCTTCTCCTTCTCCTGTCTGGCGGCCCTCCTCAATTACAGCGCGACCTTTGGCGGCGGTTTTCTCCTGAGTGTCTGGCTGCAATACACCCGTGGTCTCGCTCCCCATGAGGCCGGCCTGATTCTTGTGATCCAGCCGGCCATCCAGGCCCTCCTCTCTCCGCTTTTCGGCCATATCTCCGACAGGGTGGACAAACGACTCCTGGCTTCGGCCGGGATGGCCCTGACAGCGCTGGCCATCTTCTGGTTTGCCATCACCACGCTTGATGACGGGCTGACGGGCATCATGGCCGGCCTGTCGCTCTCCGGCACCGGGTTTGCCCTCTTCTCCTCGCCCAACTCCAACGCCATCATGTCTGCCGTCAGCCCGCCTCAGTACGGCGCGGCCTCCTCGATCCTGGCCCTCGCCCGGACCGCCGGCCAGCTCTTCAGCATGGGACTGGTCACGGCCGGGTTTACCCTCGGTTTCGGCAGCGTCAAACTCGGTGATTTGCATCCCACCGAACTCTCCGCAAGCATCTCCCTGCTCTTTACCATCATGGGCGCCCTGACCGTCCCGGGAATCCTGTTTTCCCTCCTGCGAAACAAGGGAAAAGTGCAATCCAGTCCCCGCGGGAATGTGTAGTTTATGGGTATCATGAAAAGCACCGCTTCAGGCATGGCCGGACAACACTTTGTGCTGACTCCCTTGGGAGGTGGACGCGAGATCGGCGGCAACGCCTGGCATATTGAATGGGATGATCTCTCCTTTTTGATCGACTGCGGCACGCACCCGGAGCGGCCGGCCTGGCTGGGTCTGCCGGCACTGGACAGGATCGCCCGGCTGGATTTTGTCATCCTGACCCATGCCCACAGCGACCACTCCGGTGCCCTCCCCGCCCTGCTCCGCTCCCACCCGGTCCCCGTCTGGATGACGGATGCGACATCCAGTCTGATGGGTCCGATGATGCAGGACGCCCTCAAACTCCAGCGACGCTTTTTCGATATCGACCGCTTCGGGAGATCCGCCCGCCCCGAACTCGGCCCTCCGCTCTTCGAGTCCGGCGACGTCGAGCGGGTCTTTGAACTGCAGAAATCCCTGGACGGCGGATTCTCCCACAAGGGCCTGACCGTGACGCCGTTCTGCTCCGGGCATATTCTGGGCGGAGTCGGCCTGGTTCTCGAAAAAAATTCCAAACGGGTCCTGGTCACCTCCGATATTTCTGACATCCCGAAGGAGACATCCCGGGCCCTCTTTCTCCCGCAGGGGAATTTTGATCTCGTGATCAGTGAAGGGACCCGGGGACTTGACTGCGGAGACACGGACCTGCCGCTTCGTGAAGACGAGGAAGAACAAGCCATCCGCATTCTTTCACGGGTTCTCTCCCGAAAAGGAAGCGTTCTCTTCCCTGCCTTTGTCATCGAACGTGCCCAATCCGTCGCGCGGCTGGTCATGCGTGCCAGGGATTCGGGCCGGATACCGCCCGGTGTGCCACTCTACATGGCCGGACTTGCCGACAGCATGACAGCACTGCATGCCCAGGCACTCGGCCTGCGCCTTGACTGGAAACCGGTTCCCTCACGCGACTGGTTTGACGATCTCCTCTCCCGGGAACAGGCCATCCTTGTTGCCGGCTCGGGCATGCTCAATTCTGGATCCGGTGCAGCCCGGCTTGCGGAGCAGCTTCTCTCCGACCGCAAGCGCGAACACGGAATCATCTTTACGGGATACCTCACCCCCCAGAGTCCCGGCGGACGACTGATGCACCGGGAACGCAGTCCCTTGAGCGGGCACACCCATGCCTGCATCAATCAGCGAATCGTCGATGTCCGCACAAACGAGATCCACCAGGTCCATCTCTCCTGCCATGCCTCGGGGGACAGTCTCGTCGATCTGGTCCGCGGACTGGAACCGGCAGGCGTAATCCTGGTCCATGGTGACCCTGATGCTCTCGCCACCCTGTCGGCTGCCATGCGGCTTGCCGGACTGACCGATATCCGTGTTCCCGAAAACGGCGAGAGCATCAGCTTTTCCGGGAATCCGGCCGCCACCCTGATCCCGCCGCTGGATCCATCCGCCGAACCGATGACGGTTGTCGAGCGGAATCCCTGGAATGGAAGAGCCCTGCGGGCCCTCGCCGGAGAAAACGCCATCCTCCCGGATGGGGAGTCCGCCCGCAATCGCCTTCAGTCCATCACGAACCTGCTTCTGGAGAGAGCCATGCGTGACGGAAACCTCGGTCGGGCAAAGAGCATCCTCGACGAGTCCGGCTCCTTCATCCCGGGCGATGATCGTGAAGCGATCACCCTCAGGATAGACGAGATCGCCGCCTGGTGTCCCCAAAACGATGACCGCACCCCTAACCAGCGGCGAGACTGAGTCTTGTTTGATCTCCGGACATGGCTGTTTCCCAAAAAAAAGAACCCGCCGGTGAACCGATCACCAGCGAGTCCCTTGCAGGTTCTGCACACCCTTACTTGTTGGTTGCTGTAGTCTGGTTCTTCTTGTTCTCTTCATCAGCCAGACGCTGCTGCTCGAGCTCATGGAGACGCTTCATCTCGGCGGCCTTTTTGGGATCATACTCGAACACGTATTTGGGGAGATCCCATTTCCAGGTCAGAGCCAAAAGATGGCGTGTCCCTTCAACACCGAAGGGAAGCGTAAAGGCATAATCGAAACTGACAAGGTGTTCACCCATGGGGAGCACAGCCGAAATCCCCAGCGAGAGTTCGCTCATGTCCTCGTCCCCGAGCTGCAATCCGCCCCGGAAAGCGAAGATGTTGTCAAACCACCAGGATTCGAACCCGAAATGGTATGAAGCCTTGGTCGCGGTATTGTCCGATGAATCATACTTCCCGTACGTGACATAATTGAAGGTCACCGTCATGTTCTCGAAAAAGATCAGCGTGGGGAAAAAGATCGAGCCGCCAAGTTTGACGTTGGTCGGACTGTAGTCCTCTCCTCCGTCAAAGACGCTGAAATTCGGCTTGAGAAGATTTTCGAAGACAACTGCCAGTCTGATGTTTTCCGAAAAATTGTAGATCACTCCCAGGTCAATTCCGATCGTGAACACCGAATCGTTGGGATTGTCCGGCAAGGTCCCCCAATCAGCCGTCTTGGTAAATGCGAGAGAGTACATGTCGATGTTGAACCCGGCCGCAAGTTTGGCTCCCTTGAACAGGACATCATCCAGAACCTTGGCATAGTTGAGCGTGATCATGGTCTCCTTGACAAGCTGGGCGTTGTCCCGCATGTCAAAGGCAAGTGCCATGGCACCGTCCTTGAACATGAACTCCTCGTTCCCGAGTGTCAACCCCATGAAGAGCCAGCGAATCAGCCAGGAAAGGTTCACGTCATTTGTGAACGGCATGAGGAAGGTCCCGTTCATGGCATCGAACGAGGAACCATCATTCAGATCGCCCATGGTGAGCGGCTTTCCCCACTGGAGATTGAGTTCCAGACTGGTTGAACGGGCCGTACCGGCCGGGTTGTACTGGACGCTGTTGACGTTCCCGAAAATTCCGATCATGGCATTGGCCATGCCACGGGCCCGGGCATCGCGCCCGATATCCTCGAAATACGCACTCCCCGGCACGGCCACCGCTGTCAGCAGCACCGCCAGCGCTATTCCCTTGCAGAGATTCTTCATGTTCTGTCTCCTTCCATCCTATCGCAGTATGAGAACACTGCCGGAATACACACTTGAGCCGGCTATGATCTGGTAGACGTACACGCCGCCCCTGACTTTGAATCCATTCCTGTCTTTGCCATCCCAGAAGACTTCTCCCTGGGCATAGCTTCCATCCCTGGTAAAGTGTTGCACCAGCTGTCCCTGCATGTTGAAGATCTTGACCTCATAGCTGCTGTAGGCCTTGGCAAAGGCGAAGCTGAGTTTCATATTGGAGAACTGCCCGTCACCACGCCCCGGAGTGAACGGATTTGGAGAAGCCTTGACCGAATGGATCGCCTGGGTCGTTGCTGTCGCCGTGGCCATCACCGCGTAATAGGTGTGGAGATAGCTGACACGAGCCCTGATCGTCTTTGTCTGGGTGTCAACAACACCACCGACAAAGACCCATTCCTTGGTCGATGGCTTCCAGTACCAGATCCCGAGCCGGTCATCCGTCCATCCCTGCGAAGAGAGATCACCGTAGTGCAGGACGATCTCGACATCCTTTTTGAAACCGTTTTCGAGCGTCACGTTATCCGCAAGGTTGACAATCTTGAAGTGCCAGACCGAGAGCGTCGTACTGTCGGTCGGTCTGGTGATTACACGCTCCGAAGCATTGGCATACGATTCCTGGTCATCAGTCATATCCTCGATGGCAATATTGACGGAGATGC
>DAIREN010000064.1:0-2481 GCA_036795535.1 Spirochaetota bacterium
ATGCTATACTTGTATAGCATTGTCGATACACAACGGCTGATGTTGAATGGAGGAATGCCCATGCTTGCCATCAGATTGCCCGAGGAGATTGAACACAGACTTGATACGCTCGCCAAAAAAACAGGCCGGACAAAAACTTTTTATGCCCGCGAAGCGATCATCGAGCATCTTGCCGATCTTGAGGATATCTATCTGGCTGAAGCGGAATATCAAGCTGTTCTTGCCGGAAAATCAAAACTGACGCCGCTGGCTGATGTTGTCAGTGAATATAGTGGTGCCAGCAAACCTCTCAAAGCGGCAAAGAAGAAATGACTGTCAGCCTTTCTGACAAGGCCAGAAAGGAACTCTCCCGACTGGATGCAGCGGTCCGTTCCCGTATCCTTGATTTCCTGCAAAACCGTCTTGAACCCCTTTCCGACCCCCGCTCCATCGGGCAGGCACTGAAGGGCCAAAAATTCGGGGAGTTCTGGAAATACCGGGTTGGCGACTACCGGATCATCTGCAAGATTGTGGATGAAGAGGTAACCATTCTGGTCTTTTCCATCGGGCATCGCCGGGAAGTCTACAAGGGTTGAAATGCACTACAATGGTACTGCATCCCGTCGGCGCCAGACTGTCCCGTGAGTCTGTCGCGATCTGTGTCGCACGTTACGCCGAATCCACGAGGTGGTAGATCAAGGTATTGGTCGCTCATCTTTCGACCAGAAGCTCCTGGTCGACGAGCAGTTCGACCACGCCTTTCCTTCTGTCTGGGGAACACTGCACAGCCGTGCAGACGCGACCGATCGTGTCGAAGACGCCACCCTTGAGGCGGGCCGCCTGCTTGCACTTGATGCCGTTGCCCGTTTTATGCAATCACGCGCGGCCTGATGCTGTAGTGCTGTTATTGTATTCTTGTTGAGAGAATTATTCGACAATTCCGATGCTTACATAACCGATGCAGAGTGTTTCGCAGCACGGAACACTCTGTTTTTTTTACATGTCCGCAGTCTGGTGGCTTCATCCAGCCGAACGCATCAGATCATATCTGACAATTGCAGTCGCTTCCTGACTGCACGTTTGGTACTGCGCCAGATCAGGAACTCACGCTCATGGCCGACTGCTGCCAGCGGCGTACCGGGATACAATGACTCCCAGTGATTTCTCGCTTCTTCGAGGGTGTCACAATCACAGGTCTCCCGATTGCGCCGGGCAACGAGGTATTCAGGCAACCCACGCGGATGGCTGGCGACCGTGCGGGTATAGACCTTCTCCGGATCCTCGAAATCGGTCCAGTTGGCGCCGTAGCCGTGATTGATCAGGTAGATGATTTTGGGAACAATGCCGTTCCGCAGATAGAGCCCGGCATAGGCGGCGACACTCTCAAAACAGACATGGAGCAGACTGAAGCGGAACGGTTCGACGAACAAATCATCGGCACCGTCTGATTCAAGCACCACCCAGAGGGCAAAGGGCTTCGGGGCATTCCTCATGAACCTGCCCGGACTATCATGCTCGTTGATCCAGAGCCGGTAGTCGAGTTCGGCCGGACCGTAGATGCCCTGCGGAAAGACGGCATCGAGTTCCAGTTCGCGCAGCCCGACAATGCGGTAGCCGCGAAAGCCGTCCCGTCTTGAATGCAGTTGGGAAAGAACCTCGGTCTTCCTGGCCAGATAATCCGTGTAGACGAACGAATGGACATTGCCCAGGAGGTGTTCAACCGGAGCGCCATCGTAGCCTGCACCGGCATAATAGAGCGAGTCGGTCAGAATCTCTTCAAGTGGCAGCGGCTCAGTGGCCATCGTTTCAGCCGTTTGCCGGGACAGCCAGGGCGGCATATCCATCTCCGTGATCGCTCTGTTCATGTGTGCCTCCTCAGCCAATTGCGCATGGCTTACAACCGGAAACAGGGAGCAGCGATGGTACGTTCACGCCGACTCCCTGTTCCAGGTACTGCAAACCCCATCGGTCAACTTCACCCCTGTCCCGAAAAACCATCGTCATTCGATTGATTTCGACCCGTTTCGGTCTGGCAGCGGATATTTACGGCATTGACGGTCTTGATCACAAGGGCGAGGCGGTCATGCAGAGATTCGATCTCGGCAAACAGATTGGCGGGATCTTCGGCGGTCTTTTTGGTGGTGGCCATGTCATCCTCCTTATTGATGGCGCCCGTTTGCGGCGCCGGCACTGTTTCTCATTTTCAGCTACATTGACATATACGGCCAACACGCGAAAAGTTTTCATTTTCAAAGATTTTTTTGCCTGCCTGTTTGTACTCCGGGAGTATCCAGCATAGTATTGTAATATCTTACGCAATTCTCCCGGAGTACTCTGCACAACACAAAAAATCCACTTCGCGTTGCTCGGGCGTAGTGCGTTCAGGATGTATACAATATTTCTGACAACGATTGTGTAGTCTCCAAATTCTGACTATTCGACCACTTCCCAATGCCCGCCCTTGGCTGGGCCAATACGGCGGAGACGTCCCTGCTCTTTGAG
>DAIREN010000064.1:2581-14927 GCA_036795535.1 Spirochaetota bacterium
CCCAATGCCCGCCCTTGGCTGGGCCAATACGGCGGAGACGTCCCTGCTCTTTGAGCTTATCAATCTGCTTGAGTACAGCCCGCTTGATCCCGGAGCCAAGACCATGATATGGCAGCAGGCCCTTGGCCACATAGGAAACGAGGATCGGGTTGTGTGTATTCGAGTTGCCGACCCTGATTTACAAAGTGAATTTAGTCATGCAAGGTCTGAATGCCCGTTTTCTGAACAATACCCAGAAAATTGTTTTAGCCTTGCCAATCCGCCCGCCCATCAACATTGCAAATCAAAGCCATAGACAAAGGGCACTCGAAAGCAATTCATTGCCAGTTCAGCCCACAGACAAAACCGTTCTTGCTATGAGCATTGAGCATGTCAAACCTGCATTACCTCCTGAATACTATCGCATCGGAGATAGCCGTATCGTTCCACTTCTGGCCAGGATAAATTCCCGTAATACGAATCTGAAAAAAATCCGTCTCATACGTTCCAAGACTTTGGTACTCCTGATTACCATCCTGTAACGTTATGGCTTTCACTCCTTCACTCGAAATGACGTCGACGCTGCGTACACGATTGTTGCGATAATACCAGTCGTACAACCCTTGTCTGGATGCGAATCCGTTGATAATCCGTATTTCGTATGAATTCTTGCCCGGCAAACGAACTGTAAACCAGCCTCCGACGATATCTTTCGGCTGCCAAGATGTTGCCGGATTATCATCGAACAAGTTTCCGGAATGGAAACTGTAGGAAACCCCGTCGACCACAACCCCGGATATCGACTCGCTAGCATCAAATTCGGTAATGGCAATCCGGCTCTTTCCTTTCAATCCCAGAATCAGAATCGCGGCCACCACTGTAGCTACGGCGACCCATTTGAAACCACTCGTAATCCGCTTGGTAACCGGCCCGCCGGATGCTTCTTCCCGCACCCGGGGCTTCACGCCGGGCTGGCTCTCCGCCGCCGAACCGGATGATACCGATGAAGTTGCCCTGCGGAGATCCCGCAGAATTTCCTCGCAACTTCCGTATCTCTGCTCCGGTTCCCTGGCCAGCATCCGCGGCAAGACGCTTTTCAGGGCAGGAAGCATCTCGTAAACCGGATGTGTCGACGGCGGTTCCGGCGTCGGCTGCATTGTCTTCTGTTGAATGATCTGGGACATCGTCCCGGAGTAGGGCAGTCCGCCGCAGAGCATGGCCTGGAGTACCAGTCCCAAAGAATAGATGTCTGTCGCTGGAGTCAGCCTTTCCCCGTTGAGCTGTTCGGGAGACGCATACAAACAAGTGCCGATGAAACTCCCGGCCTGCGTCAGACAAGTCGCTTCCTCGTCAACGGCGCCCGCTATCCCGAAATCCATCAGGACAGGATCACCATTGGTGCTGATAAAAATGTTTTCTGGCTTTATATCCCGATGAATGACACCTTTGCCATGGGCACAGGACAAGGCAGCCAGCATTCCTTCCATGACAGTCTTGTAAAACAGGCCAGAAATATGTCCACCGGGGACATATTCAGCCAACGTCTTTCCTTCGAGCAGTGCCATGACATAGTACGTCGAGGATTCTTCGGCAGAGCAGTCATATACCGGTATGATATTGGGATGCTGTAGACTGGTCAGCATCCGGATTTCGCGCTTGAACCGCTGGCGAAACTGCGGCTTGTCACTTGTCTCCTGACGGATGATCTTGATCGCCACGTCACGATCCAGACGCCGGTCATGAGCGCGATACACTTCGGCCATGCCTCCCGAACCGATCAGGACCGGATCGGAATATCGATCATCAATATGCATCACAAGTCGCCCCCAAAAATATTTTTTCTTGTCTGTTGAACCGGTTGAGCCAGCCTGTTCTAAACCGCTGCCCACCGGGACAGTCACTGGTCAGCCATTCCAGGCAGTGCGAAGGACACTCCTCCAAAAACAGCAATATACCATCCGCCTTAACCGCGGAAACGCACCACCCCGTTCGGGATGACCGGTCAGGTCCGGACGATGAATCGTTCAAAAACCCAGCCCTCTTGCCCGTTTTCGGTTCGGACTCTGTACCAGACATTCGAGTTGAGGATCTCGACATCCACCATTTTGACATAACCGATGGCTTTCTGCATAGTATCGACTTCGACTTCCACCATATAGGCACTGCCTCTCAAGCCAATGATCCGGACAGCCTTGGCTTGGTTCATCAGATACGGCTGTCGCCCGATATAGATATAGGCCTGCTTGTTGAGGATGCCCGACTTCCCGATAACGCCCTGGCCCTCCTGTTTGGTAGTCATAACCTGTTTCTCGATGATCCGGACCTTTTGGTTGGCGTACAGCCGGGCGACGACCATGCTGTCCGTCGAGGGTCCCGACCGAAGATTGACCAGATTCGCGGTAATCATCCCCGTATCGTTGCCGCAGCCCATGGTGCACACCATGGCCATGACACATAGGATCATCCCAGCCTTCATTCTCCTGTCCTCCGCTTCGTTTTCTTACCGGCTCCGGCGGTCACCGGACCGTCAGTCCCCGGCTCCTTCGCCGTCATTCCGGTTTGCCGACGCCGACGGGGCATTGTACCGCTGCAACAGCCGGACAATTCTGTACTGCCCATTCCGACGGGCAATATCGATATAATACGATTCGCGATTCTCTCCGGGCATCCGGATCCGGACGGAAAGATCCGCCCCTTTTTCGATCAACAGACGCGCGATCGCTTCCTTGTCATCCGTGAGCGCACTCGCAAGAACCGGATGGTTCAAAAAAATGTCGCGGTCGTTCGGATCCGCGCCATGATCAAGCAGCTTGCGGACAACTCTCAAAATCCCGCGACTGACAGCCATTTGCAAATGCGAACCGGCTCGTGTGCCCTGCCCGCCGACTGTCGCCCCGTTCTTCAGCAATTCATCGACGATGGCTTCGTGTTTGACTGCGGCATGCAACGGAGAAACGCCATCAGAATTGACATCATTGACATTGGCCCCTTTTTCGAGGAGCGCTTTTACTATCTGCAGACTACCGGTCCATGCCGCATCCGCGAGAATGGGCGTGGTCTTCGCCCTTAGCATGGCCAGGCTTCCCGAGCCAAAACCAGCCGGAATCTTGAAATTGGCATCGGCCCCAGCCTCAAGCAGCAACTTGACGATTTCGTCATTCGTGGCGGTGACCGCCAGTTTTAACACGTGGTCATCTTCCTCGTCCGCGCAGTACTTCGGGCGCGCCCCGTCCGCAATGGCTTTCCGGACTCCCGCGACATCGGCCTTCCGGACGGCGTCCAGCAACATCCGGTCCTGCTGAAGCCCCCGCACCACCCGGAAACCGATGGAGCCACTCTTGCCGCCGGCGTTTCCTGGCCCCGGCATCCGGTGAAAAACCGCACATTCGATTTCCAGCGAGTTCCACCCGCCCCCGCGCACGATCCGCACCGCATTCCTGTCCGGATCCTTCGTGACGGGATTGCACCACCAGAGGCGCGGGTTCTCGGCATATCCATCCTGACACCACTCCCGGACATTGCCGCTCATGTCGTAGAGGCCGAGGCGATTCGGCGTCCGCCGGCCGACCGCCTCATGGCCCTTCCCGAGAACCGCGACCTCGTTGATCCGGTCCGAACCGGCGTAACGGCTGATCGACCGGTGTTCGCCGCCGCGGGCGGCATATTCCCATTCGGCCTCGGTGGGCAACCGATACCCGTCCGCCCGATAGTCGCACTCGACAGTATTTCCGGACAGGTTATAAACCGGCTGCAGATGCTCGCGCTTGCTTCTTTCGTTGCAGTAGCGGACCGCATCTATCCAGGCGACATTCTCGACGGGATGCGCTCCGGAGCGGTCCAGTCCCGGATTGGTATTCATGACCGTCTCGTATTCGCGCTGCGTGATTTCGTATTTCGAGATCAGGAAGTCGCTGAGGGCAACCTCGCGTCCCGCTTCCCGGGCGGAGGCATTTTCGCCGAACATGAATTTTCCGCCATTGACGCGGATCATGCCGTTTTCCACGGTCGTTCCCTTAACAACAAAGAGCACCACGGCCGTGGCCACGGCGAAAACAAGTGCCCCCATGATGGCAATCTGATTTCTCTTTACCCTTTTTTCGGGCTTATCAACCTGTGCAGTTGCCGATTTGGGACTGGCGCTCTTCCGCCCTGCCAGTGCTGGCTTTTGTACCTTACCCCTTCCCCATGGTTGTTTTTGGCTCTGCATGGCCTTGGGTTCCGCTGGCGACGATACCGCTACCGGCATCGTCTTTTTCTTCATCTTCTTCGGGGCGCGGACCGCTGACACTTCATCCGCCCGTGCAACCTTATCCCTCTTCGCCGCAGATGCTTTCGTCTTCGGCGCTTCGCTATCGGCATTTCCATTGAACGAATGTTCTATGCTTTCAGGAAAACAATCGCTCAATGCCACTCTGGCTTCGTCGCAATCCCGGTAACGGGCGGCTGCGTCCTTCTCCAACATCCGGCGGATCACCTTTTCGGTGGCCTTCCCACCAAAAATCCCGGCCGAACGTGGCAAGACTGGCACCTCGCGCCCCAGATGTCCAGCAATAATTACCGCCAGGGAACCCGTGAAAGGCGGCTGGCCAGAGATCATCTCATATAAAACTATTCCGAACGAATATTGATCCGATGCCGCTGTCGTTTCCAAGCCATCAAGTTGCTCGGGTGACGAATAGGCTGGCGTCCCCAGCGCCATGCCTGTACGAGTCATCCGCGTCCCTTCATCATCAGTCGCGCAGGCAATTCCAAAATCAACAAGAAAAACCTCGCCCTCCCGACTGATAAAGATGTTTTCCGGTTTAACGTCCCGATGAATCACACCGTTCCTGTGCGCATACTCCAGGGCGGCCAACACTCCCTGGCCGACAGCCAGAACCATGGCCGCAGTGATTTCCTTTTTCTCTATCAACTGCCGAAGGTTTTCGCCTTCGATGAACCGCATCGCGAACCAGGCCGACTCCTTGTTGACGTTACTGTCGTAAATCGGAACAATGTTCGGATGCTGTAGCCGTGCCAGAATTTTCAGCTCCCGCATGAACCGCGCCCGGAACTTCGCGTCGCCGGCATATTGCGGCGCGATGACCTTGATCGCCACGTCTCGCCCGAGCTTCGTGTCGTGCGCGCGGTAAACGACGGCCATGCCGCCCTCGCCGATCTTGCTCATTCCTTCGTAACGGGAATCGATGTTCATGCCTGTCTGCCCCTCCCTGCCCGCTCTCTCTTATTTGTCCGCATTTTTCGGGATTTGCCCCGCGGACCCGGATGGCGCCGCCTGCTTCCCCGGGCCACCCCCGCCATCAAGCGCGAATGTCTTGAGCAACACCAGGACGGAAACGACGAGCAATACCGCCGTCAACCCGAGAAGAACGCCCCGGAGAACGGCCATCGCCTTCGATACCCCGGGCGATTCGTAGATGACAACCGTGATATTGTCCTTTCCTCCATTGTCGTTGGCCGCCCGCACCAGGTTGTCGCCGACAGCGTCAAGGCTCAAGACCTGCGACGACCCGCCCGGGAGACTGACATCCGCCGCGGTCCTGTTGTCCGCTTTCGCGGGACGGTTGCCGTCACGGACATGCATCCGGCAATTCCGTTCCATGAAACTGCGCGGGACCTCGTTGCTGAGACCGTCGGAACACAGCAGGACCATGTCCCCCTTCCGGAGACCGAAGCGCACCATGTCCGGCGGGCCGTCCTCCGGATCGATGCCGATGCCCCGCAACACGACATTGCGCTGGGGATGGATCAGGGCATCCTGTTCGCTGAGGCGCCCGGCATCGACGAGCGACTGGACCAGGGAATGGTCCCGGCTGACCTGCGCCAAACGGTCATGGCGGCAGTGATAGTGGTAGGCCCGGCTGTCCCCGACCCAGGCCAAAAGGCAGTCCATCTCGTCGATCAGCGCGACGACGCCGGTCGTGCCCATCTGCGCCACCCGGCGATCCTTGCCGGCCCGGTGGATCGCCCGGTTGGCCTCGCCGAAAATCTCCTGCAAGGCTTTCTTCATCTGCCATCTTTTCCGCCGGCCGTTCGCATACTCCCCGAGAACGGAACGCACCGTGGCGACAAACATCGACGAAGCGATTTCGCCGGCCTCGAGTCCTCCCATGCCGTCGGCGAGGACCAGCACGGTATAGGAAACTCCCTTGATCCTGATATCGAATGCGTCGGACGCGTCCTCGTTGTGGTCCCGCTTGCGCCCGACATCGGTCTTCGTGACATACGCCATTCGCGCTACCTCTCCTAACGTTTCGAGATGTGATAGACCAGCTGGATGCCGCCGATGCCGATCCGGTCGCCGTCGCCGAGCAAAACAGTCTGGCCAGGATCAAGCTTTCTTTCGTTGTGGAACGTACCGTTGGTTGAACCGGCATCGGCAATCATATAACCCCTGGCCGTGCGCGTCAGCATCGAATGCCGTCGACTCGCCTTTTCAGACTGAATGCGAATTCCGTTGTTGGTCTCCGGCATACGGCCAAGCACAACCGTCTCGCCGTCAAGCGTAATCAACTTTCCCGTGTCGCTGCCGGAGGAAATGATCAACTCGCAACGAACCTTGCCGTAATTAAGACCGCGGTTGCGCCTGAATCCAGCAACTGCCACGATAATGGCCAGCAACGCGACAGCGCCAATGATGAAAATCCAGGGGTTCGCAGCGGGTGTCAGCGGAAGCTCGACGGCCAGCGGCGTATTCTCATTGCCATTGATATACACCGGCATAGCCAGAAATAGTTTAACCGTTCCGTCGAATTTTTCGTCAGTGATGAATTCCAGTCGTGCAACGAAGGATGTCCCGGATTTCACCTGCAGAACATGACCGCCGCCATCGTCAGAGCGAACGATCGCATTTTCCAACGCCTCGACTGAAGTGACGCGCAGGTCGTCCCGTTTCTGCTGCGACCCGTCCTTGAAATAGAAACGCAATTCGAGCATGGCACCAGGACATTTGAACTGGCCATTAATTTCGACACGCGATCTGGCCATGGCCGAGACGGTCCGCGAGCCGTCAGTCTCGAGCATCGTCACGGAAAAGCTTTCAACCTTGAGATTGGTATAGACGGGAATCCGCTGGACGACGATCCGTTCACGCACCGGCTCCTCGCCGGAAGCCTTCGGACCGGCATTTGTCGCTCCGCGCGGACCGTCCGCCGGCTTGCCGGAAACGACGGCATCGTTGAAAGCATCCTTGCTGACGACAGTGACGCCGCCGTCCCCCGCTTCGCGCGTATGCAGAATCCCGCGCCATTCCGTGACGGCGACAAACGAACCACCTGTCGCCTTGATAGACAATATGTCGTTGATGGTCCCCTGCCGGGACCGGAACGCTTCGTCGCGTCCCTCCTTGACCGGGAACTGGATGACAACGGAGTAAACCCCGAAGGAAACCTTGTGGCCGCGCTTCCAACCGTGGTTCTCGCCCGTTGTCACCGTGCAACCGGCAAGCGAAAGCACGCCGGACTGCTGCAGTGACGCGAGTTCGCCGGCCAGGCTTTTCTGCACCCACGCCCGCACGGCCGCATCGCCCTGTTTTGACGCCGCAAGCGGGGAAGCAAAGCCCAAGACGGCCCCGACCAGGACTCCGACAATCATTCGTTTCATTCAGTGCCTCGCTTTTCTATTGTCGCATCAGCTCGACGGCGCGTTGCCGGATGCGTTTCATTCTTTCCCTGTTCAACGGATGCGAATTCTGCAACCGGTCGATATCGGGATCGGTGCTCCGCCCGCGATCGGTCCGATACCGAGCCTCGATACGGTCGAAAAAATCCGCCATCCGGGCCGGAGAATAGCCGGCCTGGAACGCCATCGTCGCCCCGTAATAATCGGCGACATTCTCGTCTTTCTGCGAATACGGGGTATCGACGGCAGTGGCGACAAGATTGGCAAGGCCCGCCAAGTTCTCGTCGCCGGTCGCCTCAAGAACGGTAACATACATCTGTATCTTGGCCTGGCAATGCTTCCGGTCGACATGGGCGATTTCATGGCCGATGATGCCCGCCAGTTCATCGTTGCCACGCACGAAAGCGAGCATCCCGGTCGTCACCCAGATGTTGCCGCCGGCAACGGCAAAGGCATTGATTTCGCGCGAAGACTGTACCCGGACCGTTATCGGGACATTCTGCCTTGTCCGGAAAGCGGCCACGTCGCGGCAGATCGCCTCGACCCGGCGCGAACGAGGATCGCCCGCGGCCAGCAGGATCGCCTTGCGGTTGATCTCCCACGCTATTTTTTCGCCGTATCTGATCTCGTCCTTGTCACTGATCGCCGTGTGTTTGATCGTCTCATTCCGGACATCCTCGAAGATGTCCCAGAGCGAATCGTCCGCCCGCAAACCCGGCCCGGAACCGAGCAATCCCGCCGCGAGGGCCGACGCGGCCATGAGGCGCCATTTTCCGCTCACAAGCTGTCCTTTCTGCGCAGGACGATGACCAGCGCGACAAGCATGACTGCCGAAATGACGAGCAAGCCCTTGACCAGATCCCCGTCGGGGTTGTCCCGCCCGAAGGCGTCCAGAACGACCTTGCCGGACGGCCAGGGTTCGAACAACGCGCCCGCCGGTCCGGCCTGGACCATGACCGACTCCTGCACGTTGACGACAAGATTGACCGACCAGCGCGAGATCATCATGCAGCCGAAACCTTCGAGCAGCGAACTCTTCAGCGGCGCGATGACCCCCGAAAAAACTATTTGCGGAATCAGGACGATCGGCAGCACGGCCATGGCCTTGTCCGGACTGTCGAACAGGGCCGAGACAAAAAGCCCCGTCAGGATCGAACTGCAGGCCGCCAACAGCAGCGCCAGATACGTCTCCAGGGGATTGACGAGGCCCAGATGCCCGGCGACGATCGCTAGGAATATCCCGATCTGGACCGCCGCGAGCATGATGTTCGGAACGAGCTTGGACGCGAGATAGGACGTCAAATGCAGGTTGAACATCCGTTCGCGCCTGTAAATCGGCCATTCGGAGACGATCTCGCGGACGGCATTGTTGCAGCCGAACCAGATGGCCGAGATCACCGTCAGAAAGAGCGCCGACATCGAACGCTGGTCAAAGACCAGGATCGTCAGCAGGGCGATGATCGGCGCCTGGGCCAGCAGGATCGCGGTATTCTTGCGGTCATTGATCCTGATCCGGAGCTGCCGCAACGTCAGCCAGACCGTCTGGGCGGCGATTCCGGTCGAACGCTTTTTTTTGACCAGCCCGTGCCCGCCCCCGGCTTCGGCCTTGCCGGCATCGCGCGCATGCCGGCGGAAAGCCTCGGCAAGCGTCGCCCCGTCTTCCTTGAAAAGCCGAGCATAGACCTGGACGACATTGGCCACCCGAAAATATTCCAAGAATTCGCGCTGCGTGGCCGGCCCGTGCCAAGCCAGATAACCCCGGCTGGCCAGGAAGACGATCCGGTCCGCATAGCTCAGGTCGTCCGGCTTGTGAGTGACCATGATCACGGTCACGCCGTGCTCCGTCAGTTCGCGCAGGATGACAAGAAATTCCTCGATCGTCTGCGGATCGAGGGGCGATGTCGGTTCGTCGAGAAAAAGCACGCTCGGATCGGACAACAATTCGACCGCGATCGAGACCCGCTTCCGTTCGCCCCCCGAGATCGTGCGCACGAGGCTGTTGCGAATCGCATTGATGTGCAGTTGTCCCATAACCGAATCGATCCGGCGCTCGATCTCGAACCGTTCGAGATCCTCCGGCAAACGCAGTCGCGCGGCGTAATAAAGCGCGTCGTGGACACTGAGTCCGCCGTGGACGATGTCTTCCTGCGGCACGTAGCCGATCTGGGGCTTGAGACTGTCATATTCGGCGTACAGGTCGAGTCCGTTCAGTTTTACGGTCCCCGAAGTCGCCGGTTCGCTCCCGTTCATCGCCTTAAGCAGCGTCGACTTGCCGCAACCGGACGGCCCCATGATCGCGACGAAACTTCGCTCAGGAATGACCAGGGAAATGTCGTTGAGAATGCGCCGTCCCGAACGGACCGTCGTGACATTGGAGAGGACGAGTGCCGCATCCGTTTCCTGGCGGCCGGGCTGCAAGCCATGGCCGTCGGCGACGAAAACGGACTTGCCGATGGTGACCCTGTCTCCGGCGGACAATACGCGGGGCGCGACCAGCCGGATGCCGTTGACAAACGTCCCGTTCGTCGAGGACAGATCGCGCAACTCACAGCGACCGTCGCCGAGACGGGTCAGCTTCGCGTGCTGCCGCGACACGACCGGCGAATCGATGCGCACGTCGCAATCCGCGCCTCGTCCGTAGACGAGCGTGCTTTTGCCGGCGAGCACGGCCGGAGACGCACCCGCACCCGAATGCTGGCGCGAGGAGAAGACGATCCGCCACTCGCTGGAAGCGCCGAACGAAACACTGCTCCCGTCGGTAACCGTGCAAGCATCGTCGATGCGTTTGCCGTCGATCCAGACGCCGTTCGTACTCCGGCAGTCCCGGACCAGCAGCTGCCCCGCGCCATCCCACTCGAATTGCGCGTGTTGTCGCGACACGGCCCGGTGCGGAATGGCCATGTCCGTCCCGGATGGCTCGCGACCGATCCGCAACGTGCGCGGCTGTCCCGCCGCCAGCGGAAGGCTGCGGCGGAACAAACCTTTTTCTTCCACGATCAGGAACATGTTCTTGCCGTTGGACACCGGATACCCCTTCCCTGTCCCGTCTCAGGCCTGGGTCTTGCCGTTGTCGATGATCGTTCTGTTCTGGTAAAAATCATTTTCCGCGACTGCCGTTCCCTTGTTCGACACAGCCTTGCCTGTTCCGTGATATCGCAGAACGACAGATCCGAGCTGGATTTCACTGCCATCGGAAAGAACAACCGTGGTAATGGCACGGCCATTGACGACAACACCGTTTGTCGAGTCATTGTCAATGATGCGCCAGCATCCGTCATCATCCTCGACCAGCCTGCAATGTCCGTTGCGGGAAATTGAAGCATCGTCAATGATCAGCGTATTGCCAGGACCCGTCTTGCGCGCAATCATGATTTTTTCACCGGGAACCAACGGAATCCGGCGCCCAGGCTCGGGACCCTTCTCGACCTCGATCCAGGCGTCCCCGTTCTTGACTACCGGCATGATGACCGTGCCGTTCGACGTTGCGGCAGATCCGGCCTGCAAAGACGATGTCGGTTTTCCCGCCGGTTTGCCTGTCGAGCGAACAGCCGCATCCTCCTTCCTGTCCTGGCGCCGGGAATCATCACAGGCCAATTCCTCCGGTACCGGCAACTGCTCTGGATGAGCGAAGGAAAATCGCTGCCTGTCGAAATGGATCTCGTCGCCGTCGCGCAAAAGTGTGGCCGCAAAGGCCGGCTGGCGGTTGACAGCCGTTCCGAGACGGCTTGCCAGATCGACCACATACCACAGTCCTTCCTTTTCAAAAAACAGCGCATGTCTGTCGGAGATGCCTTCGAGCGGAATGACCAAGTCATTCGACTCGACACGGCCCGCGAACAGGAATTCGGCATTCAGGCGAAAACGGTAAGCTGATTGTGTCGTGTGCTGCAGCAATGGTTGGTGCTTCGTCGTTTCTGTCATTTTCATCCTCCAGTACCATTAGCGGACTGCCGGCACTATTATTTTTTTGCGAAATTCCACATTCATCCTCAATCAACTGCGGATTTTCTCCAGACAGTATGGCTAATCCGGTACCATCTTGTCATTCTTCGGACTTCACGGCATACGCCCGATCTATCGTTCCGAAGCGACTGTGTTGCTCCCGCCGCAACAGCAAAAATACAATCCATAGACAGGGGCTTTGTTCCATCCATTGTTTAAAATGGGAGCTGCTAGTTGTAGGTTATGCTACCTCGGCTGACGTGTCAAGAGAAATGAATCCTCTCTCGCGGTATGCTGCAATTCGTATAAGCAGCACGTCCATATTGCGGCACCCTCGAATCTTCCTGGATTCCTTTTCAGCCTCAGCGATCCCCGTATAGACCCTGCGCATGACCATGTTTGTGTTTCGCCAGCGACGGACCCTTTCAATCTATGGCTTGATCCTGGAATTGAGATTTTCTATCAGATTTGTTGATGCAAGCGTTTTTCTGAGGGGGCCGGTAATACCAAGTTTTTGCATGAGCAATACCTCTTCCAAATCTTAGGCCAGTGAATGGGCTGACCTTTCATGATCCATGGCAAGCCACCGCCCCAGTAATTCGAGCGTCTTTTTCGCTGCCCCATAATCGGTTGCCTTGTAGACATCCGCCATTTTCCATCGTCCACGATGTCGAAACTCTTTTAGCAGGCTGTTGAAAAAATAGCGAGTTGAGGTATATTACAAAAACAATAACACAGTATAGTGGTCACTATGCGAGGACAGGAAGAGCAGCAGGATGATGTGTTTTCATACGTGAGACTCGAA
>DAIREN010000065.1:0-14693 GCA_036795535.1 Spirochaetota bacterium
GCCCTGCCCATCCCGATCCGGCTGTACTCCAGATACGACTCCCGTGTCATCACCCCGCGGGTCCAGAGCATTTCCAGTTCGGCCTCCACACCCGCCAAGCCCTCGATCGCGCCCATCCGTGCAACCAGATCAGCCAGCCTGGCCGTCCAGTCGACATCAAGCCGCACGTGCTTTTTCACCAGACCAGCCAGCCAGGAATCCACCGTTTTCATCTCGACCTGGTCCCCCTCGAACATCTCGTGGACCTTGATCTGGTACTCGCTGTAGGCCTGGACCCGTTTTCCCCAGTTCATCACAAGTGGCCGGGAGTCCGGTCCCTCCAGAAGCTCACCCTGCCCGGCCAGCTCAAGTGCCCGGGCCACGCACTTGAGGAGGACAATGGTCTTGCCCGAGCCGGCCGGGCCCTTGACCAGAAACACCGGCTGGTCATGGAACTGTCGCACAGCCTCTTCCTGGTCGAAACCGAGTTGCATCAGGTTCCGCTCAAGCAGGACCCTGGTCCGGGAGTGACAAGCCATCGAACGATAGAACGCCTCCCGCTTGCTCACACGATCGATCAGGTTTTGCAGTTCAAGAATCTTTTTCTTGTGGTCCGTCATCTCGGCCCTGAGCTGATCCACGCGCCCGGCCTTTGAATCCAGCCGGGCCCCCTCGTCGTGCAGGCGCTGGATCTCGCGCTCCTTCTCCCGCACATCTGCCTGGAGTTCATCCAGTCGGGTCTGGAGACTTGCCAGCCCTTTCTCCTCCGCGACAGCCAGGCTCTCCCGGATCTCCCTGTTCTCGGCCCTGAGCTCTACCAGATCCCGCAGCAGGTTCTGGTAGTCAAGGGGGCCTGTCTGCCGCAAGGCGACAAGCCGGTCCCTGATGGCGGGATCGACGCCCGCATTCTGCATGAACGTGATGAGGGTATTGAGATAATCATCAGCCCTCTCCTTCCGCATGGTTGCGAAGGCGTGCCGGACCGTGTTGGTTTCCTTGTGCATCCCTTCGACTGTTTTGAGAATACCCATCGAACCGGCCCAACGCCGGGACATGGCGGAATCGGACCCGATTACCCGCCGCAGTTCTTCCAAATAGTTTTGGAAGGTGATCGTGCAGATCCCGTCCGGCCTGGTGAATTTGGCGCGCAGCCAGGGCATCAGTTTCTGGCACCAAGCTTCCATCCAGGCATGGGTCGCAATGCAAAAGAATCCCGGATCGGCATGGTACAGCTTTTCCAGTCTTGTTGCAGCCTTGTCATGATCCATGCGGGGCTCCTCACGGCGGCGGCATGCCTGCCACGCACATAATATTGCCTTGGAATATACTGCTCACTTCTCCCTGCAACCAAGCCGGACAAAGACATAAAAAAACCGTCCTGCACCATGCGGACGGTTTCATCTCTTGTGGACTTGCGTCAAGTCCCGTCATCGGGCGCCTTGCTCCCGCGGGGACCGCGCTTCCGGCTTTCAACCATGGAACGGATCTTTTCGACAGGAACCAGCTTGGCCAGTTGCTTGAATTCCTTTCCGGGTTTGAAAAAAATCACCACCCGGTCATCGACGACAACGGCCTCACCCGAGCGCGGATTCCTGGCCTTCCGGCCTTTGCGGATCTTGTACCCGAACGTTCCAAACCCACGAAGCTCCATCGGATCACCCTCGGAGAGGGAACCCTTGACCTTCTCAAAAAACGAATCGATCACAAAGGCAATATCCTTTTTTTGGACATCAACCTCACGGCTGATACTTTCAACGATCTCCGCCTTGGTCACCTGTCCGCTCCCCGCATACGAGATCCCGTATCAGCCACGGACGAATCAGGCCTTGACAAGTGAAGCAAGCTTTTTCGCCATGCGGGCCTTTTTGCGGGCCACGGTATTCTTGTGCAGCCGGCCATGCTTGACTCCCTTATCCAGCACCGAAAACAGCTCGGGCATGAGGGCGACCGCTTCATCCTTTTTGCCCTCGGTCAAGGCAACCCGGGACTTCTTGACCTGGGTGCGGATCTTGCTCATCTCGGACTTGTTGCGCATCCTGCGTGTGATGCTCTGACGGTTGGCCTTGAGGCCGGAATGATATCTCTTGGACAAGGGAACTTCCTCCTGTATACTCACGCCGGTACCGTCGCATCACCTCTGGACACGACAGACCTGCGTCTGACGCATATCTGCTATCAGACACAAAAATAGTCGCCTGCAGCCCAAAAAGCAAAAATTTTGTCACCGGAACCGGCTTTCCCTCTGTTGAGCCGAGGTTGTTCACCAAAAAAACAGCCCAATCTCTGCCCCAAACCCCGGTCTGGAACCGCCCCTGCTGAACGATGCGTCCGAGTTCCGTATATTTCCGGCATGAACGAAGCACTCCCTCTGGATGAACGCGTCAGAACCCTGCCCGATCTGCCGGGTGTCTATCTGATGAAAAACTCCGACGGGACGATCATCTACATCGGCAAGGCCCGGCGCCTCAAACGGCGGGTGGCCTCCTACTTCAACAAAAATCATGACTCGGCCAAGACGCAGGCCCTGGTCCGCCAGATCGCGAGCATCGACTACATCGTCGCCGGCAGCGAGTCCGAGGCGCTCCTGATCGAAGCCAATCTCATCAAGGAGCATACCCCGCGCTACAATATCCAGCTCCGGGATTCCAAGCGCTACCCCTGGCTCGCCGTCAGCATCGGGGAGGATTTTCCCCGCTTTTTCAAGACCCGGAACCCCGGCGATACCGGTCTCCGCACCTTCGGTCCCTGGCCCAATGTCTCCGTCATCCGCAATACGATCACCCTCCTCCACAGGCTCTTCGGGTTCCGCTATTGCCGCAAGCGCCTGGTCGAGGGGACACACGAGCCGCCTGTCTGTTTCTATTACCACATCAAACGCTGCCCCGGCCCCTGCGATGGACATATCAGCCGGGCGGACTACAGGGCCGGCATCGAGCGGGCGATCCTCTTCCTCGAAGGCCGGCATGACGATCTGCGGGTGATGCTTGAGGAACAGATGCGGGCCCATGCACGCGCGCTCGAATTCGAGAAAGCGGCCGCCATCCGCGACCAACTGGCAGCCATCGCCGAGGCCGGAACAGTCCAGGCCGTCCATCGCGTACTCGAGGAAGGCGCGCTTGCCGATCTCGATATTGCCGCCATGGCCGAACACTCCGGGATGGCGGCCTTTGCCGTCATGGAGATCCGTGGCGGCAAACTCCTTGCCCAGCACCTCTTTCTCGAGAATGAGGCGGATTCCAAGCCGGAGCTCTTCTTCCAATTCCTCTGTGCCTGGATCCAGGCCAATCCCCGACAGGCAGAGAGCCACCCGCTCCTCCTTTTCAAGGAGGGTTCCGTTGACGAGGAACACATCCAGGAGCGGACGCTCATGGGGCGCCCGCTCCTCCCCGCACAGGAGGCGGACCCCGGCCTGCGCCGGCTCCTGGCCCAGGCCGGATCGAATGCCGCCCTGGCCCTCGAAGAACAGATCTCGCGGCGGCTCTACGCGGACGGCCTGACTGATCTCCAAAGAATCCTGGCCCTGCCCGGACTTCCCCGAAACATCGAGGCCTTTGACATCGCCAACACGGCTGGCGAAGCGAATGTCGCCGCCTGCATCCACTTTACGGATGGTCGCCCGGACAAGAAGCTCTACCGGAAATTCATCATCCGCTCGGTTGATGGCCAGGATGATTTCTCGTCCATGCGTGAAGCCGTCGGCCGGCGCTACCAGCGTCTCGCCAATGAAGGCGCCACTCTCCCCGATCTTGTCCTGATCGACGGCGGCAAGGGCCAACTTTCGGCGGCCATGGAGGCCCTCCAGTCACTGGGACTCGAGCGGATCCCCCTGGCCGCCCTCGCAAAAAAGGAGGAGTTGATTTACCTCCCGGGAACGGGCGAACCCGTCCGGCTGGACCACCATCACTTTGCCCTCCGCCTGCTCCAGAGCGCCCGGGACGAGGTCCACCGCTACGTCAATTCCTTCCATGAACAAAAGCGCGGAACCCCGCGGCGCCGATCACAACTCGAGGACATCCCCGGGATCGGCCCGGTCCTCAGGAAAAAGCTCCTCACCCGCTTCGGCTCGATCGACCGGGTCCGTCAGGCCTCCCTGGAAGAACTCGCCGACACCCTTGGCAGCACGGCACGGGCAGAAGCCATCCGCCACCATCTTGAAACACGGATTGACCCGAAGGACTGACTGGCTCAACACTCTCGGAGCTTCTGCTGACCTGAAGCTGGAGCAGCAGACGCTCCGGCCGGACCCGCTCAGGGTCTGCGCGCAAGAAGCCGGGCGATCGCCAGCATGACGAGCTCCAGCCGCAACCCGGCAACGGAGGCCGGCTCGGACTTGAGGCGCTGATCCAGCCAGGCCAGCCGGCGGATCACCCGGGCCAGTGCCCGCGGAGTCCAGCCCCGCGCCTGACGCTGGATCTCGCGGAAGGCCATGGGCTGCACACCCAACTCGGCCTGGGTCCGCTTTCCGCCGCAGACATAGTTCCATAACAATTCCGCCTGACGCATCAACATGATCTGGATGAAGACCGGGCTCTCGCCCTCGGCCAGGAGTTCGTGGACCTGCTTTTGAACGACAACCTGGTTCCCGGTAAAACAGGCCGCGATACAGTCAAAGACATCCGCTCCCTTTTGTTCTCCGGTCACAGCGATGGCATCCTCGAGCGTAAACCCTTTTCCGGGAAATCTGTTGGCCAGAATCTGGATCGTCTGCTCGATCAGCGCCATATTCCGCCCGCAGGAATCCACCAGAAACTCCCCGAACCCGGGCGGTATCCCCAGATTGTATTCACGTGTGGCCTTGTTTTCGGCCCAGGGCCCGAGCCTGTCCTCAAAAAGATCCCAGAAAACTTCGATCCGGCCGACCTTGTCGACGGCCCGCTCCAGGGGCGCCGAGAACTTTCCCTTGGGCTTTTCGCTCATCAGGACAAGCAGGGTTGTCTCGAGCGGTGCCGCGAGATAGCGTTCCAGATCCTGGCGCGGCAATTTTTCGGACTCCTGGATGATGACAGCCTTTTTCCCGCCAAAAAACGGGTAGGTCTCCATCTCGGCAAAGATCTCGTCCGGTTTGGAGTCGCTGGCAAAGAACATGCACCGCGCGGGATTCCCCTGGCTGTCCTCGATCCCGTGCGCCGCAAGGATCTCCCCGACCCGCTCGCGCTTGGTGACTTTTTCCGGACCGAGGAGCAGCCAGACGATGCAGCCCGCAAGGCCCTTGTTCACGCTCTTCGCTCCGGCAGTTTTTTCGGCCATCATGCTCTCCCGTTGTTGTCTGATTTTTGAGGAACGAACCCGGATCCGCGAGGTGCGCGCGAACCCGCCGGGCTACCACCGTCCCAGACTGGACGCAGCGGAATTGGTCAACCCCTGTAACGCGTCGTCAATCCCGTCGTTGTTCCTGTCCCGGTTGTTTCTCGGTCTCCCGATCAGGATCCCGTCGCTATCCAGATCCGGAAGATCCTCATATCCGAACAACGGATTGTATCTGGGCGGTTTCCCGGACATGCACCAATCGATGATCCAGGTCGAGACCTCATCCGCCAACTGATCGGACACCGCCTGAAGATCGGTCACCGGTTGGGAGACCAGCTGGACCTTGCGCACGCCCGTCAACCTGCAATCCTCGAGGAGGGCTGCCCGGCTCGACCGGTCCCTGAAACTGAACACGACATCGCAGATCAGTCTTGCCTTGTCGGTCTTGCCGTCAGCATTCCGGCTGACCGGCTCGAGGAAGAGACGGTCGATCCTGACCTCGATCAGCCCGTCGGCCAGGGAGATCTGATCCACGGGATAGACCTTGCGCTGCCCGAGGAGGAGCCGGGCCATCTCGCCGGTCATCCGCTTGGCCACGCGATCCGCATCCCGGGGAGCCATCACGGAGAAAACGTAGACGGCCTTGATCCGGTCAGGCACAAAATCCGGATGCCGGGATGGGGCGGCCGCACATCCGGCCAGGAGAACGGCGAGCAAAACCAGTGCGATCTTGTCTGCCGCACGCGCAACACGCGCCCTGCATCCCGCCACGATGGGCCTCCCGTCCGTCCGGACCCTCATTGAATCCGTCGAAACACCCAGACAACCTTGCCGACAATGTCAATTCCCGGATAGCGCATCGGGGAATACTCCGAATTTTCGGGCTTGAGAAGAACGCCACCGGGTTGCCGGAAGAAGCGCTTGATCGTTGCTTCGTTTTCGATGAGGGCGACCACAATATCACCGTCATCCGCACTAGCCTGCATCTTGACGAGGGCCAGGTCCCCGTTATGGATCCCGGCGCCGACCATGCTGTCCCCCCGGACCCGGAGGGCAAAGACCTCGCTCTGCTCTCCCAGGAGGGATTTGGGAAGGTAAAACTCCTCTTCCACATTTTGGTCGGCCAGGATCGGCAAGCCCGCCGAGGTCGTCCCCATCAGCGGAACCCGGAGCATGTTGTCGCTGGCCATGGGAATCCGGTCCATGATCTCGATGGCCCGGGACTTGGAGGACGAACACTTGATGAACCCCTTGCGTTCGATCGCCTTGAGATGGTCATAGGCACCCTTGACCGAGATCTCGAAATTTTCACCGATCTCCCTGACCGTCGGAGGAAAACCCTGACGCTCGATCCGGGCGACGATGAACTCATACACTTCTTGCTGCTTTTTTGTCATTTGCTTCATAACAAATACCTCTACCGCTGATTATACTACACTCCTGTATGCCATTCAAGCGTTACTTTACCCCTCGTTGTCGCACTCGATTCCGAGGGCATTGATCTTGCGGTGCAGATTGCTCCGCTCGATGCCCAAAATTTTTGCCGTTCGGCTGATATTCATCCCGTTTTCACGCAGCTTCTTGAGGATGTATTCCTTCTCGAAGGCGTCCCGGGCAGCCTTGAGACTGGCGTACGCCCCATCGAGAAGCCCGGCCTCGACGGCATGCCCGTCCTCTTCCGGTCCTGCGCTTCGCTCCAGAAAAAACCGCTCGAGACCTTCTCGCTCGACCGTCTTTCCCGGCAACATGATGATGGCCCGCTCGACAACATTCCGCAGCTCCCGGATATTCCCCGGCCAGTCATGCTTCTGCAGGAGAGCAATGGCTTGGGGCGAAAACTCGCAGACCTCGCGACCGTTCACCCTGCAGAACTGTTCGGCAAAATACCGGACCAGATCAGCCATATCTTCCAACCGTTCCCGCAGGGCGGGAAGATGGATCGGGATCACGTTCAACCTGTAGAAGAGATCCTCTCTAAAATTGCCTTTTGCGATCTCCTCCCGGAGATCCTTGTTGGTCGCTGCGATCACGCGGACATCGACATGGATCGTCTTCGTGCCTCCGACGCGCTCGAACTCCATCTCCTGCAGGACCCGCAAGACCTTGGCCTGGGTCTGGAGCGACATGTCCGCAATCTCGTCGAGAAAAATCGTTCCCCGGTCGGCCAGTTCGAATTTCCCCTTGCGCATCTCGATGGCCCCGGTAAAGGCGCCCTTTTCATGCCCGAAGAGTTCGCTCTCAATCAGGTTTTCGGGGATCGCAGCGCAATTGACTTCAATGAAGGGGAGATCCCTCCGCTCGCTGGCCAGATGGATCGAGCGGGCGATGATCTCTTTTCCCGTGCCGTTCTCTCCCGTGACAAGAACCCTGCCATTGCTGGCTCCGGTACTCACAATCAATTCCCTGATCCGCGCCATTCCCTGGCTGGCACCGATCAGGGAAATCTCCTTGGACGCGCTCCCCTTGAGCGATCTGTTCTCTTCCTCGAGTGTCCTGATCTTGCGCGCCTTTTCCATCACCATCAGGATTCTGTCGATGGAGAGCGGCTTTTCGATGAAATCGAAAGCCCCCTGCTTGATCGCATCAACCGCAATATTGACCGTTCCATGGCCGGAGATCATGATCACCGTCACGCCGGGAAACTGTTCCCTGACACGGGACAGTACATCCAGACCACCCATCCCCGGGAGCCAGATATCGAGCAGCATGACGTCCACCCGATGGGCGGCCAGATACTGGAGTGCCGATTCTCCGTCGACGGCTCCGGCGGCGACGTACCCCTCATCCTCCAGGACGCCTGTCAGCGTTTCCCGGATATGGACTTCATCGTCAACGACAAGCACTTGCACGACATCCGCCATCTCTTTTGCCTCCCTGCCCTGCGCCTGTCAACACGCCTTTCCCGTCCCGCTCGCGCGCCGTCCGGCGTCAGCTGACGGTTTCAAACGGCAGACATATGAAAAATACGGTTTCCTGCGCTGAACTCTCAAACCAGATCTTTCCGCCATGATCGACGACAATCTTTTCGACTATCGAGAGCCCGAGACCGGTCCCCCCGGCCGTCTTTGAAAAATACGGTGCAAAGACATTGTTTCCATCTTCGGCGGAGATCCCGCACCCGTTGTCCCTGACCATGAAGAGTATGCTTCCCGCGATACTCTTGATCGTAAGATCGATCCTCCCCTGCCTCCCGGTTTTTGCCACGGCATTCAGGCTGTTTTGCACCAGATTGACCAGAGCCCGCCGCATCTGCTCCTTGTCGAAGACTGCCGAGACAAGTCCGGGCTCCAAAAACCAGGTAAGCAGGATCTTCTCGTGTGCCGACTTGAGGGGCGCCACCGTTTCTTCAATGAAGGAGCCGAGGTCCACCACCCCGGTCCGTTTTCCCGGGAGCCGGGCAAAGGAGGAGAACTCGTCCACAAGCCGTTCGATCGCCCGGACCTCGCTGATCATGGCCGGCAGGACCTTTTCGATGATCATGCCGAGATTCTCGCTCCCCTTCCGGCTCTGGCGAAGAATCCGTTCCGCCCCGAGCTGAATAGGCGTGAGCGGATTTTTGATCTCGTGTGCCAGCCTCCGGGCGACCTCCTGCCAGGCTGCAATCCGTTCGGCGTGGAAGAGCCGCTGCCGGCTCTGTCTGAGCTCGGCACTCATGTTGTTGAAATTGTCCACAAGCTGGGCGAATTCGTCGAGACCCACATCGGCCACCCGATACTCCAGCTCGCCCCGGGCGATCCGGCGTGTCCCCTCAACGAGTTCCTTGACCGGCTCCGTCACCACCCTGGCGAACCGCATCGCCAGGAGCAGCGAAGTCAGCGTGACAAACCCGACCACCAGAGCAGCGACAAGAACCAGGGCCGTTTCGAGAGGCTTCCGGACCAGCCGCAGCCGGCGGTACTCTGCCAGGGACGAGACCACCCGCTCCGCACCAGGTCCGTAGACCGGATGCAGGATCATCGAAGCAAACTCCGCCCGACCATTGGTCACGGAGAGGTACATCAGGCGGGTCACATCCCCATCCACCTCGCCAAAGAGGCTGCTCTCGTCGGCCGGACCGACCATATGCCTCCGCAAAGCATCCGGCAAGTCCGTGCTGTCCACCCGATAGCGGCCAATCCGCTCGATCTCGAACATGCCTCCGAGCTTCCAGCGTTCATCAAAATCACCCTGCCGGTACGCAAGATACCGTTTGACGTAGGAACTGAACTCCTTGTAGACCGAATCACGGGACTCCCGGATGAATCTGGCGGAGAGATCAAGACTGTTTTCTATATCCGGATTGTACACTACATCCATACCCGTATTGAACATCGTTGCCACAAAAAATATTGAAAGGACCAAGGGCACAAGACCGGCCAGAACGAAAAAAGAAGCCAGACGGATCCTGATCATGGCACCCGGGACGCCCCGCTTCCGTTCCCGGACAAAGCGGAAGATCCTCAGGCCGGCAATCGCCAGCAGGATGACCAGAAGCGTCGAAGCCAGAAAGCCGGCCAGCCTGACCTCACGGGTCTGCTCGATCCCCGAGCCCTCCAGCAGGAAACGGGAGACAAGCAAACCCGCACACCCGATTCCGGCAAGCTGGAGAACTGAACGCATCACACGATACACCAACGGCGGTGCCGGATGTCTGAAGAGTCGACGGAAAAAATGTTTCATCTCTGCAGCACCCCGGAGCGCACCCATGGACTCTCATAGGTCATGATGGAAAGAAAGCTGAAGGGGGGATAGAGTTTCCCGAAACGGATGGCGATCCTGGCTTCGGCATAATACTGCCCCCGGCGGGAAAAAACGGCATTCCCGATGACAGGAAGATCCTCCGGTGAGCGAAGCATCGTCAAAAGTTGGCTCCTTCTTGCGATACGCTGTCTGGCACCGGTATTCAGATTGACAACCAGGTAGCGGCCATCCATCAGGTTGTACTGGATACTCCGGACATATTCGGCCAGATAGACTTCCTCATCCCGCGAGAGCGCAAAATCCGCCTGCCGCCGGATCACGACTTCGCAGACGACCTGGACCCGCATCCCGTCTTCGATAGCCGAAAGGACCTTGAGAGGAAACACCCCCTGATAGGAGACCGAGAGGACGTATTTCCCGTCAACCTCCGCCAGCGAGACCCGTGATGGAAGATACGCCGAGGCGGCGGCCGTGTGGTACCCGGCCATCAGAAGCATGCCAGCCATGACATATCCGACAATCCGCCCCCGCATCCGACGCTCCCTGCTAGAATGGCATTTTCAGGCCGAGTGAGACAAACGGCGCACCCTCTCGGGCCGAAAAGCCAAGATCGAACCTCGAGAGTGGATCATTTTTCATGTTGTATTCATTGGCGCTTGACGCGGCATCGGCCACGGAGAGGATCGTCACACCCGCCCAGACGGCGATCGCCCCGATCACGAGAGACCTGTCCGTCCCGTTCATCTCCCGCCAACGGATCTGGTCGTCCCCGTCTCCGGTATACTTGTTCTTCAGTTTGAGCACCAGTCCGACGGCCAACCCCTTGAAAACCAGATCCCCGAACATGAAGAGTGAACCGCTTGTGTAATCCTTGGTATAAAAATGGCCGAGCCCCCAATAGAGTCCGGACAGAAGCCCGGCGAGGAACGGATCCCTGTACTGCTGCCTCAGCCTGGCAAGGGTTTCCGGGGTCAACTGGACCGTCATCCCGTTGGTCAATCCTTCATCGGCAGCCAACGGCAGGGTCTGGCAGACGAGAAGCATGCTGACAAGGAGTGCAACCAGTGTTTTCATACGCCCTCCAGTGAGCAGAGAATCAAAAAGATCCGGACCATTGGAGACTGCCCGCTTCCGGTGTGACGATCAGGGAGAGGCCGTCACGCCGCATCTCCCGCAGAAGGATTTCCTGGTTGTGGTGTTCCGCATCGTCGGCCGCATCAAGAACATTGTAGATATGGAAAGCGAGATAGCAGAGCCCGACCCCGACCGATGTCCAGATCCTGGCCGAGCTGAGGTTCTCGCGCGCCCTGATGGCAAACCGGAACCCGATGTCGCGTTCTAATCCGAGATCCACATGTGCGACGTTGAGGATCGCCGTCCAGAAGAGGGTGTTGTCAATCAACCAGTAGAGTCCGCCCTTGAGCGGTTTCCCGACATAGAGCTGGCCCAACCCGGGAATGAACCAGGAAAGTGCGGCCGCAAAAAAGGGATCCTTCCTTTCGGGCCAGACGTCCTCAAAGGCGGGAGGAGGCAATCCGGGCTGGACAGCGAGACAGGCATCCAACCGGCTGTCAAGGGATCCATCCCGGGAATCGAAGAGCAGCCCGGCGGAGAGACCGGAGACACCCGAGCCCGAAAAGCCCATCACAGGCAGAACCCGGAGGGCAAGGATCACAAACACAAGGAGCGGAAGTTTATACCTTCTCGAGTTCGCCAAACCCGTCGCTGATAAGCTGTTCGAATGCATGTGCAGCCTCTTCCTCATCCACGCCATCGGCACGAATGATCAGTGTGGAATCACAGACGGCAGCAAGTTGCATCACGCTCAAGACGCTGTCACATTCGACCTGCTGTTCGTCCTTGACAAGCCATACCCGGGATTGAAATCTGGATGCGAGCTCGGCCAGCATGGAGGCCGGTCGCGCATGCACTCCCGCATAGTTGCGGACAACCACCGTCCTCTCGACCATTTCAAACCCCTTGATTCGCACAGGCTGCAAGTACCAATCGTCGTCCTACCCGATACCGGCTTCGTAGGTGCGGATGCAAGCCAGAACCTGCTCCGCATCGGCACAACCCAGAAGTGCCTCGCTGAACCCGCTGCTCTTCAAAAGCCTCGAGATCTTTGCCTCGACCTCCAGCTGGTTGCGCTGAAACACCCGATCCAGGGGACCTACAATCATGAAAAATATACGTACCGCCTGCCCATCCTGCGCATCAAAATCAACAGCCGAGGCGGCTATCCCGAGAGCCACAAGGACGTCCCGAACCCCGTCCGCCCTCGCGTGCGGCAGGGCAACGCCGCCGCCAACACCCGTTGATATCAATTCCTCCCGGTTGAGAACGGCACGCACTATGGCCCGCTGATCCAGCGGGCCATAGGCACGATCAAGCAGATTGACCAAACCGGCGATCGCTTCCTGCTTGCCACCGGCCAGAAAACCGCAGGCAATCGCTGCAGGATGAATCCGTTCTGCAAGCCTCATGAGCGATTATTTCTCCAGAACAAAGACTTCGTACCCGCCATTCCCACGGAGCACGGCCTGGACTTTTTTGGCGTCCGCATTCTGGTACACCAGGATCGCCGACTCGCCCTGATCAAGACGCCCCACGGCCTGGACATCATTCAAGGAATCCGGCTGATAATCCTCGATCCTGGTCTGGTCAACCTGCTCATCCACCAGATAGACATGCTTGCAATACCAGCGCTTGTCATCGGGGTCACATCCGTAGAGCGTAAAGAGCTCATCACTCTCCTTGAAGACGACCACGGCGGTCGAACTCTCCTCGCTCGGATAAAAGGCGACACTCTCGTCCTCGGAGTTGGCGAGCTGGATGAGCACCTCGAGTTCGGCCTTGGGCTTGTTCGAGACTTCGATGTACTGAAGGGAAGGAACCCCGCCCTGCTCGCCATGGGCGATCTTCTCGCGACTGTGACACTGGAGCCGTTCCTTGTGCTTGCGGACCTGACGCTCCAGCTTGTCGACCAGTTTGTCGATCGCTTCGCTGATGGTCGGAGCCTTCATCTGGAGATAAAATTTCTTCCCGTCCGCGATGAAGGTGACATCCGCCTTGTAATTCAGCTTTTCCTTTTCGAGGAAGACATGAAACTGCAGAACGTGGTCGTAGAAAAAGCGGATTTTCCCGAGCTTTTCCTCAATGGCGTTTTTCAAACTGTTTGAAACGTTAAAATGTCTCCCGGTGATGATCACATTCATGGTTCTTTTCTCCTTTACCTGTCGATTCTGCAACTGGGCTGATTATTGGGAATGACGCCTGCTGGACGGCAGAATCCGCAACATCTTGCGATACTTGGCCACCGTCCGGCGCGCGATCTGGATACCCCTGTTCTGCAGGATACCAACGATATCCTGGTCACTCAAACTCCCGTCTTCGTCCTCGATGATCTTGCGGATCATCTCCTTGACACTGCGCGAGGATTCGACCTGGCCGTTTTCCTTTTTTAAAGCACTCGAGAAAAAATACTTGAGTCGGTAGATCCCCCAGCCTGTCTGGACATACTTGTTGGATGTGACCCGACTGACCGTGGATTCATGCATCCCGATCCGCTCGGCAATCTGGCGCAGGGTCAACGGCCTGAGGTGCCCCGGCCCGTCGAGAAAGAACGTGCGTTGCTCCTCGAGGATGGCCGCAGTCACGGCATAGAGCGTCTCCCGGCGTTGTTCAATGCTGCGGATCAGCCACTGGGCTGACGCCATTTTGTCGGTGATATAGGTCTTGACCTCGCTCCCCGTATCCTTGCGGCGCATCAGGTTGCGGTAGGTCTTAGAAATTGAGAGCCTGGGAAGCCAGTCATCATTGACCACGATCACGAACTCGCCTTCCTCTTCCCGCACGATCACGTCCGGGACAACATACTCGACCGATGAGGCCGCAAAGCTCCGTCCCGGAAGCGGTTCAAGACCGGAGATCACTTTTGCCGCATCCTCTACCTTGGCGGGAGAAACACCGAGTCGGGTGGCAATCTGCCGCCAGGAACGTTTTTCAAGCAGATCAAAATGCTCTTCGACGATGGCCTCAGCCAGACTGTCCCGGACATCCCGCTCGCGGAGCTGGATAAGGAGACACTCCTGCAGGGAGCGGGCGGCAATACCCGGCGGATCCAGCGTCTGGACCAGGGAGAGGACCCTGGAATAATCCTGGACATCCCGTCCCGGAACCGGTGCCTCGCGTGCCACTTCATCGAGATCCCTGCGGAAATAGCCGTTTTCATCAAGACAAGAAATGATGATCTCCCCGATCCGGAAATCCTCTTCGGTAAAGGTGACCAGTCGCAACTGGCCGACCAGGTGCTCGGAAAGCGTCTGCCCCTGCTGGAGGGCCCCTTCAAGGAACTGCTGCTTGGCATCGGGATCACGACTCTCCCCGGTTCCGTACTCGTAGCCCTCGTCGCTGGAATCTTCAAAATTTCCTGCAAAATCAGGATCGGGTCCGGCATCCTCGGCTGCACTCTCCCGTGTCTCTCCGTTGTCGCCGGGGCTCTGCTCCGGGCTGCCATCACTTCCATCACCCGTCTTGATCTCGAGAACAGGGTTTTCCTGCAATTCCTGCTCGATCCGGTCAGCCAGTTCGACAGACGTCACCTGGAGAAGCTCGATCGCCTCCCGCAGCGTCTGGGTCATCACCAGCTTCTGCTTTTGCGCCAGATTGATATTGACCGAAAGCGACATACCCGAACCTGTTCTCCACCACGCACCCGACGTCCGGCCCGCGATCCGGACCGGTCACCCCATTATATACCGGGGAGAGTCCTGAATGGTACCATT
>DAIREN010000066.1:0-14598 GCA_036795535.1 Spirochaetota bacterium
AATGTGAGGCAACGCATCTGACCTTCGGTTACCTTTTTCAATGATGCAACGCGCTCCATGATTATCCTGATGAACATCCTCACACCGAACCCGGATCCGGCGTGTCCGGATCTGTCCGCATCCGCCGGAGGCTGTTCACCAAAAAATCTGTTCTGACCTCCTGCGGGAGCCAGAAGTCCTGTCTTCCCTGAATTTTCCATTTGACTATACAAATGTTGTATTGTAGCTTTGGTTCATGTTGAACAAACCATAATCTCGTAACATACGGAGGGAAGTATGACGATTCAGCCACTTGGTGACAGGGTTCTCGTAAAAATTTCCGAGAGCGAGTCGAAGACAAAGAGCGGCCTCTACATCCCGGAAAATACCAAGGAAAAGAAGAACCAGGGACAGGTCGTCGCGATCGGGAGCAGTGAGGACATCAAGGTCAAGGTCGGTGACGTGGTTCTCTACGACAAGTACTCGGGTTCGGTCTACACGATCGACGAGGAAGAGCACATCATCCTCCGCAACGATGACATCCTTGCCATCATCAAGTAAGACCAAACCCGGAATCTTCCAAAAAAGCAGCCATCCCCGGTGGATGGCTGCTTTTTTTGTCCCTCGTTTTGACCGACATTTGTATGACAGGGCAGATCACAGGCACTTCCCGGGAGGATCATCGGCTTTATGAAAAAAACCATTCCCCTCGTTTTTTTGCTCTGCACCGTCCTGATCCTCCTGATGGCCTTTGCCCACTGGGTCTGGCAACGCGGGCTGGATGACATCCAGACACGCCAGGCCCTGACCATGAACGAGATCCCAGGCCAGCGGAATTCATCCCCTTTTCCCCCCGATCGTTGGCAGACTCGCCTCAAAGCCTTATTTGACGACAATCCCGATCTCGGGGTCCTGCTCGTCCGTGACCGGTCCGACAGCCCCCTCCTGCTTCTGTCACGCCTCCCCCAGGACCAGACCGGCACGCTCCTGCAGACGACAGCCCCGACCAATACCGCCATCATCGTCCAGACCCGGGAGATCCAGTTACCCAATGGGCAATCCGGTTCGGCGGTTTTTGCTTGGACGGATGTCCTCGCCAAGGCCCACACACAACGCATCCTCCAGATCGCCATCGTCGCTGCCCTTGTCATCATTCTGGGCTGGATCCTGGCCACCATCCTGACCTCGGTCGTCAAACGGAGGCAGGGCCAGTCTTCCGGCACGGCGGTTCTTGAGGAAATCGACCCGATTGAAGCACTCTCCGAGCGCAACAAAAAATTGTCGGAGGAGATCGAAGACCTCTCGGGTTTACGCGAGGTTGCCATCCTCGCCGGCAAGGAAACCAGCCCGGCCGGTCTGATCCGCCTGGCCGCATCCGTTCTTGCAGCCCGGGCCGATGCACACCTGCGCTGGATCGCCATACCACGGGCACAGACCCTCGCGGATTCCGATCCCAGGATCCGGTACATCAGTCCGGCCCGCTACGCCAGGCTGGAAGCAGCCCTCGGCGACGGACTCCGGCATACAAACTCCCTGCTCGTCCCGCTCTCCTGCAGCGACAAGGAATTCGCCATTGCCTGTCTCAAAACCACGCCCGAGCATGACCAGCGGGCCATCCAGTACATGCGCCAGTTTGCTTCACCGCTCTACAGCCTGATCCTGCGCGATATTGCCGAAAATGACAGCCTGACGGGACTCTTTTCCCGGCGGAGTTTTGACGAAATCCTGGCCCGTGTCTCCCGTGAAGAGGCATCTCTCCCGCTGACCCTGATTCTGGTGGATATCGATCATTTCAAGGAAGTGAATGACAGTCTCGGTCATCCGGCCGGAGATCTTGTCCTGCAACGGGTTGCGTCCATCCTGCATGACGGAATCCCCCGGACAGCCTCGGCCTGCCGCTATGGTGGCGAGGAGTTTGCCCTGATCCTCCCCGAGACCGGTCTCCCAGAAGCCGTCTCGCTTGCGGAAAACCTGCGCATGACGGTCGCCACGGCCGGGATGCTCCAACACCGCTCGGTCACGGCCAGTTTCGGGATAGCTGTGGCTCGATCGACGGAGGAAGCGGTACCAGCCCTGCTTCTGTCCCGGGCAGACACGGCACTCTACTTCTCGAAGCAGCATGGCCGGAACATGGTCAGCAGCCAGGGAACGGGCTCTCCCCGCCCTTAAACGCGTAAACACCGAGGCCACCATCGGATGCAACCCTGTCCCCGTCACTTGGACACGGAGACCAATGTTCATGCGGGACAGGATTTCCGTGGTCAGGAAAGCAGCGAGCGGACGTAGGCCCCGACATCAAAGGGAACCAGATCGTCCACACCCTCACCCACCCCGACCCGGACAACCGGGAGTTCCAGATCAATCAGCAGGGGAAGAACGACACCACCCTTGGCTGACGAATCCAGTTTGGTCAGAATGGCACCATCCAGGGGGACCGCCTCATGGAAGGACTTGGCTTGGGTGTAAGCATTGGATCCGGCCGTGGCATCCAGCACGATCATCCTCAGATAGCGGTCCTCCGATCCGATTTTGGAGCGCACGATCTTGTCGATCTTCTGGAGTTCCCTGACCAGATTCTCACGGTTGTGGAACCGACCGGCGGTATCAATGATGACGAAATCATGCTTGCGAGCGCGGGCTGCATCCATCGCGTCAAACACAACGGCTCCCGGATCGGCCCCGGCCTGCTGACGGACAAGGGGGACATCAGCCCTGATGGACCATTCGGCAAGCTGATCAGCCGCAGCAGCCCTGAAGGTATCAGCCGCGGCCAGGAGCACACTCTTGCCGGCTTGATGGTACATTTTGGCCAGCTTCCCGGCCGTTGTCGTCTTTCCCGAGCCGTTCACCCCGAGGAGCATGAGGACCGTCATTCCCGGACCTTCAATCCCGGGTGGTGTCACCCGCGAGAGAAGCTCCTCGAGAAAGCCGCCGAAGGCACTCTGGAGTGCATCGTCCCCGGTGATGGTCTGCCGGGCAGCCAGGGCCCGGAACGAACCGACGATGGTCTGCGCCGTCGAGACGCCGACATCGGAGGTGATCAGGATCTCCTCGAGTTCCTCGTAGAATTCCTTTTCACTCTTCCTGGACCGGAACAAAAACGCGAGACGGGACCCCAGTCCCGCCCGTGTCTTGGACATGCCGGCTGCGATTTTTTCGGAAAGATTCATCGGGCGAGTCTCCACTCCTCTCAATCCACAGGCTAAAATCGCCAGTGCATCCGCACCTGCTGGTCGGGCAGTACAGTCAACCCGTCCGGCAGGAGCCCTCCTGCTTTTCCGAGGTCTCTGTCCTCGAGAATCAGGTACCGCACCAGAAAATATCCGCTGGCGGCAAGACAGCCGACCGTGGCATTCAGCATCAGATTGGACGTGTTCTGCCAGGTCTTGACATCCCCGGCCGCCGAAGCCATCCCGGCAACATCGTTCCGGTTCCGGTAGTAATAATATTCCGCAAGACTGTCCTGGTAATTGAAATAGGACCAGGCGTATCCCGTCAGCGCCCCGGCGCTTGACCAGAAAGTGATGTTCATCCAGGTCCGCATGTTCTCGATCTGTTCGTCAAGAGTCGGCTCACCTTCAACGATCTTGTCGAGGGAAAGGACCATGCTGTTGGTCACGCCTTTTTTGATCTCGACCTGTCGATGCCTGGGGTGGTACCCCTCACGCTCGACAGTAATACGATAGAGTCCCGCCCTGAGGTTGGTCAGCACCAGCGGTGTCGTTCCTGCACTGACAAGGTCCACCAGCACGCTGGATCCGGGAGGATCTGACTGGATTTGGACCACGCCATAATCAGCCGCCGGGAGAAGCTTTTCTTTGAAGAGATAGCGCTTTTTGGATTCGAGCATGACCGTAAAGCTCCGCATCCCGAACCCGTCCTTGCGAATCTGCACCAGATGGTTGGTTGCCGCCACAGGATCGATATCCAACGGGGTATGTCCCACAAATTTTTTATCGAGATAGACCAAGGCACCTTCGGGTTCCGTTTCAATCCGGAGGGAAGCGGCCGGAAACTGCATCAAAGAGCTACGCATCCGGGCTGCAAACCCTTTGAGATCGAGCAGGATCCGTTCTTCAGGAAAGGTCTCGGCAAAATTCCCGACCACGATCCCGCGGACCGCATTGTACAGGGATACCTGGACCTTGATCCGGCCACCCTCATCCCGGGAAAACCGGCCAAAGAGGACGAACTGCCATGCCTGCTTTTTGGCGATCTCGTCCAGTGTCTGGTCATTGCGTACGACCAGCTCGGAGGAAAATTTGAGGGTCTTGCGCAGGCTGGCCCTTTCCTTGATGGTCCGCGATGCCTGACGCTCGTTGGTACGTATGACGGGATTGCCAGCAAGATCGCGTGACGGCAAGGCCTCATCGACGGGCCAAGGCTTGACATGCTGCCATGGTCTGTCCCAGTCCGGCTCTTCCCGTTCAAGGAGAATGTCGTCACGGGTAACAAAAAAATCCGTCATGGATTTTAATTCTTCCTTGAGCATCAGGGGAAGCGAGATGGCCAGATAATCGAGATTGGTGACGGACGAAACATTCTCGAAAGCCAGGAGTCCGACGGAATACTCTTCGATGAACCGGGGTTTGGCATTTGTCGCATCGGGCGGCGTCCATGCCATCGCGTCCAACCCGGCCACGGGAAGCAGGAGACAGACGAGCACAAGCGATCTTCCCAGTCCCCCCATGGTCGTCAATCACCCTTCCGTTGCATCCGACTGCGCAACAAGGCAAAGACAAACTCGTCGATCTCGCCATCCATCACGGCCTTGATGTTTCCGCTCTCATGATTGGTGCGATGATCCTTGACGAGGGTATACGGTTCGAACACGTAGGAACGGATCTGGTTTCCCCAGGCAATATCCGTTTTGTCCTGTGTCTTGGAATCAATATCGGCCTGCCGGTCGTTTTTCATTTTTTCGTAAATCCTGGATTTGAGGATCTTCATAGCTCGATCCTTGTTCTGGAACTGGGATCGTTCGTTTTGGCAGGCGACGACGATACCGGTCGGAAGGTGGGTCAGCCGGACCGCCGAGCTGGTCTTGTTGACGTGCTGTCCGCCCGCGCCCGATGCGCGATAGGTATCGATCCTGAGATCGGCCGGGTTGATATCCACCTCGATATCATCTTCGACCTCTGGAGTCGGATAGACGGAGGCAAAGGATGTGTGCCTGCGGTTGGCCGAATCGAAGGGAGACTTCCGGACCAGACGGTGGATGCCGGTCTCGGCCTTGAGATAGCCATAAGCGTAATTCCCGCGGACATGCACCGTCACGCTCTTGAGACCGGCCTCGTCCCCGTCAATCGTGTCCAGGATCTCCGTCTCGAACCCGAAACGCTCGGCCCAGCGCATGTACATACGGAAGAGCATGCTGACCCAGTCACAGGCCTCTGTTCCACCGGCACCCGAATGAATCTGGAGGAAGACGTTGGCGGTATCGAACTCGTCCTTGAAAAGGTCTTCGATATCCAGTGCATCGTATTTGGTCCTGGCCTCGGCCATCTGTGAGACAATCTCGTCCTTGAGGGACATGTCTTCCTCAAGTGCCGCCAACTGGGCCAGATCCAGAAGCTCATCCACCCTCTTGCGCAGATCAACCCAGGGTTTGACATGCCTCTCCAGCTGGCTGATCTCCTTGGCCAGTTTGGACGCCTTTGCAGCATCATTCCAGAGAGCGGGGTCTTCCTGTTCACGCTTGAGACAGTCGATTTTCTCTCCGGTCTCGTCAATATGCAGGGATGCCCATCTTCCGGCAATCACCTTTTTCAACTGCTGCAATTCCGCTATCTGATCGTCATACATACTGGGTCTGCATCCTGCGTTGGTATCGTTTCTGTACGGAGAGTCAGATCCGGACCGGGCCTGCCGGCTGGGGGGCCGAGCGGACTTCGGCGGGGCCTGCCTCGTCTTTGATCATCCGGCACTTGCCCTCAAAAACAACGCCGTCACAGATCTGCAATTTCGCCGTTTCAAGATCACCATAGAGCCGAGCCGTCGACATCAACTCGGCGCGCTCGCGGGCGATGATATTTCCTTTGACTTCACCTTCGAGAATCAGGACACCCGCCTCGATATCCGCCTCGACGACGGCCGACTCCCCGATATACAGAAACCCCGGGCTCTTGATCGTCCCTTTGAAGGTTCCATTGATCTTGAGGGAGTGTTCGAAGACAAGATCACCCTCGAATTTGGTGTGTCTGTCGAAGGTGGTATCGACGAGGTTGTAATCGAGGTGAAGAAGATGGGTATCCAGCTGTGCCATATTCCCGCTTTCCGGACATGCCTGCTCGCATGGAATCTCGAAGCTCCGTACTGTCGACGGAAGCCCCCCGGGGCAACACTCCACAAGCGTCCACCCGGTATCCGTAAACATACTCATAACGGGCAGCGCTGTTCAAGCAACCTCGGTTGTCACTTGGTGGTCATCGTAAAGACCCCGTCCCAGTCCGCGGGGGGAGGCGTTTCGATATAGGTCTCACAACGCGCGATGTAGAGTCCGGTCGGCCCGTCCTGCGGATCAATCCCCTTGGCTTCCATGAAAAACTTGAGGGCACCCTGGAAATCGCGCTGTTTGTACAGCTCGAGCCCCCTGCCGTAGGCATCCAGGAGTTTCCGTTTCTGTTCGGTCAGCATTGACACCTCCAGACACCCGACCCGGGAGACGAGGCTCCGTTGCAGGGTGCGTCCATGTTATCAGAAGCATTGTGACACGAAACCAGGCCGATCGTCAAGGATCGGGATGCAGGAAGGGGTGGAAAAGATCGACATCCGCTGAATCCGGTCCAATAACAGAGCTCACCGTCGCCGATTACGCTCCCGGTTTCCCCTGGCGCAGTCTCCCTGAGACGCCGGTGCACCATGTTTCAAAACACGGGAGCCGCTGCCGGCCGATCCCGGTGCTGGAGACTCGTGTAGCGAGCCGGATCGACGGTAGCGCCGTGATGCTGAATCTCGAAATGCAGGTGTGGTCCTGTCGATGCCCCTGTCGATCCAACGGCGCCAAGGTGGGCACCCATGGCCAGTCGCATCCCGGGACGGACATCCCTTCTCGAAAGGTGTCCGTAGAGTGTCCTGTACCCGAAAGCATGCCGGACCACAATCAAATTGCCATACCCGCCAGACCAACCGGAGAATTCCACAATGCCCTCGTGCGCAGCCTTGACCGCTGTCCCGGCAGGCGCAGCCAGATCAACTCCACCATGGAAGGCTTGCCTTCCACTGAAAGGATCGCTGCGCACCCCGTATCCCGACGTGACCAGAATGGCATCCAGCGGCGGGGAAAAAGCGGTTCCGTAAAACAATCCCTGCTCGAGAGGGGACATCGTTCCTCCGGGAATGAACACCCGTGCTCCTGCCGGAACCCATTGGGCGGATGAACCATTGAAACGGCGGATATCCTCCTGCGGGACATCATATTTTTGGGACAGATCGGCAAGACGGACGCCGGCCGTGCTCGTATAGCTGATCCCGTCGAAATTCGGAATGATGAGCCTGTCACCGGGGGATGCTGCATGGACATGAACGATGCCGCTGGCCGATGCGATCGCATCAACCGATATCCCGAGGCGGACCGCCACAGTCTGGAGTGTATCCCCGTGTTTCATCACATACTCGGCCCAACGCAGGGGTGCAAACGTGAAGCTACGGACATACCGCCCGCGGTACCGTCGTGATCGTGTGACATCGCGTCGCCAGGCACAATAGACGGGATCACTGTCATTGAGGACCCAGATACGCTCCAAGGGTGCCGCGAGGAGATCCTGGGCAAGAGAACAGGTCATACAGACCAGTATGAGGAACAGTCGACGGGCCATGCATCAGACTTCGGTTCCTTTTTGATTGAACTTTATCGCAGGTTTGTCGAGAATCTAAAGAATGATGCGCACTCTCCGCGTAGAGGACGGAATCCCGGATGGAATCGGCCAGAACAGAAAACTTTTTCATGCGAACCGTGATTTCCCTGGGGTCCGGCGGTGTCAATCTGGCCAATTACATTCTCGACCTCTCGGCCCTGTTCTGGAAATCGATCCTCTCGATCTTTAAACTCCATCCCTACACCCGCAAGGTCATCTGGTCCAACACCGTCAAGCAGATCCTCTTCACCGGCGTCGACGGGCTCTTCGTCATCTCCTCGGTCTCCGCACTTCTGGGAATGGTGATCATCATCCAGGCCTACACACTTCTACCGGGGCTCGGTGGAGACCTGGTCGCCTCCCTGCTGGTCCTTGTGATCGTCCGAGAGCTCGGTCCAATCCTGACCGCCTTCATCATCATCGGACGTTCGGGAACTGCCGTCGCCACCGAAATCGGAAACATGAAGGTCTCCCACGAAATCGATGCCTTGCATTCGATGGGGATTGATCCGATCCGCTTTATCGTCGCGCCCCGTCTTCTCGGCATGATCATCTCGATGTCCCTCTTGGGGATCTATTTCGATGTTGTCGGCATCCTGGGGGGATTCGTGGTGGCACAGCTCCAGATCAATCTCCCCTTCGACACCTTTTTGCAGAACATGCTCCAGGCCATCCGCATCGAGGACATCTATATCGGTCTGGTCAAAAACGCCTTTTTCGGAATCGCCATCTCGATGGTCAGCTGTTATCAGGGGATGCAGGTCCGGATCTCGATCACCGAAGTACCCCAGCGGACGACCAAAGCGGTTGTCGGCTCCATCTTTTTTTGCTTCTTTTTCAATATCATCTTTACCGTAGCTTTCTACATCTGAGGACGGGTATGCTCTCTCTTTCATCAGTCAACCTTTCCTATGCTGCACAGGATGTTCTCCACGGGATCTCCCTCGAGGTCATGCGCGGAGAATTCCTCAGCATTGTGGGTGGTTCGGGCAAATCCTCCCTCCTCAAAGTGATGGGTGGCATCGAACCGCCGCAGACAGGTCATGTCCGCTACGACAGTGTCGACATCTACCATGTCAACGACCGGAAATACAGCGAGATGCAACAGTCCTCAGGTTTTCTCTTCCAGGATGCTGCTCTCCTGGCCAATATGTCGATGTTCGAAAACGTCGCCCTTCCCCTGCGCTACCACCGCAGGATGAGCGAGCAACAGATCCGGAGCCGGGTCTTTGAGGTCTTCGACATCCTCAATATTTCGATCAAGAGCGATCTGAGACCGGCCGGTTTTCCCCTCAGTGTCCGCAAGATGGTCGCCTTTGCCAGGGCCATGGTCCTTGACCCCGAATTCCTGTTCCTCGATGATCCCACCGGGAATGTTGACCACAACTCCCGCGAGATCGTGATCAAAACCCTTCTCGATATCAAATGCTGCAGCAAGACTGCGGCTGTCATCGTTTCACAGGATCCGGATCTGATTACCCTGACATCGGATCGGATCATTGTCCTGCATGGTGGAACCATCATCCAGGACGGCACGGTCCAGGAAGTCTTTAATTCGCCAGATGAACGGGTCCGGGATATTATGGAAGGGATGGGTGGTGAATCCGATTCCCAGTCCATGCATGTCCGGCTCGAGCAACGTGAAGGCAAGGAGCAGCCATGACATTCAAATTCAGGCACCTCGAGAAAATCGTCGGGTTTTTCATGATCGTGGGCATCCTCTTCCTTCTGGTCGCCGTCATCTTCATGGGACGTGAACAAAAGTGGTTCGAGCAGACAGTCAATCTCAGGACAGTCTTCAATGACGGCGAGAACCTTTCGAAAGGGATGGCCGTCAAGATCAACGGACTGACTGTGGGCAAAGTCTCCCACGTCGGCTTCGCTTCGAACAACCAGATCGATGTCCACTTCAGCGTCTACAGTGATTTCCGTGACAAGGTCCATCTGGATTCATACGTCTTTCGTGAAGCAGCCTCGCCACTCGGGGGAGGACACCTCGCACTCACTATCGGATCAGCTGATGTCAGACGGGCGACCAACGGGGATATTCTTTTCTCCGAAGACCACTCCAGTGTGCAGGATCTGATTGCCAAAGGCCAGATCGTGAAAAAGGGCTCGCTTGACGGAATCATGAAAAACGTCAATCTCCTCCTCTCACAGCTTGCATCGCCGCAGGGACCTTTGATCGGGACGCTCAACAACCTGCAGACCCTCTCCTCCAAACTGGCCGGGGGCGAGGGAAGCGTCGGTGCCTTGCTCAATGATCCGCGCCTCTTCCAGGAACTCCTTGCCACCCTGGAATCCGTCCGCAAGATCACCGAGGACATGAGCATCATAAGCGGAACCCTGCGGACCAGTTCACCCAATATCCGCAACATCATCACGGGAGCCGAGCGCGGCCTGAACGAAACGACCCGGGTCCTTGTCGGACTCCAGCGATACTTCATGCTCCAGTCCGACAGGACGACAACCGGAACAGCAAATGCCGGTCCATTGACAACGATTCGCAGCGACCGCAGACAGGACCAGTATTGAGATGCGCATCATGACCAGATTCATCGCTCTCCCCATCCCGGCCATCATCGTCTGCTGTGCTTTTCTGACCGCATGTGGCGGCAACCGGATGACGTCCGTTCCCCTCTATATTCCTTCCGGTCCCGTCAGTGAGCGGATCCTGAATGAAGCCCGTATCGCCGGGAACATCGCATTCGGACTCTATCAGAACGGACAGTACCAGCAGGCCCTGACAGGATACCAGACAGCGCTGTCCAATCTCTTTTTGATCGATCACGAGCAGGAGATCGCGAATATCCGCCACAATATCGCACACATCTATATCGCTTTGGCACAGTACGACAAAGCCCAAAAGGAAACGGATCTGGCGCTGGACGCCAACCGTCGTTTCGGTTTTGCCGGCCGGATCGCTCTCAATCTTGCAACATCGGCCCGCATCAGCGAACGGAAGAAGAATCCGGATCCTGACAAGGCTCTCGCCCTCTATCGTGAAGCAATCCTGATTCTTTTCAACAACTCCGGGTCACGGAACGATCTCGCCGTCCAATACAACAACTGCGGCTATCTCCTGCTGGGCCAGAAAAAATACCCGGAGGCCATCGCTGAATTCTCGCAGGCCATCCGTTACGCCGTCAGCGAGAATTTTTATGCCGAGATTGCAGCTGGATACAGCGGAATCGGGCTGGCCAATCTTGCCATCGGAAAACCGGGCGACGCCCTGGTCGCATTCACAAGTGCGCTGAATGCGGACAAGGCAACCGAAAATTCCCCGGCCATCGCCCAGGATCTCAAGAATATGGGCAAGGCCTGCGAAGCCCTGAACAAACAGGAACTGGCCCTCGAGTACTACGATCGTGCCCTCCGAATCAATATGGCTCTCCGGAGATTCGATCGCGTCCGGACCGATGTCGAAGACCTGATCAGGATCCAGACAGCTCTCGGAAACACGGAGGCCGTTGCAAATCTGAAGCGGGTTCTCAAGGATCTCTGATCCGCCAACGCCGCCCGGCTTGACTGCAGCCCCCACTTTTCCGTAGATTTTTTTTATGGATGAATCGCTTATCGACCGTGTGGTCATCGAAAATATCTCTTTCAGCAACATGGGATTCGTCGTCCTTCTCCGCAAAACGGAATCCCGGAATGTCCTTCCGATCTTCATCGGGCCCAACGAGGCGCATTCCATTGCCGCCGCGTACAATAACCAGAGCTTTCCCAGACCGTTGACGCATGATCTCTTCGCCAACACCCTCAAACTCCTGGACTGCCACATTCCCCGGATCGTCATCACCGACCTGGTCGACAATGTCTTTTTTTCCAAAGTCTATCTTGTCCGGAATGACGCCGAAAAGTACCAGATCGATGCCCGACCCTCGGACGCAATCGCCCTCGCCTTGCGTTTTGGAGCGCCCCTCTTTGTCAGCAAGCTGGTTCTCCAGACCGCAACAGTCCCCCTCCCCGATGAAGAACCCAAGCCTGAAAGCATGGATCCCGTCGGGGAATTGAAAAAAGAGCTCGAACTGGCCATCAGCGAAGAACGCTACGAGGACGCAGCCCGTCTCCGTGACGAGCTCAAAAAAATCAACAACGAAAATTGATCAAATCACTGATGCATCAGGATGGCAACCACATCCTTCGAGAGCTTCGAGAAATCGTAGACCGCATTAGAGTCGCGCCTGAAGGAGTACTTCTCGGGGAAGAGGATCCGCTCGGCCGCGCCGGTCAAAAGACGTGTCCTGTTGATCAATTCTCCCACCATCTGCACGAGCTGTGCCACCTTGACCGGGAGGCCTGCCATATCGAGCACATATTCCCCGAGTGTTGTCCATTCCTTTTCAAGCTGGACATTGAGGGCCGCCACAGACAGATAGGTCTGCAGCATCCGGACATACCCTTCCGGCGGGTTATCCTTGCTGATGTCCGCGGGAAGAAGATGGCGCACCGCTGAGACACTCTTGCCATTGTCGCGTTCGATATCCTTCATCCCGGCCTCGAACTGTTCAACCTGGCGGATGATCTTTTCAAAGGCCATGTCTATTTTGCCTTTGTAATCCCGGTCCTCCCTGTACTTCATGTCGTGCTGTCTGAGGATTCCCTGGATCTCACCGATGACAGTCCTGTGCCAAACCAGCCGCTCCTGGAAATTCACCCCGTCAATCTCGACCAGTTTCTGTTCCTGAGCCCTTCGCTCTGCGATCTGCTTCTCATTTTTTTCATTGAGTTGCTTCTTCTTTTCGACGGCATCGTAGATGTCCTGGGTATGCTTGGCCATCTCCTGCCCGATCCCCCGTTGAAGGGTCTTGGCCTTGTCATCGTATCTGTTGCGAATCAAAAGGCCATCGACCGACTCCTTGGCGATCCTGACCGGAACGAGTGCGCGACGTTCCTGATCGTATCTGACGAGATAGACTTCGGATGGTGAGATCCGATAGGCCTTTTCAAGATCCTTGAGGATGGATTTCCCTGAATTGACTTTTCGCAAGAGATCACGATAGAGCGCATCAAACTCGGCCTTGCTCGAGATCGGTTCAACACGGTAGTCGACACCCTTGAAATTCAGCGTTTCCATGGTTCCCCCTGCCATGCAAGCCGGTCACAAGGTCCATGATAGCCCGTCTCCGGGCATCCGTCAACCTCGAGCGACACACGGGGTTCATGAAAACAACGGGGCAGCAACCATCGCCAGGCCCGAAAAAGACCTTCTCTCCTTTCTGCAGGGATTCTGCAGACGATGATGGATATCACCCAAATGTGTTATATTAGGGAGAGTTGGCCATTGTGCAAAAAAAATCGGAGCGTCGTATCGTGCGATACTGCATTGGCTTGCTGATCCTGCTTGTCCTCCTGCCTGGCATCCTTTCAGCGGCATACAATACTTCATTCATCCCGACGGTCGTCCGGCAATTCTCGTCACCTGCCGAACAAAAGGTCGTGTCGGAGCTTGCCAAGGGGAACCTGACCAGTTACTCGTTGGTGGAAGCGGGTTTCATTGCCTCCGGTGCTACCAGCAATGAAAGCCTTGCACGCTACACGAGCCGGTACCGGGATCTCTTGGCAAAAATCCGCCAGGACCTGCCTCTGATGGACGAAAATCCCCGTTCACGGGCTAAAAAACTCTTTGACCTGATGTTCAAACATGCCATGAATGCCTACCAGTCCGAACAAACCACGCTCCTGGAGATCTTTGACGCCGGACATTTCAATTGCGTCTCCTCGACCCTGCTCTACAATCTCCTCTGCGCTGAGTTCGGCTTGAAAACCAGAGTGGCCGTTGTCCCGGGACATGTCTTCAGCCAGGTCCTTCCGGGAGGAACTACATGGATCGATGCCGAAACGACGTCTTCGGCGGGGTTCAATCCTCTCCGGGAACGAACCAATCCCGGTGGCGAAGACCGTGTTTTCATTGAAGACCGTGGACAATCTGGTGGAAAGAGCTTCGTCGACACCGGCCGTCTTGTCGCCCTCCTCTACTACAACAGGGGAACACTGGCGCATACCCAGGGACGCTCGTCCGATGCCGTCGCCCTCCTGATGCGCGCTTTGACCATCTTTCCGCAACACAAGGAGAGTCTTGAAAACCTTTTGGCGACCATGCTGGAGTGGGCCAAAAAAGAAGGACAAACCGGAAATCTCGATCTGGCGATGCGCATCCTGACGGAATGCGACATGGCCCTTGGCTCCAAAAACGAAACGCAGGCCATGCGCGAGGGTCTCGTCTTCAACTCGGCCCAGGCTGCTGCAGCCAGGGGGGACTTTGCCACCGCCGTGCGTCAGATCGAATCCTGGATCGCGTCCCTCCCCGGGCAGCCCACAGTTCAGCACAAAACAGCCTTACGGGGGTACATCCTTCAATGGGCCCAACAGTGCATGCAGCAGGGGAAATACAGCGAGATGGTGTCGCTGATTGACCGGGCTGCACGCTCGGGGCAGGACAGCTTTGTGGATTCGATGCGACTCCACTTGATTACCGAAGCGGCCAAAAATCTGTCGCGCACCCGAGGCTACGCCCAGGGATACGGCTTTTTCAACCAGCACTTTCCTCACTCCGTCGAAAATGCCTCCATCCGACAAAACAGACTGCATCTGTACGGACTCTGGATCACCTCCGAAATCGAGTCCGGCAAATACGAGGAAGCTTACGTCCTCAACCGTTCCCTCCTCGAACTCTACCCGTCCAACCAGGATGTCCGTAACAATGCGGCCTGGGTAGTCCAACGCTGGATGGCCTCGGTGTCGTCCAATACATCACCCG
>DAIREN010000067.1:0-4824 GCA_036795535.1 Spirochaetota bacterium
GCAGGCACAGGGATGATGAGCGTACCGTTTTCGGCCTTGACAATCATGTGCATGGCGTCATCCTCGGGTAGGAATATGTGGATAATACTCTTCCCATTTCCCAATCATACACCCTCTTGCAGGATTCACGCTACCGCGATTTCGATCACGGTCTCTGCTAGCGGTTTGCCGTCCGGGATCGGTGTCGAAACAATAGATGCAGATGTTCGAATCGAAGAACGCCCTACCGTTCATGCAGATCGTCCCGGTTGATCGCCAACGCCCGCACTTCTAACCTGAATTGGTCGCAGAATCGCTGCAGATTGTCAATCCGCGAGCCCCGTCTTTACCTCTTCGATGGAGAACCTCAGATCCTTGTTCACCAGGTCCCGGGGGCTCTCGATCACGAGGTGCGTGTCTTTGGGATGCAGGGTCTTCTTGATCATGGCTGTCTCCTTCGGATATGGATACGGAGGCACGAGACCTCGGTATCCAGTATAAATCCGACCAGGCAGCTACTCCACCGTGAGTTTGATTATGATTCCCTTGAGGGGTTTGCCATCCAGTAGTACCTCGTAGTCGCTGAATTCGCGCGCCGGGGCCTCGGTCGTGCACCAGCAGGCAACGCGCTCAAAGAGCTCGTGGACGGGTTTGTTGCCGAGGGCTGATCCGTGCTCGAAGATCAGGAGCCGTCGCGTGCACATCAGGTCACGGGCTGCCGAGTGGTCATGCTCGAACATTTCCTACAGGGCCTTCCAGACCAGCTCGAGGTCTTCGGGAGAAAAGCCGGTTTGGGCGGCGATTGTGCTTCAATGGAGCCGCGGAAATTTTTCTACTGCGTACCGATATTTTCCCCAAGTCTCGGGCTTCAATGGAGCCGCGGCTTTTCAGCCGCGGAAATATGGCTAGAGAGGCGACAAGATACACAAGCAATCCAGCTTCAATGGAGCCGCGGCTTTTCAGCCGCGGAAATGTGAGCATTGCGGATCGTCTCGGCATTCAGCAGGCAGCTTCAATGGAGCCGCGGCTTTTCAGCCGCGGAAATCCTGGCGAATACTGCCATGTGGTGTTTGTTCATCCCGGCTTCAATGGAGCCGCGGCTTTTCAGCCGCGGAAATGGGTAGTTCGGGTCAACCCCGGCCTTCGTCTTACTCCAGTGCTTCAATGGAGCCGCGGCTTTTCAGCCGCGGAAATCGAGAAGCTCGTCGGTTCTATCGCAGTCGAAAGCATGCTTCAATGGAGCCGCGGCTTTTCAGCCGCGGAAATTACCCTACTCATAGTCATAACTCCTCTTAGCATGGCGTGCTTCAATGGAGCCGCGGCTTTTCAGCCGCAGAAATGGGAACGTACAAGTCGGATCAGTGACAAGCCAGTCGATAGCTTCAATGGAGCCGCGGCTTTTCAGCCGCGGAAATCTGGCTGTCTTCGGCTCATCATGCCGCCAGATCATAGCTTCAATGGAGCCGCGGCTTTTCAGCCGCGGAAATGCAATATCACGAGACAACGGACACACGTGGTACACAGCTTCAATGGAGCCGCGGCTTTTCAGCCGCGGAAATCAAGAATAACATCCCCGTCTTCAATATCTGCATACCCGCTTCAATGGAGCCGCGGCTTTTCAGCCGCGGAAATGGGTCGTCCGTTGGACGGCCTGCTCTGGCCCTCCATAGCTTCAATGGAGCCGCGGCTTTTCAGCCGCGGAAATGTGCGTCAGCTTCCCGCGAAATACCTTGTAGGCTTCCGCTTCAATGGAGCCGCGGCTTTTCAGCCGCGGAAATCACCCACCACTTTGGATTGATGATCTGGACGATCTGCTTCAATGGAGCCGCGGCTTTTCAGCCGCGGAAATCATTTTCTTGGCGACCTCTTCGGACATTTTCCCTGTGAGCTTCAATGGAGCCGCGGCTTTTCAGCCGCGGAAATAGACGCATCTATGATGGCCAGGGCCTGGGGTCGTCTAGCTTCAATGGAGCCGCGGCTTTTCAGCCGCGGAAATTGGAATATCTCGACGAACTGGCAAAGCTGGAGCGTGCCGCTTCAATGGAGCCGCGGCTTTTCAGCCGCGGAAATCGCGCGCAAAGCTCTGCTATACTCGAGTGTTGTCAGTCGCTTCAATGGAGCCGCGGCTTTTCAGCCGCGGAAATTCAGGTGATATATTCACCATGTTTATATACTTATATAGCTTCAATGGAGCCGCGGCTTTTCAGCCGCGGAAATCACAAACTCCCTTGCTGCATCCCACGCGCTATCAGCAGCTTCAATGGAGCCGCGGCTTTTCAGCCGCGGAAATGGTCTGACGCTCGAAGAGGGAAAGGTCACTGCTGAGATGCTTCAATGGAGCCGCGGCTTTTCAGCCGCGGAAATGCTCATATTAGCGTAAGTCTTTATATCCCCTATTGCCTGCTTCAATGGAGCCGCGGCTTTTCAGCCGCGGAAATATTTCTTTGTTCCCTACCGTATCATTGACAAAAACTTGCTTCAATGGAGCCGCGGCTTTTCAGCCGCGGAAATCTGAATACGCGGACTACCTGACGGCCGCTTTTCTTGCTTCAATGGAGCCGCGGCTTTTCAGCCGCGGAAATCAGGTGAAGCGGGGAAGGATTGAACAAGTGTTTATTGTAAGCTTCAATGGAGCCGCGGCTTTTCAGCCGCGGAAATGTTTGCGCATATTCTTCGAGCGCTTCCTTGATGTAGCTTCAATGGAGCCGCGGCTTTTCAGCCGCGGAAATGGCCGGAGATTTGTCGGGATTGAATTGAAGCCTGAAGCTTCAATGGAGCCGCGGCTTTTCAGCCGCGGAAATATCGTCTGCAGTTCTATATCCATGCCCGCGCCTCAGCTTCAATGGAGCCGCGGCTTTTCAGCCGCGGAAATATTCGCAACGGGGGGGGGTAGATGGAGACCTTAGTGTGCTTCAATGGAGCCGCGGCTTTTCAGCCGCGGAAATCTGTATCAAAAAACGGTCGTTTTTCGGTACAGTTCTAGCTTCAATGGAGCCGCGGCTTTTCAGCCGCGGAAATTTGGAATGTTTTTTACTCGTTTTCGTGTTCTGGGTGAGCTTCAATGGAGCCGCGGCTTTTCAGCCGCGGAAATAAATCAGTCTCAATCTGTACTGACACCTCTCTCAGGCTTCAATGGAGCCGCGGCTTTTCAGCCGCGGAAATACACGCGTGATTGCGTGCAACAGTCCCCTGGCATCAGGGCTTCAATGGAGCCGCGGCTTTTCAGCCGCGGAAATCCGGCAGGTGATCGCATCCCCGGAGCTGACAGCCTTGCTTCAATGGAGCCGCGGCTTTTCAGCCGCGGAAATGGACGAAGCCGGAACCCCGATTGACCTCACTACTGGAGCTTCAATGGAGCCGCGGCTTTTCAGCCGCGGAAATTTCCGGCAAGATTGACATTCCATACAGCCAAGAATTCCGCTTCAATGGAGCCGCGGCTTTTCAGCCGCGGAAATGGCCAGTGGATCCAATAACAGGTGTTTCAGATTTGCTTGCTTCAATGGAGCCGCGGCTTTTCAGCCGCGGAAATCTTCTTGACAATATGTTCCGGCAGTAACAAAAAGTCTTGCTTCAATGGAGCCGCGGCTTTTCAGCCGCGGAAATCCTTGTCATCGAGGCTCGATAAAAGCCCGATCATTAGCTTCAATGGAGCCGCGGCTTTTCAGCCGCGGAAATAGCTGTATACCGGGATCACGAGGGCGTACAAGGAAGCCGCTTCAATGGAGCCGCGGCTTTTCAGCCGCGGAAATAAAGGGATTGCTGCCCAGGATGCACGTGGTATTTTGCCGCTTCAATGGAGCCGCGGCTTTTCAGCCGCGGAAATCTTTGCAAGATACTTATAGATAGCCTCTTCTTTTCCAAGCTTCAATGGAGCCGCGGCTTTTCAGCCGCGGAAATAACATTGTGTCTCCGTTCTCCATACGTCTGATCTTCATGCTTCAATGGAGCCGCGGCTTTTCAGCCGCGGAAATAAAGATCCGATTGCAAACAAACCGCCGTTGACTGTGCTTCAATGGAGCCGCGGCTTTTCAGCCGCGGAAATGAGATGGCTGTCACGCAAGATGAGATGAAGACTGTCGGCTTCAATGGAGCCGCGGCTTTTCAGCCGCGGAAATGTCTGCTAAAAGGAAGGCCCAGGGCCGCCAAGACTGGCTTCAATGGAGCCGCGGCTTTTCAGCCGCGGAAATTCTCAGAGCCAAAGACTGCCGGGTCCGGATCGTCACCCGCTTCAATGGAGCCGCGGCTTTTCAGCCGCGGAAATGATAAGAGCGTCAGCAGCAGACGTAGCAGTGATATGCTTCAATGGAGCCGCGGCTTTTCAGCCGCGGAAATGTTTGACAGGTTTGCAGCGAGTGTCTGGATCATCGGAGGGCTTCAATGGAGCCGCGGCTTTTCAGCCGCGGAAATAAATCTTCACTTTGTGAATAGACATATCCACAATTCTTGCTTCAATGGAGCCGCGGCTTTTCAGCCGCGGAAATGACGAGAAGCCTGTCCCTTTCCCGGTCGGGAACGGCAAGGCTTCAATGGAGCCGCGGCTTTTCAGCCGCGGAAATAGTCATATCAATCAGATCATTCTTCTTTGCCATGTTCGCTTCAATGGAGCCGCGGCTTTTCAGCCGCGGAAATAGCAGCAGCGATTGACGGGTTAGTAGTAAAGTACGACGCTTCAATGGAGCCGCGGCTTTTCAGCCGCGGAAATTTGGCAGGACAAGACGACAGGTTCACCACAGTCTCGGCTTCAATGGAGCCGCGGCTTTTCAGCCGCGGAAATAACCCTTGCAACGTCCAGCGGTCTACCCCAACCGGGCTTCAATGGAGCCGCGGCTTTTCAGCCGCGGAAAT
>DAIREN010000067.1:4924-13963 GCA_036795535.1 Spirochaetota bacterium
GCTTCAATGGAGCCGCGGCTTTTCAGCCGCGGAAATAGACCGTGTTGTAATCTGTTGTATCAGAACAAGTTACACGCTCGTCAGCGAGTGGTTGTAAAAGCAAGACTGGATGAACCATCAACGCCTCCGTGCTTTTATTGCGGAACTACTTAAAAGATAACAAGTTCGAGCGCCTCCGGAAAATCCGGAACCACATCACCGCTCGCCATCAAACTATCCGGATACGAGGTGATTGCGTCAACTTCCTGCCGAGATAATCCAGCCGGTCGCCGGGATCCCCTTCAGCACTTCCCATGTCTACGATCAGGACCTGATCCTCGCGCTCGTTCAATTCAGCAGTGAGTCTTCCGTTGAGGTTGACCTGTTCCCGCTCGTTCAATTCACAGATAAAGACGCTGTACTGGACCGGATCGCCGAAATTCTTCATCACGCGAAAAACCCGGCGAAGCCGTTTTTCGTCGGCAATGTCGTAAGTATACAAAAACCGGCGGCGACTCATCGTGTAACGATCCCCCGATACTCCGGAATACTGCCGCGCAAGAATCGCACCAACAATTGCACCTGCAAGTGGATGATCCTCCGCCAAGACAAGCGATACCCGAAGAATGGATGAGTGACAAGTTGATCCATACGCAATTCGTAGGCATGAATTACCGCTTTTCGGCCTCTGTCATTCAACATGCAGGCGCTCGCCGTCCGGTTAAAGCTACCAGCATCCACCATACCGGTATTGATCGCGGTCAACACCGCACTGTCAGCAACAAGCGGCCGGAATTCCTCCATAATATCAAGTGCCAATGCCGGTCTTCCATGCCTGGGCTTGTGGTAGAAGCCCCAAAACGGATCAAGGCCATTCGCGGCAAGCGCGACCGTGCAATCCTTGACGAGCAGTGCATAGCAGAAAGAAAGCATCGCGTTAACCGGATCACGCGGAGGTCGTCGGTTGCGGGTAAACACATCAAGAACCATCCCCTCTGACTTGGGCCGCAACATTGACTGGAAGTTTTCAAAATATATTGCGGCAATAGAACCCTCATGGCCAAGCAATGATTCGAGAGACTCTGCACTTTCCGCTTCCTCAACTGCCCGCTGCATGGCTGCCAGCCGTTCTTGCGGCACGGCAACTCCGTTCCTGCGCAGAAGAGTTCGTTGGTTTGCACCTTTGGCTGCTACGAAAGCACGGGCAAGAACAAGACAACGCGTCGAATCGTCCACCGTTCTGAATTGTGCCGCCCGATCAAAAGCATTGCGCAGCGCAAATCCGGCTGTCATCCCGTAAAAATAGTGTCCAAGACTGAGATGCATGATCGGGATACCAGCATCAGCGCAACACTTGATAATAAAAGGAGTCAGGCTCACATTCCCGCAAAGGACGAGCTGGCTGACATCGATCAACCGTGCTTCTCCGATCACACTGCCTGCCAGCTTGACTTGCAGAGTCTCTCCTTTTTTACATACATGAGCACCCTGGGCTTGTATGTAGAATGGAACAGCGTCATCCCGCGGAGGATACAACCGTCGTACTGTATCCTCGGCTTTATCAGCATCCAACCCTCCAGAGGCCAAGACCCTGGTCTCATCAGGAAGACAAATCCCGTTTAAAGAGCAATGAATGCACTTGGGACTGTCATCCAAAGGCGCTGGTGGCGCAATCTCTTGCAAAGCCGCATGAACCCGGCTGATCAGGGCGCGAGTGCTGCTTTCCAGTGCGTCGTCGAAAGCGATCGGAACACGAGTCCTCGATCCCTCGTAGTAGAGCACACCCTGCCCGCATGCATACCCGGCCGAACGCAGCAGTAAACCCTGCAACATCAATTGGTGCCGCTCGGGCGCCCAAGAGCGTTCCGGATTGTCAGGAACCTTGGCCCGCTTCTTTTCCACCGGGACAGCCTCCGTCCCGTCTGCCCGTTCGTGCAACTCGGCAATATCAAGCTTTGCACTGATACGCAGAGCGTCATCCGTCAGCATGACAGAGCGGACAATGGCGGGAGGATTATCCCCTCCGGCAACCGGGAGGAGGTCCTCACTGTCGTCTATCCTGCCGTGCCGGAACTTTCCATCGTCGGTATACTGATTCCCCTGCCAGAGACCCTCGACATACATCAAATGGAACCGGCGCGGACAATATGCGTACTGGGCCACCATATCCCCGGTGGCCAGCAACTCCTCTGCTGCCAAACTCCTACCCCGGTCTCGATCGCTTTCAAACATGGGTCACACCGGAACGGCCGGGCGGAAACGTTGTGATTTTTCAACCGTAAAATGCTCTGACCGATAGATCGTCACAATACCAAGTCCCCGCACGATGGCGGCATCCGGATGCTCCGTATGGATCTCCGGATGCAAAACAAGCGATCGGACAACCGAAAGTGACAGCGGCATCTCCCAAAGCGGCCAACTGAAACAGGCCTTTTTGCCAAACCGGGCCGTTCCGGCAGTCGCAAGCCTGGCCCTGGCATCAATGGCGGTCGGATACAAGACCAGCGCTTCGTAAGCAAGTGCGTTCGCTCCATGCATGGTACGTGATGGCTCACCTCCCGGGTCGCTGGCCATATATGCGTACGAACGAACATCCTCGGGATCCCATCCGAGACTGCCTTTTTCATCCGCATAGTCCCAAGTTTTAAATAATGAACGAAACACCTTGGATTCATCAAGACTATCGCGCACAGTCTGTATATCCTTGAGCATCTTCTTACCGCTATTGCCGTTTTGCTTGCTGAAACGTGAGACCTCGATCTTGCCATCCTTGTGATCATATGCCCTCTCGCATCCAAACGAAGCCGCAATATCCACAGACCTTCGTTCATCCGGTGAGGCCAATGCCGTTACTCGCTGCAAGAACGCCAAAAATACATCCTGCGCTGTTCCAATGACATCATCAAAAACAGTCGGGTCATTCTTTCTACAGAGAAAAGACGTAATGTGTTTTGTCAATTCATCTTCTGAACCCGCAATTTCATCCGGCACTGCAAGGCAGGCTATCCAACCGCTGCCGGCAAGCCGCCACGCCAGCCTGGCACCATCCCCGCAGGTGACGAGCGCCCCGAGCGCAGCCATAAACGCCAGCGGATTGTCGCCGCGCAGACCAGCCAGTTCGAATTCTTTCATGACATCTCCTTTTCGCTGGCCCGCCAGTCGGCAAGCCTGGCCAGAGCCTCGTACCAGGCCAAACCCCACCAGCCATGACGACGCACCAAACCCCAAAACCGTTCTGCAACCCCGGAATCAGCGGCCGCCAGTCCCGTGTCACTTGTGACCGTCATCCCGTCCTGTACTCCCTTTATCAAGCACTGCTTTACGGAAACCTTGACTGCAACCGGATCATGATCGACAACAACAGGAGCAAACGGCCGACAATGACCATGATGGCTTGCAATCAAGTGCAGCACCAGGTCGCGGATGGATTCTTCCAGCACGGCGTTTTCGGCAATCCGGACGGAGACCAGCTCATGGCGAGCGCCCTGCGGATACCCGGAGCGTTCGCGGGAGATCCGGAATTCCGCAGAAGAGCGAGGAATGCGCGGTGATTTGGCGAGCGGTTCTTCAAGCCTGGCAGCAGCCAATCTGTCTCCCATCAACAGCATCAACTGGAACCGCGGATCAAGCTTGCCGAGGTCGTGTAACCTGCCAAACGCATCAGCCACTTTCAGGCAATCGAATGCTTGCTGTTGAACGGCGCATTCACGTGTCACGTCAGCAAGATGCACAGAAAGCGTGACCGTTTTTTCGGCAAAATACGCACCGCTATCATCCGTCGCGCCATCATGCTGCACCCCGGCACCGCGACATTCTATGATCCATCCCGCACCTGACGGATGCGGAGTTACAGTGCGCCGACTGCCGGACAACTTTCGCGCGACTTCACCCCAAACCGGATCCGGGCCAACTGACAGACCTTCCAACAATTCATCGAGACCGCGTTCGACCCTCTCATCCCATTCTTCTGCCGATGCGATCATCCGTGCCACGGCGCGGATTGATTCGGGATACCACTCGACCATGACTGGTGTAATGCGCAGCAGATACTGCTGCCGTTTGGCCCTGGCTTCTTCGGCGAGGTCAGGGACGGGTTCCGCAGATTGCGGGTTCCAACCAAAGCAATCACAGCCCCCATAACTTGCCGGAACCACAACCACATCCCCGGGTCGAATCAACACGGGCGATGCCAAGCTCGAATCGTCAGGGCCCTTCCAGCGGAGGACAGTCCGTTCCAAAGCCTGTCCGGCCGTCTTCTTCTTGTCCGACTCCTCGCCATCCGCCTGCGCAGACTCTATATCGGAGACGCCAGGCACTGGCGTACCAGTCAGCCAGGACCGCACGGCAAAGAGCGGCATCTGGACGGCCTCTGTTGAAAGCGGCGGGCAAAAGGCGACAATTTCGGCCCATCGGTCAACATCTTTCTCGTCGAAGTCTGCCCGCCAGACCACCTGGACTTCAGCCACCTCGCGGCGCACACCATGCAGGTATGCAGCAGGTTCGGGACACACATGCGGTTCCGGTGCGGTTTGAACCAGAAGATCGCAATGGGCCGGCAGCAGGATCGGTGCATCTTCGCTCGGCGAGTTCAGCTTTGCCAGCAACTCGTTCCGTGTTTTTACCGCTTTGGGAAGCAGGGCACTGATGCTGTCGACACCCATGTCGATGGTCTGCCTTTTTGACTTATCCTCCAGCCAATCCCATGTATTGGCAAGAGATTCCCCATATACCGGATCAGGCTTTGCCTTGTATTCTTCACGGCACAGGATCCGGGCTGGTGTCTCCGGCCGGTTTCCAAGCCGGTTGAGGCGGCCAAAACGCTGGCGCAGCGCATCAAGCGGACAGACTTCGGTAACGAGGGCATCGAAGTCAACATCTGCTCCGACTTCAATGCATTGGGTGGCAACGATTAGCAGGGGTGTCTCCGATGTTGTTTCTGCCACTCCCGAGCGGATGGATGCAAGCTTTTGCCCGACCAATCGATCCCGGTCAAGAGACCGACTCCTTCCTGTCAGGAGCAAAATGTCCCATCCAGGAAATATCTTGTTCAGTTCGCAATGGATCTGTCGGGCGGTCGTAACCCTGTTGACAATGATGCCGAGTGCTTTCGGCGTATGCTGCTCACAGATGTCCCGGACTTCACCAAGCACCGACTTGACAAACCCGGTTTCCTTGGCTCCGGCCATGACCAAGGTTGCCGGTTTTTTCGCACTGGTCCGCCTGCCAAGCACCTTGTGTGCCGCATCCTTCTCATCCAACTCAAACCGCTCTCCGATCGATATGGGCGTTGCCGAAAGTTCGACAACTCGAAAAGGGACAGGAGCAGGATAGGCGGCGAACTCTTTCCGGTAGCGTGCAACTGCATGCAGGGTCTGCATGAAGGGCCTGGAGCAGTGTGCTTCATCAACCAGGATAAGACTGTCATTACCGATCAGTCCGGCATGGATCGGCCACATCCGCGGGGAAAGACCGTAGCCACGGTATAGCAACCGTGACCCTACCTGGTCCACGGTGCTGGCAACAATAACCGGCTGTCGGATGCTTCGCACCCAGCGGTCCTCCCGATAAACACCACCCCGCATCATCTCAACCAGAACTGGCATATCCTTTTCGCCGGAGAGAATCCGCAAGCGATCGGCCACACGCTTCAGGATTCCGGCACGGGCTGATCTCAGGGCATCTGCCAGAGCCATGGCATGATCACAAGCCTGATCCACAACGATCCGGCGATCGATCACATAAAAGATTCGCCGGGGTTGTCCGGGCGCTGAGCCATCCATCCGGGCTGCCAATGCAAGCGCGAACAGCGCAATATCGAGACAATGCGTCTTGCCGCTTGCTGTCGGCAATGCGATGCAGCCAGGCCATCCCTGCTTAACTATCACGGACAACAATCGCTCCTGCCAGGGAAACGGCTTTTTGCCTGCATTTGCCTCGGCAAAGAACTCCTTGAAATCCCGCATAGACAAATCGGGGAGTTGCATCAGGTCTTCCTTTCTTCAATTGGACTGCAAGCCCCATAGCCCCGGTACCTGCCGGCGCCAAGCAGGATCGGCCCGCGCACGGGCTCGGTAAATCGCAGCACCGCATGACAATGCCAGCGTTGAGGCTTGCCCGGGCCCCGGCCCGGAAGCGGCGGATACCCGTCTGCCGTCGGAATGCCCCGGTGCATGGAGACCCTGTGACAAACGACTGACTCAGGATCAGGCAGCCCCGCATACCGGCATGCTTCAAGGACAGCAGACTCGGCATCGCCCGGCTTCTTGGGGAACCGGTCGAGCGCAATCGGCGTGATGCTCGCCCAACTTCGAGAAGGCCCGATCCAGCGGGAAAGCAGAAACGCCTTGCGCAACGGCATCGCTTCGTTGACAACTTCGAGTTGCCACTCCCCGAGCGCTCCCATCACAAGCGGCACATCGACAGCCCTGGCAATCGAGCGGTAACATTCGTCGATTTCTTCTCTGCTGGCACGAGCCGGAATTGCTATGCCACATCCCATCAGGTGACCATCAGCGTATTCATGACCAAAATCGATTACCGGAAAAAGAGCCAGATGTGGTAATGCACTTGGACGGCCGTCCGTCAGGTGTCCACTGATGATCTCGGGTACCGGCTGGGCAGCATGCCGCATCAGGCTCCCGCGCAGGGCGTTCATAACCGCATTCACGGAAACAGCCCCCAATCCGGCCCCTCTGGCTACCCGAAAAAGAAGAATATCGGGGGAAAACACGCTGCCCGGAACTGTCCGCTTGTCAAGCGAGTGTTCACCGGCATACCGATATTTCTGCCACAATCCAGCCCCCGGTCGCCGGCCAGCCTGAAAATCCCGGCAGAGTTCTTCCAACCGCCCCGGCGACGGAACGCGCAATAAAATGTCATCCGGACGAGTATCACCTGCCGGGATCAGATTTGGTTCTGGAGGAGCAGGCTCGATCCAGACTTGGACAAGGGAGGAGGAATGACCAATGCATGTAACATTGGAACACAGTCTTGCAAGTGCGGTCATGTGTGATTCAGGCAGGCTGTCTGCTTCCCAGATCATCATGACCGGCTCATCAACGATAACTGAGGGAAAATTCCTGGCTCGTTTGCGTCTTGTCGCAGGCAGACTTTCATTTCCCTTGGTATCATTTACAGGAACAAATCCCGTAGGGCGTATAGCGGCTTGTGCAGCGGGAATATGAAGCGCCGGCGCAGGAAGAGTCTCAATCCATTCAATTGCTTGCTTTTCTTCCTGCGTACTTCCGCCAGCAGCCCAGGCTGCGACGAGCGCCATAAAAAATCGCCCGGGATGGGGTGGCCATTCCACATTTTCCCGGTCATTGCTCCGGGAGGCAGTCGCCCTTCTGGTCAGGTACCTGAAGGCGATACAAAGCTTCATAATCAGTCCCCTTCGGTGGTATGGGCTGCAATTTCGATATTCTTCTTGACGAGAGCAACGAATGATTTGTTTGGTGTCAGGACCAGCCCCTTGTCGTTCCAGGGCAAACCAACTTTTTTGGCACGATCAACGGCCTGTTTGAAAAGGTCCAGAACTCCGGATCGGTCGATCTGTACCTGTTTCGCATCCGCAAGGGAGGTGCCCACCAGTTCCAGAGGAGCTTCAACTTCCGGTATGAGCAGGCAACGGGAACGAAGATCGTAACCGTATTCTGCCTGAAGAATGCTGCCAGTCAACGCCAGCAGGGCCAATACGGCTCTGGCGGCTGTATCGATCTCTCCTGACTCCTTTTCCCCAACAGGAAAATGCAATCGCCGGAGGGCCGCAAGAGAGATCGTGGTGAAGTGCAACGCATATTTTATAGTAAAGCCACCATTTTCTATCGTTGGAACAATGTTTCCATGGATAGCTGTAGATGGGGCACCGTCCTTTCCATACAATACAGGCTTCCCTTTTTCTTTAAGCGCTTCTTTTTCATCAAGCGTCCATGATCCGTTTACAGCTTTGTATAGTGGACCAGCGGCTTTCTGAATTTGCAATGGATCAATCCGACTGCTGGTTTTTTTGCCTTCCTGCACGTTGATACCGATGATCTCCGAGACAACGGCCCGCTGGAATTTGGCGCCAAGTCCGCCTTTGGGGCCGGTGGAATCCCATATTCCGTAGATCAGTGCCGTTGGGCACCACCCGAAGAGTGCTGTTGCATCCCTGGTGCTGGCATCGGTAAAGCTCTTGCCGGCTTCGCTTTCCCGAAATGTGATACCGTCAGTCTCGCTGTCCCGCAGGATCGCATCAGAGATGCGGTGCGGTGCTTCCAGGCTTGTAATGGTTCCTACGCCATCAACTTTGCCTGTAAAATCGACACCGATAACCGGCAAAGTCATTTGCTTGCGTTTCCAGGCGTCGAGCAAGGCCAATTCCATGCGATTGGCCTGAGACTGGACCGAATCGAGCAGCACGCAGTTCACAGGCTCACCGTCAATGATCCGGGTCTCAGTTGCATACGCACCACCACTATATGTTGGCGGAAATATCTTATCACCTGTCCCTCCTGCCGGCTGCAATCGCACACATCGCCTTAAAGCCGACGCCCCTGAATTCAGCGCCTTGTCGATCAAGTCCAGTGTCAATTTTTCTGCCATACAATCCTCCTTATTTTATAACCGCTATATGGATTATTTTTCTTTATTGCATTCAATACTGCAGCAACCTATCGGACATGGATTATTCCTTTTTCTGGCAACAGAGTAACAGAACTATCACACCATATCAATTATTAATTATCCCTGCCAGGCAAATATCAATTCGCACAGATACTATCCTAAAATCCACCGACATACGTTACGGCAATCATTAAAAAGCCAAAGCAGAGTCAGCACGGCGTGGTCTTTGCATCACCCCCGCAGGTGAAAGCTCTCCCACCATGGTGGTGTTTTTCATCTCAAAGACAATCTGCTGGCCTTCCTTGACGGTAACGAGATCAGCCGTTCGATAATGCTTGCCGTAATTGACAAAAAAGAAGGCAAAGGCGCTTGCTGACGGCTTGACCTCGCGCATTACACGGCCACCAACGGAAACCGCAGAAACATATTTGGAGATTCCACTATCCCAGACCAGAA
>DAIREN010000068.1:0-13952 GCA_036795535.1 Spirochaetota bacterium
TGCGACTGTTCATCATGCGCCCGGCGGGAAATTTTTCCAGTTTCAATGGAACGAGCATACGGTATCCATGCAGCAAACCCCCGGCCACTCGCCCGGGAGCGTCTGCTTCTCCATCGAGAACTTACTCGTCACTGGCGATACGATCATCAGCAATGCTGCAACGGTCACCAAGCTTCCCGGCGGGAACAGGCTTGATCTTGCTGCAAGCCTGCTGGTGTTGTGTGCAGGGATCAGCTTCCCGGTCACTGTCCTGCCTGGTCACGGGATGCCCTGGGCTGCTCATTCCCTCGGCAGCTTCCGCTGTTGTACCGGTTCCAAAAACCCAGTCCTCGCAACATGAACCGTCACCCCTCATTCATATTTCTGCTGATTCCGCTTTCTGTACTTCTGCAAGGTACTGCCGCGGTCATGGGTAAATTTGCCTCACTCGAGGTAGATTCACGGAACCTCAACGGGATCGATACCGTCATTGGCAACCCGTGGTATCTCGGCTCCCTGTTTTTCCTCGGGCTCCAGGCCATCGCCTGGCAACTCGTCATGCGCAACTTTCCCTTGTCGTGGGCCTACTTTTTCAACAGCATGCTGTATGTCCTTCTGCTGATTTCGGGGGTCGCCTTTTTCGGTGAGACGGTAACCACAGGAAACATTGCCGGCACAGTGTTGATCATCTGCGGTATTGCCCTGATGGCCAAGGCCAGCCCAAATCCGGGCAATGGAAGCACACCATGAGCGAACAACTGGCAATCATACTCGCCATTACTGGCATCATTCTCACTGCACTTGCCCAGATCCTCCTGAAAAAAGGAGCCATGCATGCACAAAAAAAGCACGTATTCCTGACATGGCTACACCCGCTTGTCCTTGCCGGGTATGCCCTGCTCGGCATGGTAACGCTTTGCAATCTTGCTGCATTTCGGGTCCTGCCCCTCAAGACCGGAGTCATTCTTCTTCCCTGGACCTTCGTCCTGGTTACGGTATTTTCCCGTCTTTTCCTTGGCGAACGGTTACGCAGAGAGCAGATCGCAGCAGCCTTGCTCATACTGGCCGGACTTGTCATATTTGTACTGTAAATAACAGGACAATACCTGTACACAAACACCGGCCACCTGATCCGGCCCAAAGGAACGCGCATGAAAGGAATCATTCTCGCAGGCGGCAAAGGGACACGACTTGCGCCCCTGACAATGGCCCTCAGCAAACAAATCCTTCCGGTCTATAACAAACCCATGATCTATTACCCGCTCTCGACCCTGATGCAGGCATCAATCCGGGATATCCTGATCATTTCCACACCGGAGCATCTTGGCTTTTACCAGTCACTCTTCGGGGATGGCGCCCGGCTTGGCCTGTCAATCTCGTATCGCGAACAACCGGAAGCCAACGGCCTGGCACAAGCATTCGTCATCGGTGAGGATTTTATCGGCGCTGACCCGGTTGCACTTGTCCTCGGAGACAACATCTTCTATGGGACTGATTTTTACGGCTTCCTCGACAAATTTGACGGGAACCCTGATGGCGGGCTCATCTTCGGATACCGGGTAGCCGACCCCGAACGCTATGGCGTTGTCGAGTTTGATCAAAACGATAACGTCATATCCATTGAAGAAAAACCGACCCACCCAAAATCCCACTATGCCGTCCCGGGCCTGTACTTTTATGATAATTCCGTAGTTGCAATTTCGAAGGAACTCAAGCCGTCGCCACGCGGCGAATACGAGATCACGGATGTCAACAATGAATACCTTCGCCGGGGAAAACTCAAGGTGGCCTTGATCAACCGCGGTAACGCCTGGCTTGACACCGGCACTCACCGCAGTCTGCTCGAAGCGTCAAGCTTTGTCCAGACCATCGAAGACCGAAAGGGCCAGATGATCTCCTGCCTTGAAGAAATCGCACTGCAAAAAGGATTCATTGACAGCGATAAATTCAAAAGCGCCATGTCCTTTTATCCTTCGGGGAACGAATACCATGACTATCTCAAGATTGTCCTGGTCGAGTATCTTGAAAAAACACCTAAAAGGGCCCATCCATGACCCTTGAACAAACGCCCCTGTCCGGCCTGATCATTATTCACCCCAAAGTGTTCGGTGACGAGAGGGGCTTTTTTATGGAAACCTGGAGTCAACCGGTTTTCAGCAGCCTTGGGATTGACACTGTGTTTCTTCAGGACAATCACTCCCGTTCGTGCAGAGGGACAGTGCGTGGGCTTCATTTCCAGTCAACACCGGGGCAGGCAAAGCTCGTCCGCTGCGTCAAAGGCGCAGTCTGGGACGTTGCTGTTGATCTTCGCACCGATTCCCCGACCTTTGGCAGATGGCATGCTGTCCGACTTGACGAGGATAACAGGGCCATGCTTTATATCCCGATCGGGTTTGCCCACGGATTTTGTGTCCTCTCCGAAAGCGCCGATTTCGTATACAAAGTCTCGAGCATCTATAATCCTGAAACAGAATGCGGGATTGCCTGGAATGATCCTGATATCGGTATTCAATGGCCAACCGAGACACCACTTCTTTCCGATCGGGACAAGCACAACTGCGGACTCCGTGATTGGCTTGCCTCAAAGGACCAAATGGTATGATATGGATTATCGGCTCAAACGGAATGCTTGGATCCAGACTCTGTGGCATGCTTTCAGCAACAGGAATGGCATTTACCGGAACGGATGTCGAGACCAGCATCCTCGACCCGCAAGTTCTGTCCCGTTTTGCACATGAGCATGATTCCATTCGCTGCATGATTAACTGCAGTGCGTACACCAACGTAGACAAAGCCGAGAGCGATGCTGATACCGCGTACGCCATAAACGAGAGAGGGGTGCGCAACCTTGCCGAAATCGCGGCACGGCTTGATATCCCCTTCATTCATATTTCCACAGACTATGTTTTCGACGGAAAAGGAACGCTCCCGTATCGCGAAGACGATCCAACCAACCCTATCTCGGTATATGGTGCTTCAAAACTGGCTGGCGAGCGCGCCGCTTTAGCAGCATGTTCAAAAACCGTGATCATACGGACAGCATGGCTCTATGATTCTCATGGGAAAAATTTTTTCCTGACCATGCTCCGTCTCTTTCGCGAAAAGGGTGCAGTCAGCGTCGTGTCGGATCAGCAAGGCAACCCGACATGGGCAGCAGATCTGGCCCGCGCCATATTGTCTGTCGCACACATCCTGCAAGCAGCCCCGCTCGAAAACATGTACGGAGTGTTTCACTTCAGCAACGAAGGCATTACGACCTGGTACGATTTTGCCCGGGAAATTGCTTCCCAGGCATGTGCATCTCACATCCTTGCCACAAACCCGACGGTCATTCCGGTCACTTCTGACGCATGGCCAACTCCGGTCAAACGACCTGCCTGGTCTGCCCTGGACAAGACAAAAATCAAAAACACATTTGGTATAACCGTCCCACGCTGGGAACTATCCCTTGCATCCTGCCTCAAGTCATTGAAAGAATAAACGACTTCTCATTGTCCACACCTCAGCCGCCCAGCCCTCTCTCCTCTATCGCCCGTCGCATCCCCTCCACCGTGGGATCAGCGTCTTCGACAGGATAGCGCCCGGCCAGGATGTGCGTCGCAAGATAGGGCAGATTGATCCTGTCGCTCTCCTTGTCCCCGACCATCAGGGAGCGCCCGACATCAAGCCCAAGCGCATCGGCCGCCAGCAGGATCATCCCCGGCTCGGGCTTGCGCTGAAGACTGGCGCGCGTCCATTCGGGCACACTGCCCGACTCGTGATACGGGCAATACCAGACACCCGCCACCTCCAGCCCCAGCTCGCGCATGCGGGCCACGACCCGTGCATTGACGGCCTCGGCATCCGCCGGGCTCATCTTGCCCTTGGCGATCCCGGCCTGATTGCTCACGATCACCAGGACGGTTCCGGCCCCGGCCAGGCTTTCGGCAAGCATCGTCAAAACATCATCCCGAAACACAACCGCATCAGGGTTGCACACATAGCCCGTATCCTCGATCAGGACACCATCCCGGTCAAGAAAAAGCGCGGGCCGCCTGTCGGCCGAAAACCAGTCCGGCAGGGTCCGGTTGGCAAAGGCGTAATCCTCGGGAATCCCGATGTCGATAAAGCGTCCGCCAAAGGGAACCCCGAAGAGACGACCACCCTGGACCAGCCGCGGGAAAATCTCCGTTTCCATGGACATGCGCCCCGAACCGGCATCGGCCAGCGCTGCGGGTCGACCGACATAGATTCCGCCATTGATATACCCGTCAGCAAGATCCCCGGCCTTTTCGACAAAGCCGCGCACCTGCCAGCGGCCATCCACCGTAACGCTGCCGTAACGTCTGGTGTCCTCACGGTACTTGAGGGCCAGGCAGACAGCATCCTCGGGGACCGAGGCCAGCATATACTCCGTCAGCCAGACAAGATCCACATCAAAAAACGTGTCACCGTTGAGAATGACGAAACACTCACAGGGATGTTCACGCAGGGCAGCCTGCACCGCGCCGCCCGTCCCCAAAAGTTCACGCTCCACAGCATAGCGGATCGTGACCGAAAACCCGCTTCCGTCGCCAAAGTGGTCCATGATCACCTCGCGGCGGTGCCCGACCATCAACACGATGTCGTCAAAACCCTGCCGGGCCAGCCAGGCGATCTGCCATTCCAAAAACGGCTTGCCAGCCACCGGCGCCATCGGTTTGGGAACATCCCCGACCACATGAGCCAGGCGCGTCCCGAGACCTCCGGCGAGGATATAGACCGTCGGCTTCACGCCCCACCCCCGCAACAGGCCGCTTCAACGAGCTGGCAGAGGATGTGCCCCACCACGAGATGGCACTCCTGGATACGCGGGGTTTCATTGGAAGGCATTGCCAAAAGCACATCCGAGACAGCAGCCATGGCCCCGCCTCCGGCCCCGGTCATCCCGATGGTCTGCATCCCGATCCTGTGCGCCTCTTCAAACGCCAGCACGATATTTTTTGAATTCCCCGAAGTCGAAATCCCGATCAGGACATCGCCCTTGCGCCCCTTGGCCTGCACCAGACGGGCATAGACCTGATCGTAGCTGAAGTCATTGGCGTAGGCGGTCAGGAAGCTGGTATTGACATGGAGCGCCTCGGCATCCAGGGCCCGCCGGTCAAGGAGGAATTTGCCGGAGAGTTCGGCGGCAAAGTGCTGGGCGTCAGCCGCACTCCCGCCATTTCCGCAAAACAGCACGCGCCCGCCCGAACACAGGGCGCCCGTCATTATGGCAACCGCTCGTTCCATCCCGGTCTGTACAACCTCATCCGCAAGCAGGCTTTCTTTGACTGCCAGCGATGCCTGCAATAATTCCTGTATGTTTGTCATTTCCGATCCTCCAAACCCGAAGCACACCGAAAGAAAATACCGCTTTTCGGGTACATCAAGCAAGGAAGGAGACGCTTCAGCACGCCAGCTCACGCCCCCGCCAAGGACCTCTCCCCGAAACCAGATCGTCAAACAGAATCATGAAAAAGGCGAAGCAGAATCCCATGCCGCTTCCGGTTCATCACCGGGACAGGCCCCGTCTCACCGTCCCGCCAGCCCCCGCACCCTGCCGAGAGCGGCCTGAACTCCCTGTTGTCCGGCAAACCGCTTCTCGACTTGATCGAGAATGGCTGTATAGCGGCCGACAGCCGGGGCAATCCGGGTAAAAAACGGAACGAGCCCGGGGAGAGCATAGATCCGTCGCAACTGCGGCCAGGCCCGCCGCAGGGCGGCCGCCTCGCCATGGATGGCCAAGCCGTAGCCATAGAGCGCCTCAAGCGCGCGTGTTGCCACTCCGGCGTCCGTAGCCGCGGCCAGAGCACCAAACCCGCCATCGAGGACAGGTTGCCAGCGGTCCACAACCTGCATCACTGCCGCGAGCGCCCCGCTATCCGGATTGGCTGAAAGATTCTTTTGGGGAACAATCGCCAACAAAGCCAGCCCTGCCAGCGCCATTGTCAAACGTTTCACAGGCATGTTTCCGCACCCCCTGTATCTGTGACACTCAGCATGGTAATATCGTCCTCACGAAGGCTCCCGCCCATGAATTTCTCCAATTCGGTCCCGACCAGATCGAGCATCCCGACGGAAGACATTTTTCCGGACAGAATCAGCAAATTTCTCAGACGTTCCTCGCCAAATTCTTCGCCCATAGTGTTGCATTGTTCCAGGATACCATCGGTGCACAGAAGGAGCAGACTCCCGGTCTTCCATGCAGCCTCTCGGGTTTCATAGACGGCATCGGCGTTCAACCCGATGATCATCCCGGTATGCCCCAAAAGTTGCACTTCCGTTCCCGTCCGGAGGTATTGCGCAGGATGGCCTGCGGACGCCCAGTCAATCCGCCCCCGGGCGCGGTCAATATCCACAACGGCACAGGTAAAAAACATCGTCAGCGAGCCAAAGCGCTCGATCGTCTCCCGGTTCAACATCTCGAGCACATCCCCCGGGCCGCCCACTGTTTGCCGAATCCCGTCCCAGACACTCTTGACCAGCATGGTGACCAACGCAGCCTGGACACCGTGACCGGTTGCATCGGCGATCAGGAGCCTGAGCCGGCCATCCGGAAGAATAAAGTAATCGTAGAAATCCCCTCCGACTTCCTCCATCGGGAGATAGCTCACCGAAACACGGAACCCGTTCCGGGCCTCCGTCTGGGCCGGGAGTATGCTGGTCTGGATCCGGCGCGCCATCAAGAGATCTTCGCGAATGATCCTGTCCCGTTTTTCAAGGGCATCGGTATACACCTTGAGCTCTTCGGATGCCTCGACCAGCTTCCGGTTCAGCTCGGACTGGATCTCGAGAGCCGTCTCGAGTTCGGCGGTTCTTTCTTCGACCTTGCGCTCCAGGTTCCGGTAGAGTTCGGCATTCTCGAGCGCAATCGCCGCCTGGGTCATGAAGAGCCCCAGGAGCTGGGCATCCTCTTCATCAAAAACACCACTGGTCAGGGGATTGTCCAGATAGCAGGCCCCGGCGATCTTCTCGTACAGCCTGATGGGTGCGCACAAAACCGATTTGAGTCCGTGTTCGGCCACACTGCGGAACCGTGTATAGCGCTCGTCCAGGGCCGCATCACCGGAAACAATGGTTTCACCCTGACGAATGACCTCCTGGACGATCCCCGACGAGATCTCGCCAAGATCCTTGCGGGAAACCCCCCGGGCTGCCCGCACCTCGAGCTTTTGCCCGTCATTCCCGTAGAGCATCAGAAACCCGCGTTGCGCCCCCGTCACCTCGACCGACTTTTCGATGATGCTCTCGAGAAGATCGGCCGGATCGAGAAGCGAACTGACATCCTGTCCCAGCCTGATGATCGTCGAGAGCCGATGCCGGTCCAGGATCTTTGTCCGTCCGGCCTGATCCTGCTCCGGTCTGATTTCAAGCAAGTCCCCCACCTGACGCACACCGGCGGCGGCCCCGATCCCGGAATAGACCCGCCAGGCCTCCATCAGGAGTTCGGTTGACCGCGGCCCCGCACCGGCAGACTGCTCGAAGAGCCCCCAGACATGGAGGGCCTTGCCTTCCTCATAGCGACGCCTCGTTTTTCGTGCCAGTTTGACTGCTTCGTCATACCAGCGCCTGGCCCGTTTGGCGTGCCCGGCCAATTCATGGTATTCCCCGAAAAAGCGGGCCAATTCACTCCGATGTGTCGGCCAAGCCCTCATCCGTGAGCGGGCTTGACGCAACTCGGCATAGATGGTGGAGAGGGCCTTCCGGCGTTCCTTCCCCTGCGACATCCTCCGGGCCAGATCCAGTCCGGCTTTGGCCCGCCAGGCGTAGAGATGAACCGTGTACTGTTTGAGAAAATTTCCTTTTTCGTACAGATTCCGGGCTTCCTCCAGCCGGGTCCGGGCTGTCTTGGGGTCTCCGGTTTCAATGGCCAGAATCCCCCTGTAGATCGCATTCACACAGGCGATGAACCAGATCCCGTCGGCGCTGGAATGCGTACTGCACGCTTCCGCCTGGGCGGCCGCCTCCTCAAAGTTCCCCATCTCGATGTGATACTTGAGGGCGTTGACATGGGAGTCGCTGATTCCATAGCGATCGTGGGAACGGGTCACCATCTCCCGGTACTCCCGGTCGTCCTTCATGGCCTGGGGATACCGGGAGAGGTAGTACTGGCAATGGACAAGGCCCACCAAGGCCATCCCCAGTTCCCGTGAATCCCCGATCCGGCGGAATGTCTCGGCACTCCTCCTGAAACACTCGATTCCCCGTTCATACTCGCCACGCCACTCATGACAAAACCCGAGGAACTGGAGCGACTGGGCCACGCCCCATTCATCTCCGATGATCCCCCGCAACCCAAGGGCTTTTTCGTGATAATGCAATGCCCTCCCGAAAAGAGGAATGGCCATGCAGAGGCTGGCATAGGATCCGAGGCTGACACCCAACTCCCGGGAAGGCCCGATCTTGCGTCGGGACAGATTGACCATGCGCAGAATGGAGTGCACAAATTTTGTGGTATCCGAGAGGATGAAAGACCAGCCCACGTTGACGTAAAACTCGATGATCTTTCTGGCCGTCTTCCCGTCTTTTTTCTCCGTTGAACGAACAAAAACAAATGGGAAGACAAGATGCAGGAGATGGATGGCAAACTCGCGAAGAATCCCGAGACCGACCGAAAATTTTCTGGCCGGAAGATGTTCCCCGAGAAGAGCCAGACCCTTGCGCGCCATTGTCTCGCAGCGGGCCCAATCCCCTTTGCGGAACCAGGCCCGACAGAGCGCCAGGTGTGCCTCGATCCGGACATCCTGGACAATTTTTTTTGCCAGGATATTCTCGAAACAAGCAATCGCCTGGTCATTCTGGCCGGTCACGAGCAGGACCTCACCGCTGGCCATGCTGCTCTCGAGCCGGAGACTGTGTCCGGGATGGTCCTGATTGGCCGCATCCTCTCCGAGGACGGCAAGAATCGCCTTGTGATAGCGGAGGGCATCCCGATTGGCGTAGGCCTGGCGCGCTTTTTCGGCAGCCGGCCGGGCCAGTCTGAGGATCGCGTCGGCATCACCCGCCTCGATGGCATGATGGGCCATTTCAAACAGGGATGCGACATCGGTATCGTCCCCGGGCGATGTTCCGGACTCCATCGCCCTCAAGATGTTGGCATGAAGCCGCCGGCCCGCCTCATGATCCGCCTGCCTGTAAAAGACCTCGCGGATCCTGTCGTGGACAAACGAGAGAACACCGTCCTGCCCTGGCAAAACCTCGAGGATCTGCATCTCGATCGCGTGGTCGATGACCCGCACAAGCGCCTGCTCGGAGAGTGGCTCCATGTCCGGCGGATCGCGGAAGAGCGAAAACAGAAGCTGCATCCCGAATTTCCGCCCGATGGCGGCCGCATGGGAGAGAACAAGGTGTTCCTTTGGATCCAAGGCGGAGATCCTGTTCATGATCATCTCGAGGAGTGTTCCGGAGACACTGACCGAATCGAGCCGCCTCCTGTCGATCCTCCAGAGACCGCCATGACTGGCGAGCACCCGCCCGGCCAAAAGCTGCCTGAGAATCTCGACGGCAAAGAACGGATTTCCACGACTACGGTTGAGAACAAATTCGGCGATCTCACCGATGGTACCGGGATCGGCATGCAAGACAGCCCCGACCAGGGCCGCCATGCGTTGGACATCAAAGGCGTCACAGGAAAGATGGACGACATCCTGGCGCCCGGAATCCGGGAGCAGCGCAACCAGGGAATGATGGGCATCAATCTCGCCATCCCGCCATGTTCCGACAATCTCGAGCGGAGTCGTCTCGCAGGAATCGAGAATCTCCAGCAGGATGTCCGCGCTCCCCTGGTCAATCCAGTGCAGGTCTTCAAGCACAAGGACCAGTCCGCCCTCAACCATGGCCAGGGTGCAAAAGAACGCGGCCATGGTCGCCAGAAAGCGCTTGTTCTCCCGATCGGAGTCGAGGGGAACCAGGGGTGGAAGATCGCCAAAGAGCCGGGCAGCCCCTGCATGGAGACTCGTCACCAGAGTTGCGGGCGCTCCCAGCATCTCCCTGAGCCGCGCACCCGTCATCGCTCGATCACCCTCGTTTTTTCGCTCCCATGCATCGAGGTACTGCTCGACGATCTCACGGAACATCCCGAAGGGTACGGTATTCCCGCCGGCCGAGGATTTTCCTGTCAAGACCATGGTGCCGCGGTCGAGAGTACAACGGGAGAACTCCTCAACCAGACGGGTCTTCCCCCGTCCGGCCTCACCCGCAACCAGACAGACCCGGCCCCGACCCTCCCGTACATTGTCATGGCAGCGCAAGAGCGTCGCGAGTTCGGCCTCCCGCCCGATCAACCCGGTCTGGAACGAGAATCTGACCGAGACATCATCCCGCCCCGGAAGAAAATTTTCCTCGCCCGCAAGCACACGAGCCAAATCAGCGAGAAGCCCGCGCGCGCTCTGATAGCGCCGCTCCGGTTCCTTCTCGACCAGGCGAAGGACAATCTTCTCGACGGCAGGAGGAATGGCCGGATGAATCCGTGATGGAGGCTCGGGGACGCGCGCAATCTGCTGATGCAGAAGAGAACTGATGCTGCCCCCGGAAAACGGAAGAACCCCGGTCAGCATCTGGTACATGATGATCCCGAGGGAATAGAGATCGCTTCTCTCGTCGACCTTCCGTTTGAGAACCCCGCTCTGCTCGGGCGACATATAGGCAAACGTGCCCACGATCTCGTCGCTGTCCTCCATCCGCGAAAACTCGCGAATCCGGGCCAGACCGAAATCAATCAAGGTCAGACTGGCGTCGTACCCGTCCCTGCCCTCCTCGTGGACAATGATATTGGCCGGCTTGATATCGCGGTGGATGATTCCCTTGTCGTGAATATGCCGTAAAGCCTCGGCGAGACAGGCCATCAGGGTGATGGTTGTGCGGATTTCAACCTTCCCGGAACCCAGAAGGGCCGCAAGACAGGCCCCCTCAAGATACTCGGTGACCAGGTAGTGCATGCCCCTGTGCTGGCCGACCTGGTAGATATGGACGATACCGGGATGGTCAAGGCGGGAGACAATTTCGGCTTCATTCCGGAAGCGGATGACATCCTCAAGTCTGGCTGAAACCGTCCCCGTCTTGAGGATTTTGACGGCCACCCGGCGGGACTCATCATGCAGGTCTTCGGCCTCGAAGACACGGCTCATCCCGCCCTCTCCGATCAGGGACGACAAGCGATAACGCCCGGCAATCTTTTCTCCCAGCAAAGTCTGATTCACACGCAACTCCCGGTATGATCGGAGAACAGTGTACCACAGGAACAAATAACCGGAAAAATGAATTTCACCAGCCTGGACGGATGCGGCATCCGGCCCATCCCGGTATCGCCAGCCGATGAACACTGCAGGCAGATCGGGTTTCCGGCCAGAAGGCCACGAAAATGAGAGAAACGGACAGGCTACCACTCAAGCGGCAGGGAGAGGGCGCCCATGACCTTGATTCCGTCATAATTGACCTCGCGGACATGCCAGCCAAACCCGATCGTACAGCGGATACCGCCGCCCAAAAGGAAAGAAGGAGCCATTCCGACCAGCCACTTTGTCTCCCGGGAATCCCGGACGTACCAGTAGCGGGAAAAGGCGGCCAAACGCCAGCGGGGAGAAAACTCGTACATCAGGTAATTGTTGACATTGATCAGCCAGCCATCGCGCATGACCGCCTCGTGATACCAGTTCAACCACCAGCCATCCGGACCGAAATAGCGCTCAAACCAGAACGAGTTGTAGAGAATCCACTGTCCGAACTTCGCCTTGAGAACCAGAAATGGCGAGAGCCAGGCCATGTTTTCAGTGGAAAAGGGCAATCCATCACGTTCATCCTCGCCATAGCGGACGGGCAGGCTGGTGTAGCGATACATCTCCCAACTCCCGTGGACTCCGGCGTGAACGCCCGCATCCAGAAACAGCAGGGGGCTGACAACAAGGCGCAACGCCGTGTGATAGCCGACCGGATAGAGCGAGATGAAGGTCCCGAGACCGATATTGGCCTCGCTGGTGAGCCAGGCCGAGGGATCGGAAATGTCAAATCGCCGCACGAGTTCGAGTTCAAGCGCCAACCCGGCACTGTTGAGGGTTCCGGCCAGGCTCAGCTCTCCCAGCCAGTCATGCGTCGCCCCGGGGGCCGCGTGCAGATGCGTCAGAGAAGAGAGGAGCAGGAGGATGAGCACGGCTTTTTTGGTGAACAGCCTCAGTCCGGCAATGGGCCGGCGAAAACCCGGAAGAACCGGTCCAAAAAACGGCAGCCACGCGCCGGAGCTGCGACGGTCCCCAGTGTTGATTGCGAGCGATCCGGACATAGGCCTCCCATCTGTCGTACCTCCGAGTATACCGGATGCACCATAAAGTGCAAGCCCGGCATGCACCGGCGACGGTGTGTGAAGGGAAATCAAAAACAAGCACAGACCTCGTGCAATCCCGGAGTACGTATTTTGCTTAAATTTTTTACGCAACGGGTTCGAACCAATTTCTGCTGTTATTCACAAAGACCTCAAATTCACTGTGGTTTTTTGCATGTGTTTTCTGCTCTGTGTTTTTTGACGCGATCCCGGATTGTCAAATTACGTAAATTTTACGCAGTGTACCCCCGCTGCCACCTTCACGCAATACGCCCATAATCCCGGCGAAGTCCCCGCAGGATCAGTACGCAGTTGTTTGAATTGCATGCAATTGACTTCGCTGGCACCATGGTATCAACGATGAATTCACGGAATCGAGAAAAAAACAACCGCGCCTCCCTTGGAAGCAGCGGTTGCTCGCGACAGGCTGCAAGGAACGACTCAGAGCATGCGCAGATTGGCACTGAAATACCAGCCCGTGCCATTGCTGTTTCTGGCATTGATGTCGAGGATGTCCGAAAGAAGCGCTTTGTCCGCAATCCGATACTTGATGGTGCGAACCACACCGCGAATGGTAACACCCGAAGCGATTTCCACACCGGGCCAAGCCTGCCCTTTGATGGTAATCGTCGTGGCGGTTTTTTCGGCGACCTGATACTGCAGACTGAATGCCCGTTCCTGTTCAAAGCTCACATATTCGCGGGCCTTGTGATCCGCATACGTCAGGAGAGAGTTGAGGATAGTTGTCAAGTTGATGCCATTGGACGTCCAACGGGAAACCCCGCCACTGATGATGCGCTCAATGCCGCCTGACGGAAGTGCCGCATGGGAATACATCTTGAGAATCTCTCCCATGATCGGGTAGATGTTGAAGCTGTCACCATACGGCCCATACCCGGCCGGTGTCACCATGGGAATGGACACCTGGACACCCTGATAGATCCCGTTCCAGCCACGAGTAAAGCGGAAGGCGGACGGAGCAATGGATCCGATCGTAAAGGGCCTGGCATCGACAGTCTTGACCATCGGACCGTAATAACGGACCCCGGTCTTGAACGCACGCTCGAGGGCTGTAAAAGGCGCCTTGGCCAGTGCCAGATTCTTGCCGGCTGTGACAATGGACAACTTTTCTCCATTTCGATGGGTCCGCACCCTTGTTCCGGTGGCCGGAATGTCCGAGAGGGCAAAACTCATGGTTCCATTGGCCTCTTGTGTGGCCGAAAAGAGGGCCGAAGCCGTCGCATGGTAGTACATCCGGATCTCTTTGACGATATAGTTCTTTCGGGTATCACTCTTGACATCGTAATCGAGCCTGTAGGTGGCCGCGTGCGCCGGGAGAAGCGGAAGGAAAAAACCCAATATGGCAATTCCAAGGAAGATGCGATGTGAACGTTTCATGATGACTCCTGCGGGGCTGATGCCGGTTATAGGAAAAACCGGTTACGCTTTGAGACACTTCGAACGCTGTTCCGTCAAACCGGACAGGCGCAGAAACCCGGCCAAACTGTCGAAGACTCAAGAATCACATTTTTCTGATTTTCTTGTCATTACCCGAATCTGTGCTATACTTCTCTATGTGTCGGATGTAGGAGATATATGTCTCCAGAAAATTATCCCATGGAGGAGTTATTTTATGAAAAAGTTGAGTCTCATGCTGGCC
>DAIREN010000069.1:0-2848 GCA_036795535.1 Spirochaetota bacterium
TCGGCGGCCGCGCGGACAGTGGCCAGGGCAAAGTCGGGATTGTCACGAAATCCGTCGAAAAAATGCTCGGCATCGTAGATGACGGTCCGGCCCTGCTCTTTGAGCCAGGCCACCGACTCCCGGATCATGTCGATATTCTGTGCTTCAGTGATATTGAAGACCTCACGGACATGGAGGTCCCAGGATTTGCCGAACACGGTGAGAACGGGAGCGCCGCTGTCCACCAGGCAGCGCAAGACCTGATCCTCGGCCACCCTGCTCCGGGCATGGCGCGTACTCCCGAAAGCCACGATCCGGGCATGGCGGAAATGCTCATGCTTGAGCGCCTCAAAAAACTCGATATCCTTGGGGTTGGAACCAGGCCAGCCCGCCTCGATGTAATCGACCCCGAGTTCATCCAGGCGATGGGCAACGGCGACCAAGTCAACAAGGCTGAAAGAGATGCCCGCGCCCTGCCGCCCGTCGCGAAGCGTTGTGTCGTAGACGGCAATGCGCGCCATGGCTTACCCCTTTTTCTTTGCGGCAGGTTGTGCCGCCGTCTTTTTGGCTGCGGGCTTGGCAGCCGACCGCCCGGATCCCTCACCCAGGCCAAAATCCTTGTGGATCGCCCGGACGGCGTCAAGAACCCGATCCTCGGCGATCACACAGGAGATCTTGATCTCGGAAGTAGAAATCATTTCGATATTGATTTTGTTTTTTGCCAGGATCGCGAAGAGCTGCGAGGCGACACCGGTATGGCTCTTCATTCCGACACCGACAATCGAGACGATCCCGATTTTCGTGTCAACCAGATGCTTTCCGTTGACCGTCCCGGACTTGCGCAGCTTCTCGACAACAGCCTCGACGGCCTTGATGTCCGACTTTTTGACGGTAAAGGAAATCCTGTTGGTATGCGTCTTTTCGAGGGCGCTGGACTGGACAATCATGTCGACATTGATCCTGCTGGCAGCCAGCTCGCTGAAAACAGCGGCAGCAATACCGGGTTTGTCATCCAGATCATAGATCGTGACCCGTGCCTCATCCGTCTTCGATGTCACCCCGCTGATGCGGATCTTTTCCATTTCTTTGGTTTCTTTCACGACCAGGGTCCCCTCATTGTCATTAAGAGATGATCTCACATGGAGTACGACATTGTAATTCATGGCGATCTCGACAGACCGCGAATGGAGCACCTTTGAACCAAGACTGGCCAGCTCGAGCATTTCCTCGTAGGAAATCTCGCGCAGCATCCTGGCATCGGGCACCTTGTTGGGGTCAGCTGTATAGACACCATCCACGTCCGTGTAAATCTCGCAATACTTTGCCTTGAGCGCCGCCGCAAGGGCCACCGCCGAGGTATCCGAACCACCGCGTCCCAGGGTTGTAATATTGTTTCCGACATCGATCCCCTGGAAACCGGCGACAATCACGATCCGGCCTTTTTTGAGCTCGGCCTTCATCGGCTTGTCGTCGATATGCTGGATCCGTGCATTCATGAAATTGGCATCGGTCCGGATCCCGACCTGGGCCGCCGTCATCGAGATAGCGGGATGTCCCATATCCTGCAACGCGATGGCCAGGAGGGCAATCGAGACCTGCTCACCGGTCGAGACGAGCATGTCCATCTCGCGTTTGGCCGGTTCGGCTGTCACCTGCTGGGCCAGATCGATCAGTCTGTTGGTCTCACCACTCATCGCCGAAACGACGACGACAACACAATAGCCTTTTTCCTTGCTGCGGATGATGCGCCGGGCCACATTTTTGATGCGCTCCACCGAGCCCACCGAGGTCCCGCCATATTTCTGTACGAGTATGTCCACACAAATCCCCTGCTTGCAGACCTTCCTGCCGATTTGGGAAAATATATCCTGACAATCAATGGCATGCAAGAATTTACATCTGCCGGCGATCTGTTTTTTTTGGGTGATGGCGTCCGATATCCCCACCCTCTCCACCACTGGTCCGGCGAGGCTTGCCGGCCCAGCCTTGTGTCGCACAACCCGGCCACCCGGAACGTGTGACGCCTTCCGTTTTTTCCATAAAGCGAGTGCCGACTCCCGTCCGGATCGGGTATTCCCGTGCCTGGTCAAAGAGGACCGGCCTCCGAACTGGCCAAAGGATTCCTTGACAAGAGTCCCCCAAAGCCGCCCCCGCTCTTCAACCCGAATCCAGCATCTCCCGTATCAAGCTCGTCAGTTTCTGCCAGGCCTCGTCCCCCAGAGCCCGCCGGTCGGTGATCAGATGATGCCAGGTGTTTTTTGCCCGTACCCTGTGGAATGCCGGAACTGTCTCCCCCGGCAGCCAGCGACCCAAGGCCCGTCCCGCTGTCAGGATGTCCCTGGCATCGTAGATGATCGTCAGCGGCGGAAGGGGGCACGTCTCCAACCCGCGCCGCACGCGCGAGAGTTCCGTCCGGATCAGCCTCCTCAGTGCAAAGAGGGCCCGATAGGCCGCGATACTGGTATGATCATGAACCTGATAGCGAACCCCGGCCAGACTTGACAGGCGAATCCTTGGCCAGGGGAAGAGGAGCCGGACGGCATGGGCCCAGGGCCGGAGCCTGATGGCCGGGCTGAAGAGGATGATCCCGGCATAGCCCCGGAAGGGTCGTGGTACATCCGTTTCCGGTTTTTTCTTTATATTCTGCAAATATTCAGCGAGACCGCAAGCGGCGTGCGGACAGGGAGGTCCGCCTGCCGCACTACGACAGGATGTCGTGGTAGACACCTGAACAGGATGTTCAGTCTTGTGTCGGCTACGACAGGATGTCGTGGTAGACACCTGAACAGGATGTTCAGTCTTGTGTCGGCTACAACAGGATGTCGTGGTAGACACCTGAACAGGATGTTCAGTCTTGTGTCGGCTACAA
>DAIREN010000069.1:2948-13672 GCA_036795535.1 Spirochaetota bacterium
CAACAGGATGTCGTGGTAGACACCTGAACAGGATGTTCAGTCTTGTGTCGGCTACGGCACGATGCCGCTGGCTTGCGTTCTCTTTCAATACGTTGCAAATATTCAGCGAAACCGCAAGCGGCGCCGAGGGAAAACCCGATCAGCCAGACCGGGTTGCCCGCCGCGAGACGGATGGCCTCATTCCGGCAGGCGGCCGCATCCGCGAGCCAATCCTCACTCGTCACCGTCGCCCATGCACCGATCGGAGACTGTTCCCCATGCCCGCGCAGCGAACCAAGAACGACGGCCATCCCCGCCTCCGCACAGACCGCAGCCAGTTCAAGCATGCATTCCGGCTTCATGTTCAATCCGTGCAGGACAACCACAGATCCCCGGACTGTCCCCCGGGGAAGCATCACGGAAAATGGCCTTTTTTCCGAAAATCGCATTATGAGTCCCCTCTCCTTCTGTGTATTTTACAACGGTGCGGGTCTCTCTGCGAGCCCCTGCACCTGGTGCTCCTGATCACGGTTTCACTGAGTGTTCTGTTCTCGTCGGGAGAGTTCCCGATAAACCCGGAACGAGGTTCTGATATGACCCTGCAGGAAGCGCTTCACCCGGAATGCATCGTCGAACTCAAGTCACGCCAAAAAAACGAGGCCATTGGGGAATTGATCTCCATCCTCCATACCCGGCACCCTTCCGTCAACAAATCCCTGGTGCTCGCCCGGATCCAGGAAAAAGAGGCCCTCTTCAGCTCGGTCATCCGGGAAGGGGTGGCCATCCCCCATGTCCGCATCGAGATGGATGAGCCCGTCCTGATCGCGTTCGGCCGGAGCGAGCGCGGTGTCGATTTCTTCGGTGACAACCGTCAACCGGTCCACCTGATCGTCCTGTTGCTCACCCGGCCCGATCGCCCAGAGGCGCATCTGGAGATCCTCAAGGATCTGGCCCTGATCCTTGACAACGATACGACTCTCGCCTCCCTGATCACGGCACCGACGATTGAAGAGATCCGGCGGTCGCTCGTCGGTCGGACATCTTCACGCTCACCGGGCAGCTCCAAGACCCGGGCCGGCCGGATCGATGAGCAGATCACCGATACCGTGCTCAAACACAGTGCCGAAATGGCCAAAACCCTCGGGATCAGCACCATTTTTGTCAATTGCGATACCGTCCCGTCCCCGGAACGACTCAAACCCCTCCTCGGTCAGCGGAACGCCCCCAACCGGATCATCCCCGTATTCAAGGAGACAACCGTCCCCGAAGACTACCGCCGGCTCTCCCCGGAATTCATCCTCCAGCTCCCTGAAATGGATCTGACCAAGGCCGGACAGATCAAACTGGCCCTCTTCCTGGCCCTCACCAAACGCTGGATCAAACGGAATGATGTCGTCCTCTACCTCCTTCCGGGCTCGGCCATCCGCGGGCTTTCAAACATCGATATCATCCCCATCCGGGAACGCTTTACGGATATCGTCTTTGTCCAGCCCGAGCGTTTCAAATCGGTCCTCGAACCATCCGTCCTTCAGCAATTGATCAAGATCGCCTTTGACCTGGCCATCAACGGCCGTGAGGGACACAAGGTCGGCACCCTGTTTGTCGCGGGTGACCACTTGTCCGTCCTTCCCCATACCCAGCAATTGATTGTCAACCCCTTCCGCACATCCAGCGAGGACGAGCGCTACAACATTCTCGATCCTGCCATTGAAGAGATGGTCAAGGAGCTGGCCCAGATCGACGGAGCCTTTGTTGTGGCACACGACGGAAGGATCCTGAATGCCGGGGCCTACATCGGGACGGGAAAACGGAAAGCGGAAATCACCAAAGGACTCGGTGCCCGTCACCAGGCGGCCGCGAACATCACGGCTGTCACCCGGGCGGTCGCTGTCACCGTCTCCGAAACCAATGGTGTTGTCACCGTTTTCCAGAACGGGCGGACGATCTTCATCATCGAGCCCGTCGCCAAGAAGCTGCGTGTCCGTCTCGGGGATGATGGCGAGACCCGACCCGTCCGGAAAAGCTGACACCATGCCGGATACGACACTGCACAAAGGGGATATCTGAGATGCGCGTCTTGTTGGGATATCTCTCGCAATGGATCGCACCGGGCGAGGACTTCATGTCCTTTTTGCCGGCCGGTCTCCCGATCCTCGCCGCCGTCCTCGAGCGCGAGGGCCACGAGGTCATGCTCGCCAATTACTCCGGCATGACTCCCAAACAGGCACTCCGGCATGTCAGGGAGTTCTCCCCCGGGGCGGCCGGTTTCTCCCTCTTTACCCACAACCGTTTCGAAACCTTCGAATTGGCCGGGCTGATCCGGCGTGCCCTGCCCGACTGCAGGATCCTCGTGGGCGGACCGCACGCCTCGCCCCTCGGGGATGAGATCCTCAAACGTGAAGCCTCGATTGATTGGGTCATCCGCGGCGAGGGGGAAGGCATTCTCCCTGATCTGGTCCGTCTGGTTGAAGTAAACCCGGTCCGGAAGGACCGGAAGATGATCCCGGGGCAAGCTCCGGCTCCGACCGATGCCGCCATGGAGAGCCTGCTCGCGAATCAACTCCCTCCCCGGGCGACCTTGTCCGCAGCCACACGCATCACAGATCTGGACAGCCTGCCCCAGGGATGCCTGTACGGCGGAAAGACCTTCGGTCTCGATCCCCGGATCCAGTACTCGCTGATCATCGGCTCACGGGGCTGTGCCTGGGCCTGCGCTTTTTGCGCCTCACCCACGCTCTGGGGACGGCGGGTCAGTTTCCGTTCGGCACGCTCCATTGTTGACGAAATCCGTCAAGCCCGGGATCGCTTCGGAATCCAGTATTTTCACATCCGCGATGACAACTTCACCCTCAACAAGGAGCGCGTCCTCGAGTTCGCCTCCCTCCTGCAGCGGGAGGGTCCAGCCGTCCGCTTCAACTGTCAGGCCAGGGTGGACTCGGTCGATGATGAAATCCTCGAGGCCTTGGCGGAGTCGGGACTGGAGCACATCCAGTTCGGGGTGGAATCCGGCAGTCCGGCTACCCTCGAACGGTTTGCAAAGGACGTCAGTCCCGATGCCGTGATCCGGGCCTGCCGCTCGGCCCGTAAAGCCGGGATACCGGCATCCGTCTATCTGATCGGGGCCATCCCGGGCGAGACCCGCGAGGACATCCGGGCCACGAACGAGCTCCTCTCCAAGGCCGGGCCGAATGATGCCGTCGTCTCCCCTCTGGCCATTTTCCCCGGGACCGAACTCTGCCGTCAGGCCACCGACGACGGCGATATGAACGACTCCCTCTGGTTCCGCTCACGGGAACCGGCCATCTTTGCGGCCATCGGTGACCACGCAGCCATCGCCCGGCTCGAGGAACTCTCGTCGCTGGCAGGGAGGATCACGCCGCCCGCACCGGAGATTCCGCCATCACTCGAGGGACTCTCCGGAATGCGTCTGTTGTCTTTTGGGGAACAGTCTGCCGCCCTGGGAATGGACGAACAGGCCGGACGGTTGTTCGCCGCCGCGATGGAGCGCGCCCCGGAGAATCCCTGGTGTCTCTACAGGCTGGCCGAATGGCACCTCGATCAGGGAAACCCCGCCGAAGCCACACGGATAGCCCAAGCCCTGACCGCCCTCGTGCCGCGCTGGGAAGACGCAGCCAGCCTGCTCGAGGCCGCCCTGGCCGCCGCCAACCCGAAGAAAAAGCGGAACAACCGCCAGAACTGACAGGGAGTCATGATGGAAAACGAACGCTTCTCCCGGACACAGGCCCTTTTGGGAGAATCAGGCATGCAGCGCCTGCACGAAGCGCGGATTGCCGTCTTTGGCTTGGGGGGGGTCGGGACCTCGACTGCCGAGTATCTGTCCAGAAGCGGAGCGGGACATCTCTGGCTCTTCGATTTTGACCGGATCACGCCATCGAGTTGCAACCGCTTGCTGACCGCCGGGACAAGTACACTCGGAATGGAAAAAGCGGCCGCCATGCGTGCCCGGATACTGGACATCAATCCCCGGGCCGAGGTCTCGGCCGAAGCGCTCTTCCTCGGCCCTGAAAACGCCGCCGAGGTTCTTGCCGCCGGGAAGTTCGATCTTGTGATTGATGCCATCGACAGCCTCAATCCAAAAACCAGTCTCCTCGAAGCCGCCATCCGGGGCGGGCATCCGGTCATCTCCAGCATGGGTGCCGCTGCCCGGACCGATCCATCCCGGGTCGTTACCGGAACCATCTGGGAAACCCGGAACTGCCCGTTGGCAACGAAAGTCCGGCAGGGGTTGCGCCGGCGCGGGATCACGGCCGCCATCCCGGTTGTCTTTTCACCCGAGTCCCCCGCGGCTCCCCTCCCTCCGGAGAGCGATAACGCGGCGGACGCGAACCTGCGCTACCCGCGGGGGCGGGTCCGGAATATCCAGCCATCCTGTGTCTGGATCCCGGCCGTCTTTGCCGCCCACCTGATGCGGCTTGCATTGACGGTACTCGGCGTGAAGTAAGGGAAAAATCTCCCGAGGATACATGCTTTTCCCCTGCCGTTTCCTGATGCCATCAAAGCAGAGAAATTGGAAGCGGATCATTCGCGTTCGCACAATGCCACCAAAAAATTTCTCTTGGAACAATGCGGCCCGGTTCTTTCCTGCAATCTGTCTGTCTCCAGGCCGGCGCTCATGCACCCTCCTGACCAGTCCAGTATTGACAAAAAAATCATGCCACAGAAGCAGCACGATGGATAGAGCGTTTCACGGCCGGAGGGAAGCCTGCAACCTGATCAATCACCATAGGGCCTGTCATCTGCATATCCTGAACCTGTTGCAGAGGTATCCTGGGCATCCCTCGCCCGAACCGCCTTGAGACAGATGGAGAAAGCCTTTTTATAGGCCTTGGCCAAGGCTCTTGCCGGACCAGTACGACCATAGTCATCATTCAATGCATGCCGGGCATGTGCAGCAAAGACGAGACCCTCCTCAGGATTGGCACTGATGATATAGACCGCGACGTCAGCCTCGACATTGGGCGAGACTTGCTCGATGGAACGATCCAGACCCTGCCCGGACCGGTATTCCGGCAAGCGACCGGCCCCGTCAGACCGCATCATCCCGACAATCACATACTCGTACCCCTGCGCGAACAATGCCCCAGCCAAGGCTTGAAGTCCTGCCGAATCGATCTTTCCTGAAAGGCTGCTCACTGATTGAAGCGTCTGGTATTCACCCAGTTTTCCGAGTTTTCCGAGCTCGATAATTCCATCATCAGGAAAAGTAATCTTTGATAGTCCGGTTTTTCCGAACAACTCCTTGACAGCAGCCCCTAGGGCATCACCGCCACTTGGTTGATCCAGACTGGCTGCCTGACTGCTGAATGGCTGAAGAATGAACACTTTTTTGTTTTTCATGTTGGCGGTTGAAAACCCCTGTGCATGAACCGCAACTTCATAACTGGTGGATGTACACCCTGTACAGATAAGAAACAACGTCATCATGACAATCAACAATTTCGGTGCCATACAATTCCTTTCCGAACACAATACGCTTCATTGCATCATCCCGTCGATTATATCACAAATCATGCCGAACGATCCTCTTTGGAACAAAGAATGACGCACAAATTCAATCTTGCTTTCGATTCACATCGAACAAAAAGGCCGCCCGGACAGGACGGCCTTTTTGTGGTCAGGACCAGGAACATCATCCCTTGAGAATCGAGAGTACATACTCAGGAGTATACGGAGTCTTGTACATCCGCTTGCCCGTCGCATGATAGAAAGCGTTGGCCAAAACCGGAATCGGTCCGTTGATCGCAACCTCGGAGATCGACTTGGCACCAAACGGGCCGCCCTTTTCGTACTCCCCGTCAACCAGGATAGTCGTGATCTTCGGAATGTCATTGGCCGTAAAGATCTTGTAGGTCGTAAAGGACGGATTGCGCATCACACCCTTCTCGTTGAAGACATACCCTTCGGTCAGGGCATAGGACAAGCCGTTGACCAAAGCTCCCTCGACCTGGCCTTCGGCAAAGAGGGGGTTGATCGGAGTTCCGCAGTCGGTCGCCGTCACATACTCGATGACCTTGATCTCGCCCGTCTCGGTATCAACCTCGATCTCGGCAAAATGCGCACAGAACGGCGGGGGCGAGTTGGGAACAACATGGCTTCCGAATCCCTGGATCTGCATCTGGTTGTGTGTGTAGAGTGAATAGGTTCCGATCTCGGCAAAGGTCTTGAATTTCGTTTCATCACTCTTGATGGCGACCGAATTGTTCACGAGTTTCACCTGATCCGGCGAGACTCCCAAAAGTTCGGCACCGACCTTGGCGATCTGCTCCTTGACCATCATGGCAGCCTTGCGGACGGCTTCTCCCGAGAGATAGGTTGTCGAAGAGGCATAGGCCCCAACATCGAAAGGTGTCAAATCGGTATCGGACGAGAGGACGATGATGTTTTCGACAGGGCAGTCCAGTTCTTCGGCCGCGATCTGTGCCAGGATGGTATCCGATCCCGTCCCAATATCGGTCGCACCGAGCAGCATGTTGAAGCTGCCATCATCGTTCATCTTCATGTACGCCGAGCCCATGTCGATCTTGGGGACGGCTGAGCCCTGCATGAAGCAGCCCATGCCGACACCGCGTTTTTTGCGCTTGTCCTTGTTGAATTCGGCGGTATAGAGCTTGCGCTTTTCTTCCCACTTGAACGCCTTGGCAGCCAGATCGATGGCCTTGTCAAGACCGCAGGAATCGATTGTCATCTCGGCCCCGCCCTCGGTCCCCTCACCCAGTTTGGCAAAGATTTCAGAGGTGCCACCGGACTTGATGGCGTACTTCTTGTAGTACTCGACAGGATCCATGCCGGCTTCGGCGGCAATCACATCGATCATCTGGCTGTAGGAGAAGTATCCCTGGGTCGCACCATACCCGCGGTAGGCCCCACCGACGGGGACGTTGGCATAGACACCCTTGCCGATGAATTCGATATTGGGCACATGATTGATCATCGGAAGGACTTTGGTCGCCGTATTGGACAGAACCGTAACTGCATGGGAACCATAAGCACCCGCGTTTTCAAGCGCGTACATCTGCAGGGCATCAATCATGCCGGTTGCCGGGTCGTAGCCGACCTTGATGGTGTTGGTCTGCCCATGGCGCGTTCGTCCGGAGACAAAGACGTCCTTGCGGGTAAAGGTGATCTTGCTTGGTCGCTTGGTCCGCCAGGTCGCCAACGCGACCAGAGGCTCGACCAGAACTTCCTGCTTGCCTCCGAAACCACCGCCAATCCTGGGCTTGATGATGCGCACATCACGAAGCGGAATCTCGAGGAGTTTGGCCACAATCCGCCGGGCATGGAAGGGAACCTGGCTGGTCGCGACAATGCTCAAGCGCCCGATCTCGTCAATCCAGGCCACGGCGCACTGTGGTTCCATCGCACAGTGTGACGCAATCTGTGTGGCCGTCTGGATCACAAGCTGTTTTTTGGCCTTTTTGTACCCTTCCTCAAAATCACCGACCACAGCCTTGATATCGGCACAGGTATTCTTCTTGGCGTCATAGGGCATGGGGATGATCATCCGGGCGTCCGGCTCGGTATGCACCTGCGGAACGCCGGGTTCCAGGGCTTTGGTATAATCGAGAAGGGGTTCGAGAACCTCGTAGTCGACCTTGATCAACCGCAGGGCCTCTTCGGCAATGTCCGCCCGCTCGGCAACAACAGCAGCTACCTGATCGCCAACAAAACGCATCACGTCATTGAAGAGGGCGCAATCGTAGGCCGATGGCTCGGGATATCCCTGCCCGGCTGTTGTATACATGATTCTCTTGATGTTTTTGCACGAGTAGACATCCACAACCCCGGGCAGGGCCCGGGCTGCCGAGTCGTCAAGATTCTTGATTTTCGCATATGCATGCGGCGAGCGCAGCACGGCAATATGAAGCATATTCGGGAAGGAGAAGTCATCGGTAAAACGACTCTCGCCGATGGCCAGCGCCAGACCGTCTTTTTTCCGGGCGGCTTTTTTGACATGCTTGAATTCACGTGTTTCCATAGTGATGCTCTGCCCCCTTGTCAGCCTTTCTTCAGCTTTTTGGCGGCCAGCTTGACCGCATCGATGATCTTGACATACCCGGTACAACGGCAGAGATTCCCGTTGAGGTAGGCCTTGATCTCGTCTTCGCCCGGATCGGGATTCTCACGGAGCAATGCATCCGTCACAACCACAAAACCTGGAATGCAGAACCCGCACTGGACCGCACCCGCCTCGACGTATGCCTCCTGGATGGTGGAAACATTGGCATAATTGCCGACGCCCTTCGAGGTCGTGACCTTTTTCCCTTTGGCCGAAACCGCAAGAACCTGGCACGAGTTGACCGGAACCCCGTCCAGCTGAACCATGCAGGCTCCGCACTGGCCCTCACTGCAGCCGTTTTTCACCTCGGTATACCCGTTATTCCTCAGGACCTGCAGAAGGGTCTCATTGGGTTCCATGGCCAATTCGACAGCCTTGCCGTTGACTGTAAACTTTTCCCTTATCGTCGTTGTTGCTGACATTACTTCCTCCCGGCGATCTCTGCCAGGGCATCCTTGAGATAGACCCCGACCATGTTGGCTTTGTACTCCGCTCCAAAATTGACATCGGCATTGAATTCGACCTTGACCCGCGCCGCGGCATCGCGGATGACATCATCGGTCAGGGCCTTGCCTGCAATCGCCGCCTCGGCATCACTCTGCCGTGCCACACGATCCTTGGTCCCGGTGACCACGATGACGGGCGACTCGATCGTCCCGTTTTTCACAACACAAGAGACCGCAAGGTTGAACATCCCGTACTCGAAACTGGTGCGAGCCAGTCTCTTCACGGAATAGGAGAGATCCTTTTCGGGAACAGTGATCTCGCGGACGAGATTCTTGTCCTTGCCGAGCTTTTTCTCGATGAACTCCGCAACGCTGGCCTTCTTTTCGGCTTTCCCGTCTTCAAGCCAGGTCACCTTGGCATCCAGTGCGATCAGTGTCGCGATGAGATCCGACCAGGGAGGAAAATCGGCCAGGGACCCGCCGACGGTGATCCGGTTCCGGATGGAATTGGAAGCGGCCCGTGAGAGTGCGTCCTGGAGCATGCGGAAGGAGCAGGCCGTCGATGCGCTGGACTTGACAACCTCGTTGAACGTTGCCGTTGCACCGATCACAACCGAGGAACCATCCTTGCGGATCTTGTTCCATCCCAGTTTTGAAAGATCAACCATGGCTGTGATGACATCGGACTTGATCCGCAGAATGGACGTACCACCGCCATGAAACGCAACCTTCGCTTCTTTTTTCAGGATGTCCGGGATTTCGTCTGGCTTCTCCGGGAAGAACCACCTGAGTTCCTTCTTGAGCATATCCTAACCTCACACTGTTTTTTTGACACTCGATGACGCCACATCCCGAAACGGCACTGATTCCGGACTTTAGGTGGGGACAGAAGAATACTGTACCAACAAAAAGGTCGGGACATGACAGGCTTGACTCCATGCACACGAAGCCGGGCATAGTCTATCCTTTTTCAAGGCTGTCTGTCAAGGAGAAAAAACAGCTTTTGTCGGAATCTTGCCGGGCTGCTCTTCCTGAAGGGACCGCCATACCGAAATGGTCTCCATGGCTTCAGGAACATCGTGGACCCTGAGGATGGCAGCCCCGGCCGTCAGTGCGGCATAATGGTACAAACAGGTTCCCAGGATGCGCTCTTCAACCGGCCGCCCCGTCACAGCTCCGATAAACGACTTCCGGGAAAGGCCCATCACCAAGGGGCAGCCATGCCGGGAGAAGCGCCCGAGCCCCCGAATGATGGCCAGATTGTCTTCAAGACGCTTTCCGAACCCGATCCCCGGATCAAGCCAGACCCGTTCGCGCCGGATACCGGCGGCCACGGCGAGGTCCAGCCGGGTGCTGAAGAAACCGTCGATCTCGGCCAGCACATCCCTGTACTGCGGTGCCTCCTGCATGGTTTCCGGCTGGCCTTGCATATGCATCAGAATCACCCGGGCACCGGAATCGGCTGCAAGGGCACGCATTTCCGGGTCGCCCAGCCCGCCGACATCGTTGATGATTGCGGCACCGGCAGCGAGCGCGGCTTCCGCCACCTCGGGATGCCGGGTGTCGATCGAGACAACCAGTCCCGGCTCGTCGACCAGGGCACGGATCACGGGGACAACACGCGCCTCCTCCTCTTCGATGGACACCGGCCTGGACCCCGGTCGGGTGGATTCTCCGCCCACGTCGATCAGAGCTGCCCCCGCCTTCTGCATGGTCCGGGCCGCCTGGACAGCCGCTGCGACATCTGGCCTGCGACTCCCTTCCCAAAACGAATCCGGCGTCACATTGATGATCCCCATCACCAATGGAAATGACATTTCCGGCTCAACCTTTCCCTTCAAGGATGGCATCCTGTTCCTCCTCCAAAAAACCGGTCTGGGTCAGGGATCTTTCCCGGATCCGGCCAATCTCCCGAGTGCCGCAAGCTGCATCCTGGCAGTCGCAGCCTGGGGAGTAGCAGGCCAATCACTGATGATCCGCAGAAGACGGGTCCCGGCCTCCCGGATCCGGCCGGCCCGGCGCTCTCCATCCGCCAAGGCCATCTGGATCCGCGGCATGATGGACGCGACCCGATCACGGCCGGCTCCGGCCCGTTCTGCCCGGAGGCACCAGGACTCGGCATCCTGCCAGCGGCCGAGCGCCAGTGCTGCCCAGGCCGCCCCGAGCATCCTTCCGGCATCGGCCGGGAGGCTTTCTGCCGCCAGAATGGCATACCGGTAGCC
>DAIREN010000070.1:0-13268 GCA_036795535.1 Spirochaetota bacterium
GCTGGTGTTTTTTGCGGGTCATGGACAGGGGACGACTGACGGGAGCTATTATCTCCTGCCGCAGGACGTGGACCGGCAGCGCTTTGAGGCGACGGCTCTCCCGGTGGCCGAGGTGCGCCGGATTGTGTCCGGAGTCAGGGCCCGTGTCGGGCTCTTGCTGGACGCCTGTTACGCCGGGAGCTCGGCCGGTACCTGGGCGCCCCCGGACACGGACAGCAGCGCCAACGATTTTTCGGCACCCGAGTGCGGCGCCGCGGTGCTGGCGTCGAGCACCGGCGAGGAGCAATCCCTCGAACTCGCATTTTGGAAAAACGGATTGTTTACGAGTGCCCTGGTCGAGGGGATGCGGGAGCGGACGATTGCGCAATCAGGTCTGTTGACCACGCGCCTCCTGCATGGCTGGCTTGAAGAGCGCATGCCGCAAAAAATTGCTGCGGCCGTCAGGCAGGGCGTGTTGATGCAGACCATGAATGATCCCCTTGCCGCGCGGGGCAGGCGGTCGGTGCAGCCACGGGGAGCGGGCCGGTCGATCACGCAGACACCCGTCCTCGTGCTTCCCGCCGGCGTCGAGGACTTCCCCCTCATCCGGGCTCAGCAGTAGGGATGCGGCTGGCTGATCCTGATGACCAGCTGGCCGGTGCCCCGAAAGGAATTGCATGAGGTGCTGGTTCTTTTTTTTGGAGAACAGCCTCGGGCCAGGGATGTGCGAGAAGTACGCGGAGTGTGCTGGTAGAATATTGGTAATGTTTTTACGACAATCCGCGCCATCTGCGGATGAGGGTATTTCACGCGAAGCCGCGAAGAAAATGAAAAATCCGGACAAAGTATAGTAAACCGCGAATGGACGCCAATACACACGAATACAACCAGCAAGAGACATTCGCGTTGATTCGCGTGTATTGACGGTTAAAATGTATATTTTATTTGGATTTTTTCTGCGAAAATCAGTGCCATCTGCGGATGATGTGTTTTCACGCGGCCATGCATGTCCCATGGAGAAATAAAAAACGGTATGTCCAGTATATTTGACGATCGACCACCAACGGTGTAAAATCAGCACGGTATAAAGCCTATCTACAACAATCAGGGAGTATTTAATGAAACTATGCGTGTTTTTGACTGCCTTGGGCGTATTCATAACCGGTAGTCTCGTGGCAGCCATGCCGGCCAACATGGTCCGTGTCGAGGGCGGGACCTTTGCCATGGGCAATACGCTGGACGGCGGGGGGGATGATGAAAAGCCGGTGCATCAGGTGACGGTCTCGTCGTTCTGGATGGCAAAATACGAGGTGACGCAGCGCGAATGGCGTGAGGTCATGGGGAATAATCCCAGTCATTTTGACGGTGAGAACCGCCCTGTCGAACAGGTCAGTTGGCTGGACGCGATCAACTATTGCAACAAGCGCAGCATCAAGGAAGGGCTGACCCCGGCTTATTCGCGGTCCGGTGCCGAGTACGTGTGCAATTTCGCTGCCAATGGCTATCGTTTGCCGACCGAGGCCGAGTGGGAATACGCGGCGCGCGGCGGTGCCGCAGGAGCCAACGAACTCGTGCCGCAGGTCTATTCAGGCAGTGATGCCATTGACGATGTGGCTTGGTATGGAAGATCAAGTAGTGAAGGGACTGCTTCTGTCGGACAAAAGCGACCCAACCAGTTGGGTTTGTACGATATGAGCGGCAATGTCTTGGAATGGTGCTGGGATTGGTATGGCAGTTATGAAAGCGGGGCTGCAACGAATCCGCGCGGCGCCTCCTCGGGGTCGTACCGCGTCCGTCGGGGCGGGAGTTGGATTAACGATGCGTCGGGCGTTCGAGTGGCCGATCGCAACTGCCTTGCGCCGACGCATCGCTTCTTTAACCTTGGTTTTCGTGTTGTTCGTTCCCTGTAGTTCGCTCCTCGTGCGCAAGATGCAGCCTCCTGCTGCGCGCACGGGACTGGACATCCATGTCGGCGTCGGGCTCAAGTCAAGCCCGGAGGGTACACGGACAGGCCGCTTGAGCCGCGCGAGACGGAGTCGAGCGCTGCGAAGCGGCCTGGACGGGGTCCAGCAAACAATTTTTTTGGCGAGCCGGGAGGCGAGCGGGTATGAATTCGTAGAGGCAAGTCGCGACTTGCCCGGGGTAACAGACAAAACATTCTCACGCGAAGCCGCAGAGGCGCGGAGAAAGACAAAAAATACAGAACCAAAAATTGAATTCAATGAATACCAATACAACCAGCAACAACCGTTCGCGTGTAATCGCGGTAGATAAGTATGGTATTATTTTATGCTAAAAAAACGCCATCCGCGGATGACAAAGATTGCCATACCCGTTAATCAGGTCGATGGCTCAAATCCTGGGGTATCCGAAATACCAAAACATAATTGGTCCAATACAGCCCACTCCAGGGCCTGAGGCTGTTCATCAAAAAAAAGAAACAAAACAGTATCTGTTCCTGTATCCGGAAAGACGCCATGTCTGTGAGGACATCCTGTGCCTTGTCCAATCGGTGTCCGTCCACTCTCCGATGACTGGACAATCTCGAAGATTATGGTCTGCAAGGGATCTGTTCCGTCAGGTTTTTATCTCTTGCATGCCCGGTATTCCCACAACAAGCATCTTGCCAAGTTCTGCGGCTTCATGTACACTCAAAGCACGCCAAGGGGGCAGATCGTGGCCGAATTTTCCATCGAAAACAACTACATCCGCGAGCAGAACCAGATCATTGAACGCTTGCGGACCGATCTCAAACGCCGTGATGACAAGATAGCCGAGCTTGACCGCATCCTCCTCATGTATGAGCGTGTCTCCGAACTCTCCCGCTCCGAGCTGATTGAAGCGGACTCGACGATCCGCGCCCAGGAGACGGTTCAGGAATTGGCTCGTGAGGAACTCCTGCATGCCCATGAGACACTGGAGGCCCATGAACGGGTCGAGGAACTGGCCCGCGATGAACGACTGGATGCCGACAGTGTGATCCAGGCCCATGAGCGGGTTGAAGAACTGGCTCGCGAGGAACTCCGCTCGGCCCAGGAAACCCTGGTTGCCCGCGAGAAGGTCGAAGACCTGGCCCGAAATGAACGGCTCGAAGCCGATTCCACCATTCGTGCCCAGGAGGTCGTTCAGGAGCTGGCTCGCAGCGAACTGATCGCTGCACGGGCGACCGTCAACGCCCACGAAACGGTCGAGGACCTGGCTCGCCATGAACGACTGGATGCCGAAAACACGATCCGAGCCCACGAAGCCGTCCAGGAGCTCTCCCGCAACGAGCTCCTCGAAGCCAAAAAGGCCCTGACGGCCCATGAAGAGGTCGGCAACCTCGCGCGTCGCGAACGGATGGATGCGGACAGTACGATCCGCGCCCATGAGGCTGTCGAGGAACTGGCCCGCGAGGAACAGCTCCGGATGGAAGCGGACCGGGACAATGTCATGCACAGACTCGAGATGGTGCTCGGGGAACTCTCGGATGCCAACCGGACGATCAAGGCACTTGAGGACCTGGATGAACACCAGCGCCAGTCCCGGATCCAGCTTGACAGAATCCTGCGGGCCTACGACGCCGTCGAAGAGCTGGCCCGCAAGGAACGGGTCGAAGCGGAAAACACAATTCATGCCCTTGAATCCCTCGACGAGTACCAACGCTCGACCCGGATGGAGCTGGACCGGACGATTGCGGCCCATGAGGCTGTCCAGGAGCTCTCGCGACAGGAACGGCTGGACAGTGACCAGGGTGTCAACGGCAAGGTCCGCGATCTGATGCTCAAACTGGATACCGCTGAACAGACGATTGATGCCCTCGAACGGCTGGATGAATACCAGAGGAAAAACAGGATCGCTGTCGAGAAGATGCTTGAAGCCTACGATACCATCGGTGAACTGCATCGCAAGCACAGGATTGAACTCGACCAATTCATCAAGGCCCATGAGGCAGTGGGTGATATGGCCCGCCGGGAACGGCTGGATGCCGAAAACATGCTCAAGGCCTACGAGCTCTTGAACGAGTTTGCCATCGAGGAGCGTAAAAAGCTGATTGAGGGAAAGGATGGATAAGTCCCGTATTTTCGATGTTGTCAACCAGCGGATTGTGATCGGCACAATCTCGGCCGAGAACTTGGTCGGAAAATACGGATCCCCACTCTTTGTCTATCTCGCCAGCTCCATCCGCCAGCGGATCAATATCCTCAAGGACGCCATCAAATATCCCAGACTCCAGGTGAGTTTTGCCCTTCGTGCCAATTCTTCACTGGCGATCCTCCGTCTCCTCTATAAAGAGGGCGCTGTCGTCACAGCAGCTTCATCCGGTGAGGTTATGACGGCCTTCAAGGCCGGATTTTCCCCCCATCACATCCTCGCCATTGCCGATCTCTTGACAGATTCGGAAATCGAGTTCTGCCATGACCGGAATGTTCGGCTTTCCTTCGGGTCTGTCGATGCGATTTCCCGTTTTGGGGCGCGCCACCGGGGCTCGGAGGTCTCGATCCGGGTCAGTCCGGGACGGGTAACTGGCGGAGCCCGGGCATGGAATGACGTTTTCGGATTTGTTCCTGAGCGGATGGATGCAGCCGCCCAGGTGATCGACGAGTTCAGCCTGAGGGTGACCGGGGTCCACGCCAGTGATTCCGTCGAGACGATCAGCTCAAGCCGGATCATCGAGCGCTTGGATGCCGTCTTCGGGGCAGCCCAGAGGTTTCCTGAAGTAACCTACATCAATGTGGGGGGCGGCCTCGGGCTTCCGGTCAGCACATCCGAAGAGGAACTCGATATCTACCATTTTGGAGATGTTTTGACCAAGCGCATGCAAGCTGCCGGAAACAAGATTCCGCTCACGCTGGCAGTAGAGCCGGGCCGGTATCTTGTCTCGGATGCTGGCTATCTTCTGATGCGGGTCATCGCCATCCGGATGCAGGACGGTATTCCGGTTGCCGTCACGGACGCATCGACCCATCTTCTGCCCGATATCCGGCTTCAGGGGCGTCCATATCTTATCGCAAACGGGAGCAATCCGGATGGCGCCGAGGTTCCGGTCCAGGTCGCGGGATGTGCCACAGACAGTGGGGATTTTTTTTCTGCTGAACCGGTCATTCTCGGGGAGGTGCGGGTCGGTGACATTCTTGTGGTCTCATCAGCCGGTGCCTACGCCATGGCGCTCGCAGGGGTCTTCAATATGCGGCCCAGGCCTGCTGAAGTTCTGATTGAGGAAGGCCGTGACCGTCTCGTCCGGAAGCGCGAGAGCATTGACGATATCCTGAGACTCCAGACCTGGTGATGCTGTGCCAAAATGGCACGAGCGTGATCCGCGTGGCCTTTTCGGCACATCCAGTACTTGACATTTGTGTCGGTAACTTTCTATATTCCCATAATAAACAGTGTTGGCACGTTTTTTGATTATCTCGTGGTGAAGTTTGTTTGATACTCCAAGGAGCAACCTATGCGAATGAGATTTCGACCCGGTAGACTTGTCCTCTTCAACATTGTTCTCGCCTCGCTTCTGGTGGGGAGTCTTGTCACAACGATGGTCTGGTCCGGTTGTGATGGAAACAGCCACACTCTTTCGGCAAAGACGGCCAATGAAACAGTCTTGGGTGACAAAGAAGCGCTCAATGCGGCACTGGCCATGCAGCGGGCTTTCCGGAATATTGCCAAATCAGTCGGGCCGGCCGTTGTCAGCGTGAATGTTGTCCAGACGGTGGCCCAGGGGAATCCCTACAACGAACTTTTTGGTGATGACCTGTTCAGGTATTTCTTCGGTGATCGTGGTCAGGGACAGCAACGACCACAGCAACGCCGCAAGAGTGTTTCCGCCGGTTCCGGTTTCATCATTGATAAAAAGGGGTACATCCTGTCCAATTTCCACGTTGTCAAGCAGGCCAGCGAGATCACGGTCGTCCTGATCGACGGGAGGGAGTTCAAGGCTACGGTTGTCGGAACGGACAGTGCTACCGATATCGCGCTCCTCAAGATCGATCCCTCCGGCGAGATACCCGTTGTTGCTCTTGGTGACTCGGACAAGCTCGAGGTCGGTGACTGGACGATTGCCATCGGGAACCCCTTCAATCTCCCGGGGACCTTTACCGTCGGCGTCGTGAGCGCAAAATCCCGCGGGGATCAGATCGGTGCCCCCTACCAGAATTTCATCCAGACGGATACCGCCATCAACCCCGGGAATTCCGGGGGACCGCTTGTCAATATCAGCGGTGAGGTCGTCGGTATCAATACCATGATCTATACCCGGACAGGCGGTTCCCTCGGAATCGGGTTTGCGATTCCGGTCAATATTGCCAAAAATGTCGTGTCCTCTCTCATCAAGGACGGGAAATTTGAACGCGGATATATCGGGATCTATCCCGGTCCGATCGATGACGGGATGCGGACTGCGCTCAAGCTTCCCAAGGAGAGCGGGGTTATCGTCAATTCCGTGATTGCGGACGGCCCAGCAGCCAGGGCCGGAATGAAGGACGGGGACGTGATTCTTGCGATCGACGGCCAGGATATCATATCGGTACCCCAACTCATGCGGATTGTGGCCGAGGTTCCGGCCGGAAAAACCGTTCCGTTTGTGATCCAACGCCAATGGCAGAAGATGACACTGCAGATCACTGTCGTCAAACGACCGGATGACGAGAAACTTTCCCGCAAGGAAGATACTCCCCAGAGTGAGACTGCCGCCTGGCTCGGGATGCAGATTGCACCGGTCTCGTCGATCAACCCGCTGCAACTGCGTCGCCTCGGGATCGATCCGAACGAGACTGGCGTGGTCATTACCGGATTCAGCGAGAACGCACCCGAGAGTGAACTGGCACCCGGTGATCTTATCAAGGAAATAAACTACGTTGCCATCAATTCCATCGATGACTACAGGCGCTTTGTGGAAGCAAACAAAGGAAAAAAGAGCTTCATCTTCAAGGTCAAACGCCAGGGGCAGATGCTCTGGGTCGGGATGAATGCCTGACGGGATTTCCCGTTGTACCGTTGAACCATGACGCAAATAACGGTGACCTGACACGGTTGCCGTTGTTTGCATGGTACGGCTCTCCTGTTCGGGACAAGGCATTTATCTGTTGACAATCGATTTTGCGCCGGTATAGACTGGGCATGACGCGCAGAGGCGAGTTTCCAACCGGGCAGGTATCATGGCTGAGACACCGACTTTTCAGAGACAAAACCCCTATGTGGCACTCCCGACGCGCATGTTTTTGACGACCGAAGGGTTACGCCTTTTTGCCGCCAAGCCGGACCAGTTGAAGCGGGTCAAAAACAGGATGGGAATCGTCAAGGAAGCGATCGAAAGCGACCGCTATAATGCACTTCTGGTTCAAAAGCTTGTCCTCAACTCCTGCATCGAAGAGGTCTACGTCCGGCTTCCCAATCTCCTGCAGTACCGGCAGGATCTGATCAGTACCAACAACCTGATTCTGTATGCCATTCTCTACAAAAAACTCAGTCCTTCCCTGGCGGATATGCTTTGTCAGTCACCTGTTGTCCAGGCCTACAACCGGAAGAATCCGAAATATGCCATCGTTGGCCTGAACATGATCAGTCGTCAAAAAATCGACGCTATCCGCATGGAAAAGCCCCAACTTTTTGAGGCCATGGAGAGCGAGATCATGGAAGAGGTCAAGGCGAGAATCAAACGCCAGCCGATTTCCGATGAAGACAAACAGATCCGCGAACGGAGCCTCGAAAAATTCATTGCCTGGATCGACAAGCGGATCTGGTACATCTATCTCATCATCTACCAGACGCAGTTGAAACGGGAGCTCGTGCGCAGTTTTACCGATATGCTGGTCACCTATCTTGGAAGGACCCAGATAGCGACCCACCTTTCGAGTCTCTTGATGGAATTTGTCCAGAATGCCGAGAAGGCCCATTTTGAACGAATCGTCATCCGCAAGCGGTTTGCCGCCGAAAAAATGGCTGATTCCTTCATCCGTGACAGGAAAAACAGGGAAGCCGTGATTGCCGAAGCTGTTCGTATGGACCAGATGCTCGAAGTTGCCTGGAACGTCAACCCCGAGACGATCTCCGTCGGCCAACAGTACCGGATCGGGATCACCATCTCCAACTACGGGATCATCTCCGAAGATACCAGGATGAAGCTGGCCAAAAAGATGAACGCCGATGTCGAGGGCATCTCGCTGGACTCCTTTTATACCGAAAAGGGGGAGGACAAACTGGGCGCCGGTCTCGGCCTGCTCTACAACTCCTACCTTGAAGAGATCTGTCACAAAGAAGGCTTGCTGTACCGCTGCAACATCTTTCCCGAACCCGAAAAGGAAAAGACGACCGTCCGTCTGGATATCACTCTCTGATGTCCGGGAGTTCCCTTGAAATCATGATTTGCGACCTGCATCCGCTGGATGGTGGTGAATACGATGTGACCGACAGTGATGGGTTTGTCTGGCTTTTCCATACCCGGGTGGTCGAGGTCTTTAACCTCGATGAGGGCAGGCTGGTTGCGTCCGAAACCCTGATGCACGCGGCTGTGGCATCCTCCCTCCTCAGGGCGAGGATGCTCGTCCGGACCATTCTGGGCAGGACCCGAAAACCGGTTCCCCGGCTGGAGACCGATCTCCGTTCACGGGGGATCGGAGAGGTCGACGCTGACTGTGCCCTCCGTCTGGCGCTTTTAACCGGTCTGGTTGATGACTTGGGCTGGGCCAGGGATCTCGTCGAGATCCGGCATGAGCGGCGGGGGGAGGGGCCGGCCGCCATCCGCTTCTGGCTTGAACAGCGTGGCTTTGACCGGGATGTGATCCGTCAGGCACTCGAGCATCTTGCAGAACTGGCCGATCCGCTCGAGACGGCCTGTGCGCTCCTGGCTGAACGGTTCCCGGCCGGGAGTGCTGATCCGGCCTTACGCCAGAAAGCCTGGGGCTTTCTGGCCCGGCGGGGGCATTCTTTCGAAGTGATCGGCAAGGCTCTCCGGCGGCACTTCTCCGGATCCGATCCGGATGACTGGTGATCCCGCACGCGTTGCGCATGCGGGAATTGACCGGAAAATGGAAAAATACGATACTTTCAGGTACGCAGGAGCCAGACGCTCGTGCAATGCCGATGAACAGGAAAATGGACAGGACATGAAACGCTCCCAGGATATACGCAACGATTTTCTCGAATTCTTCCGCAGCAAGGGGCACACTGTTGTTCCCTCGGCCTCGCTCCTTCCGGTCGGGGACAAGACCCTGCTCTTCACCAATGCCGGGATGAACCAGTTCAAGGATATTTTTCTCGGGCAGGGCCGCCGGGAATACACCCGGGCTGCCGATACCCAAAAATGCATGCGGGTCTCCGGCAAGCACAATGACCTGGACGATGTGGGACGGGATACCTACCATCATACATTTTTCGAGATGCTGGGCAACTGGTCCTTTGGGGATTATTACAAGAAGGAAGCCATCGGCTGGGCTTGGGAACTCCTCACCTCGGTCTGGAAACTGCACAAGGACAAACTCTACGCAACAGTCTATCGCGAGGATGGCGAGGCGTATGAACTCTGGAAATCCGAAACCGATATAGCCCATGACCACATCATGTATTTTGGCGAGAAGGACAATTTTTGGGAGATGGGCGAGACCGGGCCTTGTGGCCCGTGCTCGGAGATCCATATCGACCAGGGTGAGGGCACCTGCAACATGCAGCATGTTGCAGGCCATGTCTGCGGAGTGAATGCCGGCTGCAGCCGCTATATCGAACTCTGGAACCTCGTCTTCATCCAGTACAACCGCCAGACAGACGGGAGTCTCGAACCGCTCCCGTCAAAACACGTGGATACCGGGATGGGCTTTGAACGCGTGACTGCGGTCCTCCAGGGCGAGAAATCGAATTACGATTCGGATATCTTCAGGCCACTTCTCGAAACGATCGGTTCCATGACCGGTCGGTCGTACGGGAAGAGCACATCGATCGAGGATATCGCAATGCGTGTCATCGCCGACCATATCCGGTCACTCTCGTTCTCCATCGCTGACGGGATCATGCCGTCAAATGACGGCCGCGGCTATGTCATCAGGCGCATCCTCCGCCGGGCTTTGCGTTTCGGGCAGAAGCTCGGTCTTGAAAAACCCTTCCTCGCCCAGCTCGTTCCGATTCTCGAACAGACGATGGGCGGGATTTTCCCGGAACTCGGCCGGAACTCCAGCCGGATTGTCGAGGTTCTCGAGCATGAGGAAACCAGATATTTCACGACGCTTGATGCGGGCATGCGTGAACTCGAATCGATGCTCCAGGCCGCCAAAAAGGACGGGTCGCTTCTTCTTGCCGGAGACAAGATTTTCCACCTCTATGACTCCCTCGGGTTCCCGGCCGACATCGCTGAAGAGGTCGCGAAGGACGAGGGCATACAAGCGGACATGGAGGGCTTTGCCGCCCTCATGGAAGAACAGAAAAACCGTGGTCGGCAGAGCTGGAAGGGTGCCCATGCCGAGGCCTTGACTTCGATCCCGAGGGCTCTGGCACCCACCGACTACCGGGGTGACCGGGAGTTCGAGAGCCGGACCAGTGTCCTCTTTCTCGCGACCGATGAGGCCGCAGTGACCCGGCTGGATGCCGGTACCGAGGGCTGGCTGATCGCCGATGCCACGCCCTTTTATGCCGAGGGTGGCGGCCAGATAGCCGATACCGGGACTCTGACCGGCGGGTCCGGAACGGCTCTGGTGCTGGATGTCACACGACGTGACGCGATCTATCTCCACAGGGTCCGGGTTGAAAGCGGGTGCCTCTCGGTCGGTGACGGGATCACGCTGGTCGTCGAGGAAGAACGCAAGCGGGCCATTGCCCGGAACCATACGGCCACCCATCTTCTGCAACAGGCGCTCGTCGAGGTTTTGGGTGACCATGTCGCCCAGGCCGGATCACACGTTTCGGCCGAGCGCCTGCGCTTCGACTTCTCCCATTTCAGGGCGATTGAGGAAAGTGATCTGGTACGCGTCGAGGAAATCGTCAACCGGATTGTCCGGCAGAATATCGATGTTTCAAAAGAGATCATGGACCGGGAGACCGCGGTTTCACGGGGCGCCAAGGCTTTTTTCGGGGAGAAGTATGGCGAGACAGTCCGTGTGGTCACTGTGGGCGGGTTTTCCATGGAATTGTGTGGTGGAACCCATGTCGACCGGACGGGAGACATCGGAGCGATCCGGATCCTCTCGGAGACATCGGTTTCTTCAGGAGTCCGACGGATCGAGGCCGTCACCGGCCAGGCTGCCCTGCGCAAGGGTCAGGAGGATGCACGAACCATCGCACTCCTCTCGTCCATGCTCAATGTCCCGACGGAAAAACTCGTTGAGCGGATTGAATCTCTCGTCGAACAGGGAAGAAAGGCCGAAAAAGAACTCGTCCGTCTGCGGACGGCACTGGCTGTCCAGAGTCTTGAATCGGCAGCTGCCCAATCCGGAGAGATTGGCGGGGTTCGTGTTATCGTCGGCAGAATCGATGATGCCGAGGTCCGTGTCCTCAAGGAAAGCGTGGACGGGATACGCAACAGGTACAAAGATGCGGTTGTCCTGGTCGGTTCCCGGCAGGCCGAAGGGAAATGCATGCTGATTCTGGGGGCTGCCGGCAAGGCTCTGGAGCTCGGCTTTGATGCCAAAGCTGTGATCGGTGAAATCGCTACCCTGGTGGATGGTTCGGGTGGTGGCCGCAAGGATATGGCTCAAGCGGGCGGGAAGGATGCCGCCGGACTGGATGCCGCCTTGCAAGAAGGCCGGCGCATTCTCGAAGAACGACTGCAGTGACCGCCGGGACAATCGCGGGTCTGGCCCATCTCTTTCTGGGAGGGGTGATGGCCGGGGCCCTCCTGCAGGTCTCGTTGCTTGCCCCTCCGGGTGCCCGTATCACCCAGGATCAGGCCCGGGCCAGACGGCTCTTCTTTCTGGATGGCTGGCTGGCCGTGTTTGCCATGGGCCTGACCGCCCTTCTTCGTCTGGCGGACATCTTGGGGATCGAGACCTCGATCATCGCCCGTTTTGTCTACGTGGCGCTGCTTCTGGGGAGTATGCGTCTGCTTCTGACCATGCCAAGCTCAGTGCTGTTTTCGCGGATTGCTTCCTTTTTCGTTTTTGCTGCGGCGATGGCGCTTGTCCTTCCGCTGGAACCTGTGTTGGGAAGCGCCCTCAGGTTTTCTCCGGCAGGCATCATCGAGCCGGTCAGGGGTGTGTTCTTTCTCCCGGTGATCGCCATCGGAATGCTGGTCCCGCTCCATGGAATGCTCGTCAGTCTCAAGCGGCGCCAGTTCGGGAGCGGTTTTCTCTTTTGTTCAGGCATTGTTCTGGCCGTGCTGGTCGCCGGGTTCGATCTGCCCGCCATGCCCGAGTTGATGGCTGCAGTCTGGTTCGGGCTTGTAGCCTCCAGGCTCTTCCGTGTCAAAAACCAAACCAAAACCGGTGAAGGTCATGTCACCGATTCTCCGAAGCGGTCCACCAGAAAAACCCGGACCTGATCGAGCATGGTGGCCGCAGCTTCGTGGATTCCATGATAGAGTGCAGCACTCTCCCGGAAGGCTGACTGGAGACGGTTTTCGGCCTGTTCCTCATGCAGGTTGAAGCCCTCTTTGACGGTGTGGATCACCCGTTGGAGGGACGAGGAGATCAGGCGGGACCAGACCGGGTGTGTGTGGATCCAGGCATCCGTTTCATCCAGGCAGGGGAGGACCTGTTCCACTGCTGTCCGCTCTTCGAGGACAGCCTGGATGAGGACTTGGGCCTGTTCGGTCCGGGCCAGCAGGCTCCGGAGAAAGTCCGAAAAGTCACGCGCGGCTGCCAGGCAGGCCGTGATTCCTGCTGACGAGGCGTCGCTTGTGGGCAGGTCGAGGGTGACCTGTCTTTCGGGGAGGGTCTCGAGCAGGGATTCGAGGCTGATGTGCTCCGCGCCCTTGATGTGGGCCCCGCCCTCGGTGGCATTCACGATCCGGATCCGGCCGTCGATCATCCGGATCTGGCGTTCGAACCACCAGAGAAACGTCAAAAACTTGCGGTCACTCCAGACTTCGCTTTGTCCGTCCCAGGATGGCACACGGACCGTTGCATTCTGGCGCAGAAAACTGCGCATATTCCGGGTGACCGGGGTGGTTCGGGTACAGGTGTTTTCCCAGCGTTCCTCGCCACTCGTGCCCCGCATATGGATTCGTTCGGAACTGTAGGCCAGGTCCTGCCCCAGGAGAACGACGGGATTTCCACCCATCTGGACCGCAAGATCAAAGGCACTTGTGGCGACCGACCCTCCCGACGAGAGCGCCCCCTTGTGGCCAAAAAAGCTCTCAAACCATGAGGCAAAGGGAAATGGCACCGCCGAGA
>DAIREN010000071.1:0-13251 GCA_036795535.1 Spirochaetota bacterium
CAAACAGCTCGAAATCAACCGGCCCGGCGGAAAGGGTGATATCAAGACCATCAGCAGCCCCATCAAAGAGGAGACCGCTCCCCAACGTAATCAGGGTCCGCCCGGCAAAGATCCCGAGATCTTCCCCGCTCCAGTTCAGGTATCCCAGATCGAGATCGAAAACCGACTGCTTTTTGTCCGCACTGGCCGTGCCGTCCGCTGCATTCAGAAGCCGCGCATACTGGAATTTCCCGCGGACGTAGAAAGAGAATTCCTCGGTGACATCCAATCTGAGCCAGAGCTTGAAATTGTTGAGGAGGTAGTTGTTGTTTTCCTGCGACGACATGAAGAGGCTGACATCCTCGGATGCACCATACCCGGGTGTCAGGGACGCGAGGGGAGCGGCAGCCACAATGAGGAGGCAAAAGCCTGCAAGGAGTGTTTTTTTCATAAGGAGTCCCAGAGTATCAGTATTGCACGACGTCACAGCATGACCGGATCGGAGAGGTTTTCTCGGATATAGCGCCACTTCTGCAAATCACGGATGAAATCGCGCCCGCCCATTCCCGGATCACCGGAGCGACCACGGCCCGGCCTGAAAAGGGCTTCCTGCTCGGCTGGTGTCAGATTGAGCTGAATGGCCGCGGTTGCCCTGCGCTTTCCCGCCTCCTGAAGGGCAGTGGAAGTCGTGCCCTTGGTGGAAACCGTGCTGCGCTGGTTCCGGGCCAGAAGCTGGAGCCGGCCCTTTTTATTGGAGACATACCCGGAACCCTCGATGTAGGCAATCCGTGTCCCGCTGTCCGGGAAGTGCGAAATCTCGGGAATTGTCCCGCGGACGGAAGCCGTCGCGACAGGAGTCGACACCACAAAACTGGAGCGTTCGTTGACCGTGTTCCTCACGACAGCCCGGACAGTCCCCATCTTGAGTTTGAGCGTTGTATTGACTGTGTTGCCGGACTGGCCAAGCGATGCCACCGAAACGGTTGTGAACTGGTTGAGACGCACAACACTCCCGGTCGGAGCGATCCGGAGGGTGACTGCCGACTGGTATCCCGTGGTGATGGACGCGCCCTCGGGCAGGGTCATGCCGCTCCGGGCGGTCACCCAAGGTCCACTTGCGCCTGAACGGATGGAAACCCGTCCCTGGACCTGGACGACGGTCGCCGTTGCAGCGGCTTCAAGAGAAAGTGTTGCCATGGCAAAAAAGCACATCGAAAAGACGAATATTCGCTTCATATGGGAGCCTCCCGACCTATTCCATTTTCAGTTCAACATCACCGGCGGCCCGACCGATCACGGCCAGGAGTTCTCCACCGGACACCGGGCTGTGTTCCGAACCACCGGCCTGCATGACATTCCGGTACACGAGTTCCCGCCAGGCATAGCGGCCACCCCCGAAGATCGAGTACATGATCCCGCCGCCCCAGCCCTTGGTCTTCATGATCATCGCGGCGAGACAGCCCCTGGTCAAAACGGCATCGAGGGCAATGTCAGTGCTGACAATTCCCTTCCCGGCAAGAAAGGACAGGGCCGCTTGTGCGTCCCGGGGTTCACTCCCCGCAAGAAGCGCGATCTGCTCGAGCGCCTCTCCGATACGAACCGTACTTTTTTCGGAGAGAGCCATCAGGCCATCCATCCCCTCCGGACGTGTATTCGTCGCCGCATTCTGGGCAACGAGGGTTCCCGAAAGAAACACAAAAACGCACAGCATGAAACCGAACGACACCTTCATACCGTCTGACCCCTTTTCTGTCTGCAATATGTGAATACTACTCTCCCGACTTCCCGACCGCAAGCCGGAATTTACCCGGCGGCCGCATGAAGAGACCGCTGTTCAGGAAGGCCTAGGGTTTGACGAGAGCCTCGACAAGCATCCGTCCCTTGAGTCTGACGCGATAGTGTGTGGGAATCACGCTCCCCGCCTCATCCCGGTACAGAACGGCATGGACATCGAAAGGAGGATTTTGGTAGAACCAAAGCAGGACGGCGCCGTCGAGCGTGATGGATGCGTTGGTCCCTGCCGGATTGAGGACATCGTAGCGTTGCATCCTGCTCGAATTCGAGAGGATGATTTCGGCATACTCGACAGCGGAGAGATCATCGCCGGGATTGGTCTGGATCCAGGCACCATCCAGGACGAGGGACTCGACCTCACCAAACTTGGAGAGACCGTCGACGGCCTTCTGCACATCCTCGCCGTTGACATTGGTGACAGCCCGGGCTATGGCGAGATCCGCCCTGCCGGTCGTGAGATCGATGGACTGGTCAAAGGGAAATTCGAAGCTGCACCCCGCCAAAGCAGCCGGAAGAAGCCAGAAAACAACACGCCACCTCATTGTACTCCTCCTTCAATACCATGAGTATACTGCAATTCGGCCGAGTCTTCAGTTTTTTGGTGAACATTCTCTGGCCGGGTTCAAACGGCTCGAAGTGGTGATTGAAGCGTAACACCAAGATCCAAACTTGGCACCCCAAAGTCCTGATTTCAGACGCGAATTGTGCTACATTTCAGAAGATGGACCGACCCAACAGGACGGTCACTGGGGGACACAATGAAAATTCTGCTTTTGTGCATCGCTGGACTGACATGTCTGGGCGCCTGCACCCTGACGGATGACGCCGAGTCCATCCCGGCCGATGGACTCTACATAGCAGGTGGCGGGATGCTCTCCAACCCGCTCTTTGACAATCACTGCATCGGACTGACCGAGCATGGCACAACCAATCTGCTCTACTTTTCGGGTGTGCATAACTCGGTCCAGGGAATCCGGGTCAGCCGCCAGGTGCAGGATACAGCCTATGCACCACCCTCATTCGTACCGGGAACCCTGGGGCTGAGCAATTTCTGTGTCCTCAGCGACGGAACCCACGACTGGCTGGCTGCGCAAACCCCGACGAACATCGTGCTGATCCGTCCGGGTGAAATGATCCGCGCCATGACCGGGCCGAATTCCATGCCGATGCAGGGAGTCCCGGTCTGCCTGGTGGGAACGAATGCCAATTTCCCCGGGATTGCGAGCGACGCCGGAACCATTCTTCTGATCTACGCAAACAACGGAACGAACCTTTCAGCCGCTGTCTTTTCCCGTGGAGATTTCGAATCCGCGACCACAGGCCCTGTCAATGCACTCCGGATTGAGTCGCTGCCGGACTCCCGGAGCCGGGTCGCACCGGGCGGATCGCATCTGCGATCCACGACTCTGGGGATGGACCGCGACAGCGTTCTGATGGCACGCAAGATTCCGAACAGGGGATTCGAGATCATCCTGTCCGATCTTTCAGGGCAGGAACGCCTCTTGACCGGCTTTTCCAGCCCGCTCGACGACTGCTCCCCGATCTACTCCGTCAGGGAACGATCCCTCTACATGACAAGCCGGGCCTTCGCCCCCGAAAATGTGATGCGCCGTCTCAACATCTTCCGCTGGAAATCACGCGGCCTTGATGAACAATCCTCCTATGAAAGCGGTCCATCGGCAAGAACCTGGGTACTGACGATCGGAACGCCGGCCAGAGAGGACATCATCGGCCTGCTCGCGCTCCCTGACCGGACCATCATCGCCGGACGAACCTCGGCCAGTGGATCTGATGATGTCTTCGTCGCGGCCCTTGATCCCTTTGGCGGGATCCTCTGGCAAAAAACACTTGGAACGGCGGATGCGGACCAGCCCGTCAGTCTCTTGGCTCTCGGCGGCAATCTCCTGATCGTCGGGACAAGAACGATGCCCGGAACAAGCAGCGGGTTTGTCCTCAGGTTCGGCATGGACGGAAGCTTGCTCGGTGTTGCCGAGGCCTCAAGCGGAACAGTCCCGATCGAGTTCACCGCTGCCGTCACAAACAACGCCGGCGAGGTTTTGATCAGCGGGACCCTGCGACCGGACGGAGCCAATACACAGGCGGTCCTTGTCCGATGGAACCCGGCTGACGGAAATACCTTTACCGGTGTGACGATAGGCGGCGCAACAATGGCGCACCAGGGCCTGACCCTCGCCTGGTCTTCGGGTGGCATCCTAGTCGGAGGAATGGCAGGAGTATCCCCGGCCCTGCTCCAGGTCAGTAGCGACTTGGGGACCGTCACGTTCTCGAAAGCGGGATCACAGGGCCGGATCCGTGTGGTCCGGATGACCGCGAACGGCTGGCTCTTCGGGGGAACGAGCGATTCAAGCGGAATTTTTGGCCGGTTTGATGCGACCTCGTCGCCATCAGCCTGCACTCTGCTGGCCGATGCACCTCTCGGAGATGCCCTGCCCGATGGAAGCCTGCTCGTTTTTGAACGGCAGGATCCTTCCCTCGCAGGACTTTCAACCGATACCGGGCTGACTGATCCGTTCCGGTCCTGGGGACTGACCGGAGTCCTCGAGCAACATCCCAGACTCTTCATGGCACCGGGCGGAAGTCTCTTCCTGACTGCCCAAGCCCAGGGAGTCAACGCCAATGACGGCTTGATCGTCAAGCTGGATCCCGGCCGCACACTCTCTACTGTCAAGGACGGAGTTTTTGCCTTTGGCAGGGAATGGACCGCGCTCCCGACCAAGGGCCCCTCCTTCAGCCCTGCCGATGGAGAGTCAGGCACACCGACGGCCTTACCTCTGACGGGAACGGCTGGAACCTGGGAAACACGCACCGGAGTCTCACTGGTTGTACGCTACTGGTACAGATAAATCCGTGATGGCTCAGGGTCCCGACCTCTTCCGGGACGGTGCTCGCTGATCATACTCTACTGGTACAGAAACGCCGGAGATGGCTCGTGCCGAGACTCCGGCTGTTTTTTCCGTGTACCCCAATTTGGCGTTTCAGCAGGCAATCCGGGACAGGCCCCGGTCGAAACACCGACATGGGCCTGATTCCCCTGTCGTAACAAAGACAACACCGTCATGCGTTGCTGGAGCAGTCATGACGTTTTTGTGTTTTTTCTATTCGTAGCCGGGGGTATCGGAGCGGTTTTATGTTTTTGCGACGCGATTCCTGGTTACGCGGTGTGTCATTTTTTACCCAGAAGGTAATCCGGGATCGCAAAATTCTCAAATTTGAGAAAATTCAGTGGTTTTGTGATCATTTAACTCCCGCAAAATAATCCGGGACTGCAAAATTCTCAAATTTGAGAATTTTTTTGAGGTTTTCCAGCATGCTTGCGTTTTTGCAGTGCGTGTACGCAAAAAATACTCCTGCGATTGACTCCGTCCCGCGTGAGGGGAGAGACCTCTCCCCTCACACCAAAGCCGGTTCGAACAAGTCCCCCCGGATTGGACCGTCGGGCACGCTGAGACGGCCGATCCGGATCCACTCTCCATTGAGTGTCTGTACATCCCGGACTGTGCGCAATTCCTCCGTCCTGCCAACTGCGCCCGCGCCGGACTCACTTTCCTTTGAGTGTGTACACCCCGTCCCACCCGGCCGGTGGCGCTTTTTTGCGGAACTCGGCACAGCGATCATGGTACACACGGGACGGTCCGTCCGTCGGATCGAGATTCATGGCCGCCTTGAAGTGCTTTTGCGCCGCCATCCAGTTTTTTTTTCGGTAGGCCACAAGGCCTTCGGCAAATCGCTCAAGCACATCGGCCTTCTCCGCTGAAAGCTCACCCCGGCGGGCGACAAGCTCGTAGACCGTCACTGGCTCGCTCTTGCCGACCACCCGCAGGATATCCAGTTCGCGGGTGACAATCGCGTCGCCAAGATCCTTGACCGTAAATTCGGAGGCCATGGTATACGTCCCATAATACTTGTTGACGCCTTCCAGCCGGGCTGCGAGGTTCACCGAATCGCCCATCATCGTATAGTCGAACCTGTTCCGGCTGCCCATGTTTCCCACGACCATCGGTCCGGTATTGATGCCCATCCGGACAAAGAGTTCGTGTCCGTACTTTTTTTTCCAGAGCGGGCGCATCTCGGCCACCCGGGCCTGCATCTCGAGCGAGGCCAGGCAGGCTCTCAGTGCGTGATCTTCGAACGGGACGGGAGCACCGAAGAAGGCGATGATGGCGTCACCCTCGAATTTGTCGACGGTTCCCTTTTGGTGGAAAATGATGTCCGTCATATCGGTCAGATAGGCATTCAAAAGGTCAACGAGAGCTTCAGGCGAGAGATTTTCCGAAATGGTCGAAAAGCCCTGGACATCGGAAAAATAGGCCGTCAGGACCTTGCGCTCGCCACCGAGCTTGAGCGCAGCGGGATCCTTGACGAGGACATCGATCACGTCGGGCGAGAGATAGTGCCCAAACGCATTTTTGATGTACTTTTTTTCTTTGTCACCCTGGACATAGTGAATCCCGGTAATGATGAGAAAGGTTGCCAGCAGGGCAAAGGACTGGGGCGCCATCTGCATCCAGATTCCCGCCCCGAAGAGCAACTGGTTGACAAAGGCAAACGCCGCTAAAAACGCCGTTCCCGCCAGAATGATCCGTGAGGGCCGCAGGCGGCGCGAGACGTACCCGAAGAAAACAGGCAGGAGAAGCACAACCGCGATTTCAACCGCTTTGGGCATGGTCCTGATGAAGCTGCGCTGCAGGATGGTATTGAGGGTATTGGCGTGGAGAAAGACCTGGGGCTGGTTGATCCCGAGGGGGGTTGTCCCGAGGTCGGTCGTGGATGACGCCGTCTGCCCGATGATGACGTAGGCGTGCCTGACATGGACCGCCACCTTTTTCTGCAACCTTCCGTACGCGCCAATTCCGTGTCGCACATTGCTGACGGTTGCGGCCAGAGTCCGCGTCTCGGGTGCTGCCGGACTTTGAGCCTGCATGTTTGTCAGGCTCTGCTGCATCACGTCCAGCTCGTTCGTCCCGACAGCGTAGACCCGCTCTTCGAGGGCTCCGATTTCCTGGAGCTCCTCACCCGAGAGGGCTTTGCCCGATCGGCTTTTTGAAAACAGCCTTTCAAGCTGTCTCACGAGCGGGGCCAGACCGCCCTGATCCTCGAAATACTCCCGGTCCACCTCGACCAAGAGGCCTCGCAGGGCCTTGCCCGCCTCCATGTAGGCGAAGAGATCGGAAAACGAGAACCGCGAGAAACTCTCCTGCCAGGTTCCCGCCCAGTTGATCAGCATCTGCCCCCGGCTGTCCAGCGGTATGCGGATGTCCGCAGGTTCTTTTTCGCCGGGAAGGAGAACGTTTTTCAGAAGGGCATGCGATCCGGGAACGAATTCAATATTGGTCGCAGGAATGCCGTCGGTGGCCCTGCCCGGGGATGCAAGCAGCGCCGCAAAGGCCAACTGGGGAAAGAGCGCCCCGCGCCACTCCCGGAAGAGGGCAATCCGGCGGCGCACCCCGTCTTCATCCGTGTCCACATTGGTAAAGGCCAGGCGACGCGCCCCTTTATGCAGGGGCGGTGCCGGGATGTCCAGCCAGCGGGCGCGCAGAACACCACGCATGCCATTGGTCGGGGTTGCAAGACGCATCCCGTAGCTGGTCAAGACCTGCTCGTGCTCCGGTGTCTGTTGGTTGGACTCGTCATAGCAGCGGACGGGAATCACTACCTGCCCATGCCGGGCAATGGCTTGGGCAAAGGCCAGGTCGTCATTCTGCCCCACCTGCGACAACCGGCCAACGATACTGTCGCGCCGCGTGGCAATGCTGCGTTCAAAATCGGCCAGCACACCCGCGGGGTTACGGGCCTGGCCGGCCTGGAGTGTCCCGCGAAAGGCGGCGATCTCCCGCCTGAGGCCGTCCAGCTCGCCACGCACATAGCGGGGGAATTCGACCATGTCCTGCTGGCTGATCACCCGGGCCGAGGGTTCGGTAAATTCGACATCGAATACCACCTGACGGGCACCGAGGGCCCGCATCGCGTCGAGGGCCTCGGCATAGACATTGCGGCGCCAGGGCCAGCGCCCGATGTATTTGAGGGAATCGTCGTCGATCTCCATCACCGCAACGTTTCGGGAGCGTTCCACCCTGGGCTTGATTTCGAAGCGCAGGTCGTAGAGCATGGACTCGACCGGCAAAAAAGCATCCGTCAGGATGATGATGAGAGACACCAGACCGACTGCTGCTCCAACCAGAATTTCTTTGGGAACAGCAGCCAGGCGTTTGACAAGCAGTGTTTCCGCGAGACGCCCGACATACCGGACAACAGTCTCAACCATGACAATCCTCCATGCCGGACACAAGGTGCGGCCCATAGCTGCCCCAAGTCTATCATGACGAACAAGACTCCGCACGAGAATTCACTCCCGGAGTCGCAACGCGTAATTGTGATTTTGTCATGGATAGTCCCGGAGTAGCATGACGTTATCATGTTTTCAACATGCGTATACCCCTCCGACGGGGTCTTCACCCGGGATTGTTGCGGCCAACGCGGGAAGAGACGTCAAAATTTATTGGTAGTAGAGACGCCAACTCTACGCTCAGGACGTGCCTACGGCTGCATCGCAAGTCGCAGGCCAAAGGTGCTGTTCTCTCCATAGGGCGTGTTGATATTACGATATCCGATCCGCATATAGGCCTCGTACTCGTTATAGCTTCCGCCCCGCTTGACTCTGGATGTGCCGGTTACATCACCGCGGTAATCCGTCTCTGCACCGCTCGGCAGCGTTGTCGTGGTGCCCCAGTCCCAGCACCACTCAAAAACGTTGCCGTTCATGTCATAGAGGCCAAGGGCATTGGGAATCCTGGTACCGACAGGATGCGTCCCCCCCCCCCGCAGTCCGGCTGTACCAGGCCACAAGCCCGGTGGCTGCCGTATCGGTGTATGGCCCCGTCGCCCCGGATGCCCAGTCATACGGGGTCCAGCCTGTTCCATCCTGATAACTGGCCGCGTACTGCCACTCACCCTCGGTTGGCAGGCGATAGCCGGACGCATTCCAGTTGACGTATGGTGTATCAACACTGCCAGGTGTTGTGTTGATGGAAGAACCGTAGGCCCCGTCCCGGCTGTCCTTGATGGGCATTGTGCATCCGCTGTCGCTGCAATAGACCGGACTCAGGCCTGATTTTTGGCTGTAGGCATTGCACCAGACGATGGCGTCCCGCCAGTTGATGTACGTTACAGGCTCGTACCGCGCATCTGTCGGACTTGCACCGATCGTCCCGTCATGTCCTTCGCGGCCCGGATTGGCAAAGGCATACCCGTTATTGGTCGCCCAGGCGTGCACGCTTTTCCAGAGCGCATAGGTCACTTCGTATTTGGCCATTTTGAACGCGCTGAGCGTGTGTTCAAACGATTGTCCCAGGTGCGAGGTCTGCGTGTATGTGCCTGCGGGCACGCTGACAAACTCGTGTCCCGTGTTCCACCTGGCATAGAGTGTGGTATCAGCGGTCACGGTATCGCTGGAAAAATCCCAGGGCAGGAGACAGCTTGCATCCTTGTACCAGCCGCCGAAGACGGCATCCGCTTTTGTTGGACCGGCGGGCTGAGTACATTTTCCGCCATCCCTGACTGTCTGCGGGGAAACCGCTGTCCCCCCGAATGTCTCACAGGTGACGATAAAACCCCAGCGGGCGTGCAGCACATGATCCGCCGCCACTTTTTGTATATTTGTTGCCATGATTTTTTGTGCGCTCTCATCGACTCCGGTCCACCAGCCCATAAAGATCGTCCCGCTTTTTGTCACCTCCGGAAGCTCACCATAAACGGCACCACTCTCCAGTTGGCGCGAGGGCGGGTTGGGCGTACCCCCATGGGAGTCAAAGCTGACCATATATGTCAAGGGACCCCACTTGGCATAGAGCGTGTGATTGGTCCTTGTGACAATGGTCTGGTTCGTAATCGCAGCGGACCCGGTACCACCCGCATCGGGCCACCAGCCGGCAAAGGCATAGCCTGGCCACGCTGGTATGGGCAGCGTACCATAGGCATTCCCGAACAGATTGGTTTGCTGAGCCGGCACCGGCGGCATCCCGCCGTTTGCGTCAAAGCGGACGACAACACTCCAGCGGGCATAGAGGGTGAACGAATTTGTCCCCGGTGTGATCGGCGCCTTGTCGGCATAGGTGACGGCACCCAGGGGACTCGGGGCCCAGCCGGCAAAGGTCTTGCCCGGGCTGGTGTACGCGCAGGTCAAAAGTTCTACCGTAGTATTGGCGTTGGCCTTTTGCGCGGGCATCGACCCGGTCGCAGCCGCGTCGTTTTTGTCAAACGTGATTGCGACGATCTGCACATTGGACTGATTGCCATTGCCCAGGTTGAAAATCCAGCCCTGGCCAGCGGCACTGGTCAGGACGGGATCTTCGTCACCAGCGCAGGCTGCAAAGAGGCCAGGCAGCATCACAAGAATCACAATATTCTTGCAGGACAGCACACTGTTCCCCCTGAAAAAATCGCTCCTGCAGCCAAAATCGATTCAGGTGGACCGGATCAGACTGACGGGACTCCTTCAACTGTAGCATCTTCCTGAAAAAAAGCACGAATATCAGGGTACTCCCGGAGTCAAATGACGTAATTGCGGTTTTGTTATGAGTACTCCGGGAGTATTCATGGCTGTATTGCAATACATTGTACTCCCGGAGTACTTCGCCCTGGCTACTCGCTAAGGACCACCCGGAAACCACCAGTCTGACTTGATGCAAACGGAGCGAAGGTACTGCGATACCCGATCTGGATAAATTTTGCGGCCTGGTTATAGGTCCCGCCCCGAATTACCCTGAACGATGCAGGTACCGGGCCGCGGTAGTTGGTTTGTTCCATCGTCGGTACTTGTGATGAGTACCAATCCCAGCACCACTCAAAGACATTCCCGCTCATGTCGTGGATACCAAGGGCATTGGCATCCCTGGTCCCGACTGTCTTTGTCGAGCTTGACGAATTGCCATTGTACCAGGCGACCAGCCCCGTGGCCGTTGCGTTACTATAGTTTGCCGTCGCCCCGGAGGCGTAGTTGTACGGTGTCCAGTCCAAGCCATCCCTATAACTGGCGGCATACTGCCACTCGCCCGCGGTCGGCAGGCGATAGCCGGTCGCACTCCAGTTGACGTACGGATTATCAAAACTGCCGGCCGCTGGATTGATACTGTTGGCATAGCTCCCGGAACGACTGTCCTTGATTGGCGTGGTGAATCCGCTATCACTGTAATAGACCGGGGTCTTCCCGTCCATCTGGCTATAGGCATTACACCAGACAATGGCAGATCGCCAGTTGATCCTGGTTGCAGGTTCAAACCTGGCTATCGTCGGAGCGGCACCGATGATCGGCCCGTCATGCCCTTCCTGTCCGGCATTGGCAAAGTTGTAAGCATTATTTGTCGCCCAGGTATAGACCAAATGCCACAGCTCGTAGGTCACCTCGTACTTGCCCATCTTGAAACCGGTGATCGTATGGCCAAAACTCGCAAGCGGCAGACCATCAGAATTGCCATCCTGCTGTGTATAGGTTCCGCCGGGGACACTGACAATGTCCTTGTAGGAAACATCGGCCAGCGTCAGCCATTTCGCGTACAGTGTCACGTCCGATGTGATGGCATCTGTCGCAAAATTCCATGGCGTGACACACCCGGCCTCCTTGAACCAGCCGTCAAAAACTGCCAAATTCCTGGACGGCGCCGCCGGCTGCAAGACCGTTTTACCGGACTCGATGACCTGATCCGGCACTTCGCTCCCGCCATTTTCAACAAAGGTCACGGCATACCCCCACCTGGCATACAACGTGTGGTTGCTTGCGATCTGGACAAGATTTGTTGCGGTGATCACGCGAGCCGCCGCATCGGTGCCTGTCCACCAGCCCATGAAAGTCATTCCGGGACGGTTGACAGACGGCAATGGATACAACGAACCGGAAGTAACGGTCACGGGATCAGGTGGGGGAATCCCGCCCTGGGCGTTAAAGCTGACCGTGTAGTCCAACGGCGACCACTTCGCCCAGAGAGTATGAGCGGCTCTGTCCATGATGGTATTGACCGTGATCTCGGCGGAACCGGTACCGCCTGCATTGGTCCACCAGCCGTCAAAGGCATAGCCTGCTCGCGAAGTCGTTGCCAGCGAGCCATACTTCTGTCCGACCAGGTTGGTTTGCAGAGCCGGCACCGGCGTGCTGCCGCCGTTGGCGTCAAAGCTGACGACACTGTTCCAGCGGGCATACAGGGCAACCGGATTCGTGCCCACGACAATCGCCCCCCTGTCGGCATAGATGACCGCGCCCAAGGGACTCGTGGCCCAGCCGGCAAAGCTCTTTCCCGGGCTGACATAGTCGCAGGTCAGGAGATTTACAGTATTATTGGCATTCACCTTTTGCACCTGCATCGTCCCCTCGGCGGCCGCGTCGTTTTTGTCAAACGTGACTTCGACGATTTGCACCGTGGACTGATTGCCATTACCCAGGCCATGGATCCAGCCCTGGCCCGCGACACTCGTCAGGACCGGATCGCCGTCACCCGTGCAGGCCACCAGCGCGGCCAGCATGAGCATTGCCGCCACTGCGGTTTGTATCAGTCGCACATTGTCTCCTTTACGATCTCGCCAACAAGCCCGCTTGCAAAACATGCTCTGGTCTCATGATGACACTAAAGACAGATCCGGGCAGGGTTGTGCAAAAAAAGAACAAGCCTTCGTACGTGCAATGCACCACGAGTATACCATAGCTTTGTCGTATGGATGCAATATTCGCATAAACACCTGCACCACCCGACGGCTGCATGCCAGTCAGGATACTGGATTACAAAAATGAAATATCACTCCCGGAGTAGCAACGCGAAATTGCGATTTTGCCATGGATACTCCCGGAGTATTCATGACGTTATCATGTTTAACATGCGTATACCCCTCCCTCGGAGCCCGGATTGTTGCTGACCAACGCGGGTAGAGACGTCAAAATTTATTGGTAGCGTAGAGACGCCCAAATTGGGCTTCTCTACACCCCAACCGGCTTTGCCCCAACATGCAAGTGCAGCAATACTCGCAACCAATAAAGTACTCCGGGAGTAATTCTGAGATTCCTGTTACCTTCTTCTTCACCTCGCAAAGGCTGCAGCCAATAAAATCAGGGTAATGCTTAAGAAAATATTTGAGCATTCGACTGACAAAAACAGTACTCCGGGAGTATTGCGGGGGCTATCGCCCCGAATGCATGGCAGGTAATCATGCGCGTGAAAACAATAATCGTACCAAGTCCGAAGGACGGATTGGTTGTTGGTTACTGCCCAGTGCTTATTCGGCCATCACCCTTCACGTACTTCACCTTGTCCGCGTAAGACACGATGTCTACAGTGCCGCTTTGACATGGATGTCAAAAAGCGGCCGCGGGACGTTGCCATTACCCTTCAGGCACTTCGCCCTGGCTACCAATTTCGGGCGAGCCGGAATCCATAACTGTAAAACTCTAAATATGGATACCGCTGATATCGGAAGCCT
>DAIREN010000072.1:0-13171 GCA_036795535.1 Spirochaetota bacterium
TGTATTCCTCGTGGGCTTTGACGAAGATGGCATCGTCATCCATGATCACTTTCATTGTCTCTTCCTCCTGTCCTTCGGCTTTGAGAAAGGTCAGCCAGGTTGAAAGGTTTTTTGATCTCAAGGACAACGATGGTCGGAATGCCGGAATCCTCAAGGACCGCATTGGTAAAGGACAAGAGAAGCTTCTCGTTGGCTTGTCTACCAAAGAGATAGCGGATAAAGATGTCTGCCCATGGTTTGACGTACGTTGCCATACCAAAAGTATACTTCAAAAGTGCGGATGCAGCAATGCAGGGGTGGCGGTGCGGGCAAGGGGCGGATGCGTCTGTATTTATAGAGACGCGATTGATCGCGTCTTGGAAACACAAATACTCAAAACAATCATGCGTTGCCGGGGGTCGCATAACAAAACCGTGATATATGCATGGAATTCCGGGGTAGAAACGTGGGCTTTCCCCCACCCAGCCTCCCCCTTCAGGGGAGGAGATGTGTTCATCTTGGGATGACGTTGTATTTGTAGAGACGCGATTTATAGCATCTTGGTGATGCCAGCCATTTTCGGGGTCTCGAAGGGCCAAAATTCTCAAATATGAGAATTATGCAATCCCGGATTACCGGTTTTCTGTAGATTCTCAAATTTGAGAAAAATGCAGTCCCGGATTACATCCTGGAGTACATTGTGGGTCATTTGTACCCGCGAAACAAAAAAAATGTCATGTGACGGCGAGGCCCGCTGTAGAAAATCACGAAATTTTCACGGGACTCCCGGAATCGCAACACAACTTCATGAAAACGGTATGCGTTGCCGGGGGACGTATGATAAAAACGAAATAATTTCATACGTACTCCCGGATTGCGCAAAAAATGAACGTGTAACCCTGAGACAGGGTATACACTCCTATTCAGTGATGGACGGCGCCGGCTGGTGTCCGTTCTTCCGTTTGAAGGAGCCGTACCATGAAAAAACTCTCCATTCTCCTCGCTCTACTCGCACTCGCATCCGTTTTTGGCGTGGCCCAGGAGGGGCGAGACATCATCATCCGCCCGCGTCCCCGCCCAAGACCGCCCATCATCTTTATCCGTCCCCCCAATGTTGACCGCTCGATCCCCATGAAACTGACCGCACTCAAGGCCAGCGTCGAGGTGGTCGGCAAGGTCGCTGTCACAACGTATGACATGACATTCTTTAATGGAAACAATGCCATCCTCGAAGGCCAGTTCGTCTTCCCCCTCGGCGAGGGACAGACTGTCTCCCGCTTTGCCATGGATGTCAATGGCCGTCTTCGTGAAGGTGTGGTCGTCGAGAAGGACAAGGGCCGTCAGGTCTTCGATACCGTTGTCCGCAGCCAGATCGATCCCGGTCTCCTGGAATGGACCAAGGGCAATACCTTCAGGGCCCGCATCTATCCCATACCGGCCAAGGGGTACAAGCGTGTTGTGATTGCCTGGGAACAGGAGCTGGACGAGGCAGGTTCGGCGGGTCTGTTGTATCGTCTGCCGCTCGCCTTTACCGACACGGTCGAGAACTTTTCCATTAACGTGACGGTCATCGAGCAGGAGCTTGCCCCCAGGACAGACAGTGCCAATGAACTCGGCAACCTGACCTTCTCCCGCTGGAACAAGGCCTTTTTGGCCAAGTACGAGCGGACCAACTATGTCCCCGACAAGCAGCTTTCCTTTGTCGTCCCGCGCATTCCGATGGCCAAGCCGGTTGTGGTTGAAACCGATGCTTCAGGAAAAAAATACTTTACCGCCATGACCGCTATCGAAGGGATCGTAACGGCCAAAAAAGCGGTTCCGGACCGGATCTTGATCGTCCAGGATGTCTCCGCATCCATGGCCGGCCGCGACAAGGACCGTGAGTGGGCATTGCTTCGCCGCTGGTTGAGAACCGTCAAGCCCGGCGCCGAGATCCGGCTCGTCCAGTTCAGTCATGCCGTCCACAACGAGAAAACATATCGCAACGAGGGTGATCTTGCGTCTCTCCGTCAGGCCATTGATGATGCCGCCTTTGACGGTGGTACAAGCATGGGTGCCGTCGATCTCTCAAAGTACCAGGCCGATGTCTGCATCTTCCTCACGGACGGGATCTCCAATTTCGGGCCGGATGAACTCAAGACCGCACGCTATCCCGTCTACGCCATCGCTTCACAGCAGACCGGTGAGCACGCCTGGTTGCGCCAGATTACCGGGTCGACCGGTGGCGAATACGTCAATCTTGCCAGGATGACCGACGACCAGGCCTATGACCGTTTGAGCGGCGTGTCGGCGCATATCCTTTCGGTGACCGGCCGCGGGATCAGGGATATCCATCCTGGTCCGGGCGCCACCCTCTCGTCCATTTTCACCTTCGCCGGGATTCTTGAGGGTGACGAAGGCGAACTCGTCGTGCGCTACGGGACAGCCCAGGCATTCAAAGAAGTCCGCATCCCGATCAAAGCTTCAACCTCTCTGACGACGACCACCAACGGGATCGTGCGCCGGATCTGGGCCCAGAAGCGGATTGCCGATCTTGAGACCCGCTGGAGCAAGAACGAAACCGAGATCATCAAGCTGGCCAAGACCTTTGGTATCGTCACCCGGGGAACCTCCCTGATCGTTCTCGACCGGATCGAGGATTACGTCCGCTACCGGATCGTTCCACCGACGGAGCTTCATGCCGAGTATTACAACGCCATCGCGGAACTCGACAAGCAGAAGCAGAAGATCGAGGCCGACCATATTGAAGACGTCGTCCGCCGTTTCGCCCTCATGCAGGCCTGGTATGACAAGAGCTATCCCAAGGACACCCCCGCCCGGCGTGATGACACCAAAAAGCTGGCTGGTGAGTCAACTGGTGGTGAGCGGAACGGAACGGCTGCACGACCGTCCGTGGCCATGCGCGACGGAATGGCTGAAGAGAGTGACCGTGTGACTGATGCCCATCCCCGGGCCGAGCGCGAGCGCGGACTGGACAGTGCGGCCAAACGTGATTCTTCGGGGAATGCCGGAGCCGAGGGCGCGATTGAGCTGAAAAAATGGACACCCGATGTTCCCTACCTCAAGGATCTGGAAAAAGCCGACAAGGACAAGCGCTATGCCGTCTATCTTGGCCTGCGCAAACAGTGGGCCAACAGTTCCGCATTCTTCCTGGATGTCGCGGACTTCTTCGCGGAGCAGGGTGACAAAGCGACGGCTTTGCGTGTGCTTTCCAACATCGCCGAGATGGATCTCGAGAATCCCCAGCTCCTGCGCATCCTTGGTCATCGCCTGGCCCAGCTTGGCTGGCTTGACCTGTCCGAAAAAGTGTTTGCGGATGTCCTCGCCATGAAACCCGAGGATCCCCAGTCGTACCGTGATCTCGGGCTTGTCCTTGACAGGGCGGGCAAATCCCAGCGCGCTGTCGAACTCCTCTATCAGGTTGCGACAAAAAAATGGGACAGCCGCTTCCCCGATATCGAGCTGATTGCCCTGGTCGAGATGAACGGGATCATCTCGCGTGGTGCCAAGGTGGATACGTCAAAGCTGGACAGGCGGGTTATCCGTGCCATGCCCTCGGATGTCCGGGTCGTGCTCAACTGGGATGCGGACAACTGCGACATGGACCTTTGGGTGACCGACCCCAACGACGAGAAGTGTTACTATGCCAACAAGCTGACCTACCAGGGCGGACGGATGTCGATGGACTTTACCCGCGGCTATGGACCCGAGGAATATCTTGTGCGTCTGGCCAAGTCCGGCAAGTACAAGATCGAGGTCAACTACTACGGCAATTCGCAGCAGACCATCGCCGGTGCCACGACCGTCCAGTTGCAGCTCTTCCTCAACTGGGGCCGCCCGAACCAGCAGGTCAAGGAAATCACCCTCAGACTCAAGGACAATAAAGAGGTCATCGAGGTGGGCACCTTTGCCATCAGCGGGGGGACAATCACCCCCGTCAAGTGATGTTTGATGAACAATCGGCCGCGGACGTGACGCGGCTATCCACCCGGTGCCGGCCTTGCCCGCACCGGGTTTTTGTATTGAGGGCAAAGTCCTCGCAGAGGGCGAAGTCCTCGCAGAGGGCGAAGTCCTCGCAGAGGGCGAAGTCCCCGGAGGGGATTGTCTCGGGGTACAGACTGAATACGAAGAAATGCGGCGATATCTCTGGCAGTCGCGCCCGCTTGGCCCGAGGATGTTCACCAAAAAAAGCACCATAACGATGCCGACCCGTGAAACGGGGCAAAAATGTGTACATTTGACGGGCGGTATGATAGGATGACGCCATCCGCATCAATCCAACGATTCCGGGAGTAGACATGTCCGATAAATTTTCCGTAGTTCCGCTTGAACGCCTCTTGACCATGATTCTCAACGAATACTGGGAGACAGGCAGCATTTTTGGCATTTCCAGAGAAAATTTTTTCCGTCCGGCGCGCAAAGATGCCTTCCGCATGACGCGCTACGGCAAAACGCTTGAATCCCCCATCGGAGTGGCGGCCGGTCCCCAGACCCAGATGGCCCAAAACGTGATTGTGGCCTGGCTGACCGGATCACGCTATATCGAACTCAAGACCGTCCAGACCCTCGACGAGTTGGAGATCTCCAAACCCTGCATCGACATGGAGGATGCTGGCTATAACTGCGAGTGGTCACAGGAGCTCCTTCTCAGGGAATCGATTGACGAATACATCAATGCCTGGATCATTCTCCATATCCTCCGCTACGAGCTTGGCCTTGACACCACCGAGGACCTTGGCGGGATTTTCAACATCAGTGTCGGGTACAATCTCGAGGGGATCCTCAAGCCCAATGTCCAGAACTTCTTTGACAAGATGACGGATTGTTCTGCCGAGCTCGAGGAAAAGTTTGCCAAAATCAAGAGGATCTACCGGGATGTCAAAAAGCTGGGCATCCCCTCACGGATCACCGACAATATCACGCTTTCCACCATGCACGGCTGCCCGCCGGACGAGATCGAGAAGATCGGCCGCTACCTGATTACCGAGAAAAAACTCAACACGACCATCAAGCTCAATCCGACCCTGCTCGGCCCGGAGATGTTGCGCGACATCCTCAACAACAAGCTCGGTTTTGAGACCTTTGTTCCGGACGAGGCCTTTGGCCACGACCTCAAGTATCCGGATGCCCTCAACCTGATCCGGTCCCTGACCGAGGCAGCCAAGGAAAACGGTGTCGCGTTCAACCTCAAGCTGACCAATACCCTCGAGAGTGTCAACCACCGTACGGTCTTCCCCGAAAAGGAGAAGATGATGTACATGAGCGGGCGGGCCCTCCATCCGATCTCCATCAATCTGGCGGCCAGACTCCAGACCGATTTTGACGGACAACTCGACATCTCCTTTTCGGCTGGGGCGGACTGCTTCAACCTGGCGGAGATCATTGCCTGCGGTATCAAGCCGGTCACCGTCAGTTCCGACATGCTCAAGCCGGGCGGGTACCTGCGGGGCGTGCAGTATCTCGAGAACCTGGCCGCCGCCATGAAGGAAGCCGGCGCCAAAACGATTGACGAGTTTATTCTGGCGAAGGCTGGTGGCGGGACGGATGTCAAAAAGGCCGCCCTGGCCAATCTCAAAAAATACGCGGCAGAGGTCGTCAACAACCGCAATTACAAAAAAAGCTTTATTCCGGACAAGTCGATCAAGACACCCCGTCCGCTCAACAAATTCGACTGTATCAAGGCACCCTGTGTCACTACCTGTCCCGCCAGCCAGGAGATTCCCGAGTATCTCTATCGGGCCTCCCGAGGACAGTACAAAAAGGCCTTTGAAGTCATCATGAAGACCAATCCCTTCCCCACGATTACCGGTATGGTCTGCGATCACCTCTGCATGTTCAAATGCACGCGCCAGAATTACGATATGCCTCTTCTGATCCGCGATCTCAAGCGCTTTATCGTCGAACAGCAGAAGGGCGACATCAAGCTCAAACCCGGCAAGAAAAACGGAAAAAGGGTGGCCGTCGTCGGGGCCGGCCCGTCAGGCCTGTCCTGCGCCTTCTACCTCGCTCTCGAAGGGTTTGCCGTCACCGTCTACGAGTCCAAGACACTCGCGGGCGGCATGGCGGCCGACGCCATTCCCGGATTCCGGCTGACCGACGAGCAGATTGCCAAGGACATCGGGCGCATCACAAAGCTTGGCGTCAAGATCGAGTACGGGCAGAAGATCGATGCCGCACGGTTTGCGAAACTCCGCGAGGAAAACGATTTTGTCTTTGTCGGGATCGGCGCCCAGGTCAACAAGAAGATGGGAGTCTCCGGCGAGAACAGCGAGGGTGTCATCGAGGCGCTGTCCTTCCTCTCCAAGGTTCGCCGCGGGGAGAAGCTGGCCCTTGGTTCATCGGTGGCCGTCATCGGTGGTGGCAACAGCGCCATGGATGCTGCCCGCACTTCCTTCCGCATGGTCGGTCCCGAGGGCAAGGTCGTGATCCTCTATCGGCGCACCCTGGCCGAGATGCCGGCCGATCACGAGGAGATCAAGGCTGTCCAGGACGAGAAGATCGAAATCATGGAACTGGTTGCCCCTGTTTCGATCGCCCGCGAAAACGGAAAGACCCGTGTCACCTGCCAGAAGATGCAGCTTGGCGAGCCGGATGCCTCGGGCCGGCGCCGCCCCGTGGTGATCCAGGGGAGCGAGTTTACCATGGACTTCGATACGGTCATTCCGGCCATCGGTCAGGACACGGTCTACGATTTTGTCAATGCGGACGATCTCAAGACCGATCCCGAGACACTCGAGACAAAACTTCCCAAGGTCTACGCCGGCGGTGATGCAGTCCACGGGCCGCTCAACCTGATTACAGCGATTGCCGACGGACGCAAGGCTGCGGCTCACATGTCCCTTCTCTCTGGTGGGAAGCCGGATTTCTCGGCCACCCATGCCGACAAGGGACTCTTTGAGTACGAGATGCAAAAAAGGAGTGCGACCAGGGTCTTTGGTGCCGCAGCGGAACTGAGTGATCCATCGGACCGCAAGAATTTCAACATCGTGATCTCGTCCCTCGACGAGAAGACGGCCCGCGAGGAAGCATCCCGCTGTCTCTATTGCAACGATGTCTGCAACGTCTGTGTGACGGTCTGTCCCAACCGGGCCAATTTCAGCTATGAGCCATATTCGGTCAACTGGCGTCTCTCGAAGATCGTTGACGAAAACGGAAAAGCCGTGGCCAAAGAAGAGCGGGCCTTTGTCGTTGCCCAGGACGTCCAGACGGCCAATATTGCCGATTTTTGCAACGAATGCGGAAACTGTGAGACCTTCTGTCCGACGGCCGGTGCGCCCTATCGGGACAAGCCCAGGATGTGTCTGACCGAAGAGAGCTTTGCCGCCGAGGCTGCCGGGTTCATCATCGGGAAGAGGGACGGGAAGAACATGATCCGGTCCAATGTCAATGGAACGGTCGAGTCACTCGTGCTGGACGGGAAGAAGTTCATCTACGAGTCCCCGGCGCTCAAGGCCGTTCTCAAGGTCAAGGACTTTTCGGTCATCTCTGCCGAGTTGCAGAATGGTGCCAAGGAAGCGGAGTTGCGGCAGGCGGCCACCATGGCGGTCCTCCTCAAGTCCCTTGCGGACAGGTATCTCTATCGCTGATGCTGATCGAGCCGGCGAAGCCCGTCATCCGTAACCGGTGACGGGCTTCGTTCGTAGACTGTGTTGATGGTGTACAGACAGCCGGGTGTTCCATCGGGGATGCGCGGTTCAAAAAAAAGGAAGAGTGACACATAATGAAGTGCGAATACAGTTTCAACCCGTACCAGAAAGAAGAACCGGACTGGAGTGATCCGTTTTTTGATTTTTTGAAGAGTACTGATATGCCCGAGTTCCACCGCTCCATCGACGGATATGCCGAGACCCCGCTCGTGCCCATGCCCAAACTCGCGGCCGAGATCGGCGTCGGCCAGATCCTTGTCAAGGACGAATCACACCGCTACGGGATCAATGCCTTCAAGGGTCTGGGCGCCTCCTATGCCATCTACCGGTTCCTCAAGGGGCAGTGGGAAAAGAAATTTGGCGAAGGGTTTTCACCGGCCAGCTTCAAGGATCCCACAACCATGCAGAAGCTCGGATCCTATACATTTTGCGCTGCGACGGACGGCAATCACGGAAAGGCTGTTGCCTGGACCGCCAACAAACTCAAGCAGCGCGCCATCATCTACATGCCGGACAACTCGGCCCAGGCCCGGATTGACCACATCACCAAGGAAAATGCCGAGGTCGTTCTCGTTCCCGGGACCTTTGATGATTGCGTGGCAAAGTGCGCCAGTGATGCCGAGGTTAATGGCTGGCAGGTCATCGGGGATACCGCCTATCCGGGATACATGGAGATACCGCAGTACATCATTCTTGGCTATTCAACGATCTTTCGCGAGATGGAGAACTCCATCAACAAGCCGGGTAAGTCTGACGTCGATTTTGTTTTTCTGCCTGCGGGTGTTGGTGGCGTGGCTTCGGCTGGTACGAGTTACTACGCCCTGCGCTACGGAAAAAACCGCCCGAAGATCGTCTGCGTCGAGCCCAAGGAATCCGACTGTTTTCTCGAGTCGATCAAGAACGGAGGCGGGGATCCCCTCTTTACAAAAGGGAACCAGATGTCCATCATGGCGGGCTTGAACTGCGGGATGCCCTCCCTGATCGCCTGGCCCATCATGCGTGATGCGACCGAACTCTTTGTCGGTGTCCCGGATGATTGGGCCGAGACCGCCATGCGGGCCTATTATCGGGAAGGCGTTGTCTCTGGTGAGTCCGGAGCCGCGGCCCTTGCCGGACTGATTGCCCTGATGACGACCGACGAGATGAAGGCAGCCCGCGAGAAAATCGGGATCAACTCCGGTTCAAAGGTCTTTGTGTTGAACACCGAGGGTGATACCGACCCGGTCAACTGGAAGAAGGTTGTCGGAAAGTCCTGAAGCGGTTTTTCAGCGGAACTTTTTTTGGGGAACAGAGGGTCGGTGAATAAAGGGGTGAAGGATGCGTTTTTGGTGTAACGGTACCGAGGTGGTCTATGAGGGTGACCTTTCGAGGACGCTTCTTTCCTGGTTGCGCAATGATGCCGGTCTGACTTCAGCCAAAGACGGGTGTTCGGGACAGGCGGCCTGCGGTGCCTGCATGGTGGAGATCGATGGGAAACCTGTCCTGTCCTGTGTGACCAGGCTGGAGAAACTCGAAGGCGCACATGTGACGACGATCGAGGGCTGGCCGGAATCCGTCCGGCGCACGATTGGCCGGGCCTTTGTGGATGCCGGGGCCGTTCAGTGCGGCTTCTGCACTCCCGGGTTTCTCGCCAGGACAAAAATCCTTCTCCAGAACAATCCCCGGCCGACACGGGACGAGATCATCGAGGCCCTTTCAAAAAACGTTTGCCGCTGCACCGGGTACGTCAAGATCATCGAGGCTGTCGAGATGGCGGCCCGGGCCCTGGCCGCCGGCCGAGAAATCGAGCTGTATGAGCCGGGCAAGGTCGGGACCCGGCAACCCAAGTATGACGCCTATTACAAGGCGATTGGCAAAAGCCCCTTTGTGGACGACCTCCGCCTCGAGGGGATGCTTTTTGGCGCCCTGCGCATGAGTGATCATCCGCGTGCCCGGGTTCTTTCCATAAACACGTCGCGTGCGGAATCCATGCCCGGTGTCTTGCGGGTCGTTACGGCCCGGGATGTTCCCGGTCAGCGCCATGTCGGGCTTGTGGAGCAGGATTGGCCGGTCTATATTGCGGTCGGTGAAATCACACGCTACATCGGGGACGTTTTGGCCTGTGTTGTGGCCGGGACCGAGGAGCAGGCCCGTGCGGCCGCTGCTGTCATCGATATCGAATATGAAGTTTTGCCCCCCCTCGTTGCAATGACAGAGGCTGAAGTCAGCCAGATCCGGGTCCATCCGGACCGGCCCAATCTGGCCGGGCATTGTGCGATCGTTCGTGGCGGTAACGCCCAGGCCGCTCTCGAGAGTTCAGCCTTTGTTTCACGGGGCGTCTATGAGACCCAGCGCATCGAACACGCTTTTTTGGAAACCGAGTGCGCGATTGGCGAACCCTGGGATGAAGGCGGAATCCGCGTCTTTTCCCAGAGTCAGGGCGTCTATGAAGACAGGAAGCAGATCGCGGCACTTCTCGGCCTGCCGGAGAGCCGCGTTGACATTGCCCTTGTTCCGGCGGGTGGCGGTTTTGGCGGCAAGGAAGACCTGACGGTCCAGGGACATGCGGCTCTCGCCGCCTGGCTGCTGCAGCGACCGGTCAAGGTGCGGTTGACCCGTCCCGAGTCGATCACCATGCATCCCAAACGCCATCCGTTCCGGATGGAGTACGAGGTCGGCTGCGACCACAAGGGGATGCTGACGGTTGTCCGGGCCAGGATGCTGGCCGATACCGGCGCCTATCTCTCCGTCGGGACAAAGGTGGTCGAGCGTGCTGTCGGGCATGCCACAGGAGCCTACAATGTGCCCTGTGTCGATCTCGAGGGCAAGGCCGTCTACACCAACAACATCCCCTGTGGAGCGATGCGCGGGTTCGGTGTCAACCAGGCGGTGTTCGCCATAGAAAATTGCATCAGCGAATTATGCATGCAGGGCGGTTTTGACCGCTGGCAGTTCCGCTACGACAACGCCCTGGTGGAAGGTTCCGTGACGGCGACAGGACAGGTTTTGCACAACGTTGCGGTGCGCGAGACCCTGCAGTCCGTCAAGGACGAGTTTTACCGGAATCGCTATACCGGTCTGGCCTGTTCCATCAAGAACTGCGGTGTCGGAAACGGGATGAAGGACGAGAGTCTGGTCAAGGTCGAATTTTTGGCCCCGGACCACATCGTGTTGCATCACGGGTGGACCGAGATGGGGCAGGGCGTGGATACGGTTGCCCTGCAGATGCTCTGCGACAAGACCGGCATCAAACCGGAGTATGTCGAGGTCAGGGTCGAGACCAGGTTCGAAGCCAGGGCCGGAATGACAACCTCCAGCCGGGGGACATCGTTGGTCGGGAATTCCATCCTGAACGCGGTGGAAAAAATCCTCAAGGATCTTGAGGGTGGGAAGACTCCGGCCGATCTGGTCGGCCGGATCTACGAGGGGTACTGGTGCTGTGATTGGACGACCAAGCCGGGGAGTGACGGCCCGCAGTGTACGCATTACTCCTACAGCTATGCCACCCAGCTTGTCATCCTGGATGACACGACGGGACGGATCAGCAAGGTGATTGCGGCCCATGATGCGGGCCGGATTGTCAATCCGACCATGTTCGAGGGCCAGGTCCAGGGGGCGGTCCACATGGGGATCGGGTATGCCATTACCGAAGACCTTCCCATGGTTGATGGACGCTTGAAGAGTACCCGTTTCAGGGATCTCGGGATTCTCGGGATCAAGGATACCCCCGAGATCATGGTCAAGGGTGTGGAAGTGCATGATCCGCATGGACCGTATGGGGCCAAGGGGATCGGGGAGATCGGATTGGTGGCGACGGCCGGAGCGATCTCGAATGCCTATTACCAGTATGACGGGATCAGGCGTTATCGCTTGCCAATGCTCCCGCCGGATCAGGATAAGCATCAAGAGTGTCTGCGAAAGCGGGCAGAGTAAAAAACAATAGAGGAGAATGATTCATGGCTGTGTATCTCGCAAATGCGACGTTTATTGACTGGAAATCGCTTGAATTCAAAAAGGGTGTGACCATCAAGGTGGAAGAGGGTCCTGCCGGTGGAATCTCCTTTGTGGACAAAGCCCCTGCCGGTGGCTCGGATACCGTTCTCGACTGTACCGGAAAATATGTCACAAAGAGTTTTGTCTGTGGACACCACCATGTCTATTCGGCGCTGGCACGTGGAATGAATACCGTCAAGAAAGCCCCGACAAATTTTTTGGAAGTTCTGCAGTATGTCTGGTGGTCTCTCGACAAGTGTCTCGATGACGCTTCGGTCGAGGCTTCCGCCCTGGTGACCGCTGCCGCCTGTGCCAAAAATGGCGTCACCTTTTGCATCGACCATCATGCTTCACCCTTTGCCATCCCCGGGTCGCTGGAGATCCTTGCCAAGGCCTTTGACAAGGTCGGTGTCGGGCATCTTTTGTGCTACGAGATCACGGATCGGGACGGGATGGACAAGGCCCAGGCCGGACTTGACGAGACGGCCCGCTTTTTGGCCAGTGGCCGCCAGGGTCTGGTCGGCCTGCACGCCTCGTTTACCGTCGGGGACGAGACGCTTAAAAAGGCGGTTGATCTTGCCCGTCAGACGAAGAGCGGGATTCATGTGCATGTGGCCGAGGGAACGATTGACCAGGAGGACAGCCAGCAGAAGTACGGTATGCGGGTGATCGAACGCTACAAGAAGGCCGGAGTCCTTGATTTTTCAAAAACAATCCTTGGACACTGCCTACATCTGGATGCCAACGAGCGGGCCATCCTCAAGGATTCACCCGTCTGGCTGGTGCAGAATGCTGAGAGCAATATGAACAACAATGTTGGCGCGTTTGACTGGACAGGGCTGGGGCCCAACCTGATGTTCGGAACCGACGGAATGCACAGCGACATGATCCGCAGCGCCAAGGCCGCCTTTTTCAAAAACCAGGAAAAGGGCGGGACGAGCTATGACGAGTTTTACCGCCGCTTCCGCAATGTCAGCAACTACCTCTCGTCCAACGGGTTTTCCGGTGATGGCGAAAACAACCTCGTTGTCCTCAACTACGATCCGCCGACGGATTTCGCCCAGTACAATGTAGTGGGACACATCCTCTTCGGGCTTGATTCGTCCAATGTCGAGAGCGTGGTTTCCCGGGGGCGCCTGATCGTGAAGGATCGCGTCCTCCAGACGGTTGACGAAAAGGAGATCAATATCCTGGCCCGCGAGCAGGCGGATCGTCTCTGGGACCGAATGCGCAAGGCGTAAACCGGCTCATCCTCCAGGGAGGCTGCAGATCCTGGAGGATGGGAGGGTGTTCACCATAAAAAATGAGTAGATTAGTACAAGATCATTACGAAAAGGACATGCCATGATCCAGATTATCGACAAAGTTGTCAACAAACAGGTTCTTGAAAACTCGATCAAGCGCTTCCGCGAAAAGGGAATCATCCTTCCCACCTTTGCTGAAATGCGCAATCCCGAGCTTGTGCCCGAGAAGATCAAAAACAAGCTCAAGGATATCGGACTCTGGGATTTCAATCCCCTCAACCTCTTCCGTATCACCTGGAAAAATGAACCCAAGGCCAAGGGCGGCCTGTA
>DAIREN010000073.1:0-12985 GCA_036795535.1 Spirochaetota bacterium
ATGCGAGATAATGAAGCAGGGAGCGGCGATGCAGATCGTATTGGCGACAAATAATACACACAAACTGACTGAGGTCCGGGCGATACTCGCCGGGTGCGGGCTGGAGGTTGTATCCCCGGCCGATCTGGGGTTGGAGCTTGATGTCGAAGAGTCGGGCGCCACCTTCAGGGAAAATGCTCTCCTCAAGGCCATGGCCTGTCACAGGGAAAGCGGGATGGCCGCACTGGGGGATGACTCGGGACTGGTTGTCGAAGCCCTCGGGGGGCGGCCGGGGGTGCTTTCGGCGAGGTATGCCGGTCGTCACGGGGATGATGGGGCCAACACCGCCCGCGTGCTTGAAGAACTGGCGCAGCTCGGAGATGTGTCGCGTGCTGCCGCCTTTGTCTGCTCGTTGGCCTGGGTCGATCTCGAAGGTGGGGCGCATTTTTTCGAGGGGCGGGTCGAGGGTGAGATCGCGTCCGCCGGGGCCGGGAGTGGCGGATTCGGCTATGATCCGGTCTTTTATTTGCCGCAGTGCCGGTGCACCATGGCCGAGTTGCCTTTCGAACAAAAGAATACGCTTTCCCATCGCAGGCGGGCATTGGATGCCTTTGTTGCATGGTGGCAGGAGCGGGGGGCGGGTCATGCGCATTAACCGCTTTCTGGCCGCCTGCGGACTCGGTTCGCGCAGGAAAATGGACGAGCTGATAGCCAGCGGAAGAATTCGGATCAATGGGAATCCCCTCGATGGCCCGGGACAGCCGGTCATGCCGGGACGGGATGTAGTCACTCTGGACGGGAGCGTGCTCGCTCTTCCCGATGAACAGGGCGTCTGGATGCTGCATAAACCGGTCGGGTTCTTGACCACCATGTCCGATCCGCAGGGACGTCCGACGGTCGCCGAATTTGTTGACTGCCTGCCGGTTCGGGTGTTCCCCGTGGGGCGCCTCGACATGGATACCTCAGGCTTGCTTCTCTTTACCAATGACGGAAAACTTGCGCACCGGCTGGCGCACCCCAAGCATGGAGTGGAAAAGGAATACCGGGTGATCGTCCGGGGGCGGCTGACACATGAGGCGAAAGCAGCCCTTGAAGAAGGGGTCCTGCTCGAGGAGGGTGTGACCTCGCCAGCCCGGGTGCTGGAACGGGCTGCGGTTTTTCCTGAAAAAAACCTCCAGAACGGGGAAGACGTGTTTCATCTGATCATTCACGAGGGGTGGAAGCGGCAGGTCCGCAGGATGTGCGATGCTGTTGGTCTGCCTGTCATCCAGCTTGCACGAGTGCGCTACGACTTTCTCCGGCTGGACGGGCTGGCCCCGGGCGGGTTGCGCAGGCTGCCCGCTGACGAGGTGGCACGGCTCCAGGCCGGGACTGCACAGAGGGTGCGGGGCCGGGCTTGAGCGCACGTATCAGGAAATGAGATCACCTGATCATGGCCGAAAAACAGGAATCCGGATTTTTCCGGCGTATCCCCATGCCAGGAGATTGTTTCTTTTTCATCTGGTGCTATCATCTCCGGTATGAGAAGAGTGCTGACAGCAATTTCTGTCTTGTTCGCAGTTTCGACATCGGGGTACGCCTTTGCGACAGATGCCGGATCATGGTCGTTTGCAGGCGAGATTTCGCTCGAAACCGGGTATGGTGCGGCTTGGGACAGTATGCGAATTTCAGGCAGCCCATCACTTTCCTGGTTTTTTGCCGACTGTTTTGCGGTCAAGGGTTCGCTCTGGTTTGAAAGGCAGGAGATTGGCAAAGAAACTGCTGAAAGGGGCGGGGGATACCTGGGAGTGGATTGGTATTTCCGTGGGCCTGCATCACCGGTCTTTCCTTTTGTTGGCGTTTCTGTGGGGGGCGGGCGATTTGCCTGGGGCGAGACGAGCGTTGGATATGCCGGACTGCGCGTGGATGCCGGTATGGTGTTTTTGTTCAATGAAACCATTGGGATCAGGCTGCTTGCAAGTTGGTTCCGGGATACAGTCGATACACAAGGTCGGGATGCGACAGGTGGAAGGCTTCTGCTTGGTGCCGGGGTCCATCTTTTCCTTTTTTGACCGTGCCTGAAGCGATTTATCTGGATGTCTTTGTTGTTGCTGTTTTTTGATGAACAGAAGACCTGCCGGGCGGGAAGCGGATTGTCCTGATTTGATCCTTGTACCCTGCAGGCTATGGCAGAATTCGGAAAATCGTCGAGTACACCTGTTCCGGACTGATGGATGCCATGCATGGTGCGGTTGGACCGCAGTGCCGGTCGAGACAGGGTGCGCAGGCCGTTTTTGCCCGAAGGATGACCGCGTGTGGTGAACAGGGGCCGGAACGGGCCGGATCGGTCTGGCCAAAAAGTGCCACGAGGGGTACCTCCAGAGCGGCTGCGATGTGCATCGGGCCACTGTCACATGCGACCACACCGGATGCGTTGCCGATGATGGCGGCTGCTTCGCCTGTGGTCGTCAATCCCGTGAGATCCGTGGCACAGGTTTCCGCTGTGATCAGCCTGTGCCTGAGTGTATCCCGTGCCGAGCCCACAATGACAACGGGGTGTTCATTCCGGGATAAAAGCTGGATCAAGGACCTGCAATGCTCAACAGGCCAGTCTTTCTCCGGTCGTGTTGTTGTCGGGGCCAGGACGATATATGGTGCAGAAACAGCAGCGAGAAGTTCTTTGGCGCGAGACAGCTCTTGCTCGGAGAGTGCAAAGCGCAAGGCCAGGTTTTCGGGGGGCTTCATTCCCAGCAATGGAAAGTATCGTGCTGCACCATGGCGCGGAAGCATTGCAGGTTTGAACGCTTGTGTGAATAATAATGAAGAAAACTCACGGGCAATGCCGATCCGCGTTCGAATCCGGCACCGGAATGCCAACAAGGACGATGCAAAATCGTCTTTCAAGACGAAGACCATGGTGTAGGCTTCGTTGCGGAGCTGTGCCAGGATCCCCTTGCTTGTCCGGTCATGAAGCGTGATCGATCCTTTCAGGCGGGAATAGACATCAAGACCGGGTCCGGACGCCAGGATTCCAAGGTGCGCAGGTCCTTTCTGCTGGATGGCAGTAATGCAAGGCGTTGTCATCAGGGCATCACCCAAAAACGAATGGCCTATGACGAGAATACGCTCATTGCTGAGTGGGCCGGTTTCCAAGGATCTGAAGCGGGCATGCATATGTTGAATATACATGCGGGATACGAGGAATGCACCCGTTTCGCCCTGATTGGTTGACTGGGGAGGGTGCATGGCCGGTGGCCCCGGGTGGTTTTTTGGCCAGATAGGGTCCCGAACCAAGATAATCTTGTGAGATTTTCCATGGTGTGCTATAGTGAGCGGGAAGGAAAGTTGCGGATTGTGCTGTTTTTGTATGAAAAGCAAGGAGGTTCGAGACCATTTTATGGAAGATCTTCGAAAGAGAGTCAAGGACGAACGTTCATTCCTTGAAAAAGCAGGAAAACTGATACCCGGCTACTCCGGGTATAAAGAAAAGTTGATCCGGCAGGAGGGCGACAAGCTTCTCCGCGATTGGCTGGCTGGCAAGATGCAGACCGAGATGGGGTACCTCAAGGACCTGATTGATGAAATGACCCGCTCCATGAAAATCAAGCTGCTGGATCATGTCGATCGCCCCCTGAAAAAGCTGGAGAAACTGCGTGACAGGATCAAATTTGCCGATCGTGGATACACCGGCTGGTTCGCTGCCATTGATGTGGACAAAGACTTGCTCGATCGCATGTACGAATTCGACAATTCGTTGATTGATCTCGTGACCGAAATCGAGCAGTTGATCCGGTCTGCCCAGGCCGCGGTTTCCGATGATGACAAGCTGGTCTCGGCACTCAAGTCGCTGACCGATCTCATTGCGCAGGCTGATGTCAATTACAACGAGCGGGAAAATCTCATACTCAACAAGGCGGAGGGGTAAGGCGCAATGGCACTCACTTCTGGAGTACTTGAATATTTTGATGAATCCGGGAATGTCATGGCACAGAGGTTGCCGGAAGCAGGTTCTGGCGAGTTCAAGATGGGCACATACGTTGTTGTCAGGGAAAGCCAGGAGGCTGTTTTTTTCCGTGACGGGCAAATGCTGGACACACTCGGACCGGGCCGGCATCAGATCACGACGGCCAACCTTCCGCTGATCACAAAGCTTTTTTCGCTGGTGACAACTGGGGGCGAATCCCCATTCAAGGCCGAGCTCTATTTTGTCAGCAAGCAGCCATTCCTCAATGAGGGATGGGGGACAGACCAGCCTATTCTCTTTCGTGACAAAGAATTCGGCATGGTCCGCCTGCGCGCGTTCGGAATCTGTTCTCACCGCATTATTGACAACAACCTGTTTATCAACAAGGTTGTGGGTACCCGTGGACGCTATGCACGTGATGATGCCAAAGACTTTATCCGCAATATCATTGTTGGCCGTTTGAATGATGCCTTGGGCGAGGTGATGGAGACGATCCTCGACCTGCCCAAGTATTATGACGAAGTCGGCGTGGCGATGAAGTCCAAGGTTCGTGACGACCTCGAGAAGTATGGAATCGAGATTGTTGATTTCATCATCAAGGCGATCACGCCGCCCGAAGAGGTGCAGAAGGCCATCGACGAGCGCACATCGATGGGTGCCATCGGGAATATGCAGCAGTACATGATGTTCAAAGCTGCAAAATCCATGCAGGATGCTGCCAATAATCAAGGCGGTGGTGCCGGAATGGGTATGGGCATGGGCGCTGGTATCGGCATGGGTATGATGATGCCCGGAATGATGGCAGGTGCTTTCATGCCCGGCATGCAGCAACCGATGCAGCCCGGTATGCAACAACCGATGCAACCCGGCATGCAGCAGCCCGTGCAGTCGGCCCAGCCAGAAGCGCCAGCCGCCGGTGGAACATTCTGTACCAATTGTGGAACGCAGAATCCGGCAGGCGCCAAATTCTGTGGCAATTGCGGAAACAAGATGGGCGGTTAACCCCGGAAACCCATGTTGTAAGGATATCGCCCTGTTCGCCTGCAGACGGACAGGGTGCTTTCTTTTTTCAGACGCTTTATTCAGTGGTATGAGCCGCCGATAATTGACGTGAATCTCTCTGTCGGAAATGGTGCAATCAGCGGCGGGATAAAACTTTCTTGGAAAGGTCACCATGGTGCGTGTCAGTGCTGCTTCTTCAGGAATGCGTCTGGTCTGTATGCTGGCGCTCTTTTTCTTCTCGATGCTGGCCCTCCTTGGCGGTTTCATCGGCGGTGTGTTGCTTTCCTCGGGAACCTGGCACGAGGGAGACATGGCCGCCCTGGTTGAAGAGCGCGGCATCGGAAGCCTTTTTACGCTCAATGATCCAGATCTTGCCGTTTTTCATCTTGCGGCCGAACGCCTCTTGGCGCAGAGCCCGGTCCTTGCCGTGGATGTCCTGTCACGGGATGCCATACTGTACAGTAAAGCGATCCAATCCAATGCAGGGGAGAGGGCATTGCCAGCCAACTCGGCTCTCATCCGGCAGATGGGCCGGATCATCTGCCACGATGGCCGATTGTTGTACGCTTGTCAACCTTCGTTCGCAAGAGAGATTCTGGTCGTGCTTGAGGTGACACAGGAGGACCGGCCTTGGCGGGCGACTCTTTCCCGGGCCATTGCCAGAGTCGGGGAATGGCCGGGGTGGGGTATTCCCGTCATCATTGCCGGTTGGTCGCTCCTGTCATTGACTCTTGCATGGTGCATTGTGTGGATGTTGTATTCAAGGCCAGTGTCCCGGGTTGTTGCGGTGCTTGAAGCCTGTGAACAAGTGGAGGATCTTGCGACTGCAAAGCTTTTTGGGGGAACAGTCTCCGATCCGCTTGTTGGCTGTATTGAGCGGCTGGTGCAGCGTGCAGGTGGGGGAAAGAAGACGGGATTCGAAAGTCTTCTGCCAAGGCGGCGGGGGTATGATTTCCCCGGGTTTGATGCCGCGACGGTCTATGCCGGGACAAGCGAGAAACTCGCTGTGCATGTGGATATCCGGCCTCTCGGTGACGGGCGATATGGAATCATGTTGCTTGCGGTCAAGGCTGAAGATGAGAGCGAGGAAGCGCTGGTTCGGATTGCGACGGTCTGCGACGCCTGTTTCAGCCTGTATGTGAATCCGGCGCAGGTGGCGTCATCTTTGAACCGGTATATGCACTCCATGTCGATCCCCTTTCCCGTGGATGCCGGTTTTCTGGTCTGGAGTCCATCCGAAAAAAAACTCGAGTTTTGTCTGAATGGGTCTGTCAACCTGTTCCGGTATGATGTTCGTGAGGGGACGCTGCGCGGATATGATCTCAAGCAGCCTGTCCTGGAGGGTGGACTCCCGGAGGAATTCGATGCTGGAATCGGTTTTGCCCGGCTTGATATCGGAGAGGGGGATCCCGTTGTGCTGGCCTATGCGCCCGGCGTGGAATGGGAATCACTGGTGACCGATGTCCTGAAAAAATCGACAACACTCGCAGAACGGCAACAAACCCTCAATGCGCTTCTTGGGCAGAGACTCGGACCGGGAGATGCGGCTGCCGTCCTCATGATGAGCCTGTCAGAATGAAGCGTTTCCTTGTCCCGGTGGTACTTGTTTACTCGATGGTTCTCTGTCCGGTGATGGGACTTGCTGCACAAGAGGGCAGCAAACCGGTTTTTCGTGTCCCGGTTCTCTGCTATCATGCGGTCAGTCCTGTGGCGGCGGGTCGCTTTGCCGTCACCCCCGAAGTCTTTTCCATACATATGGAATACCTGAAGAAAAACGGGCACACCGTGATTTCGGTGGCAGGCCTCGTTTCATTCTTGAAGGCGGTGCAAAAGGGAGAGAAGGTGTCTCTTCCGGAAAAGCCGGTTGTGATCACCTTTGACGACAATTATGAATCGATCCAGAAACATGCGCTTCCGGTGCTCACGAAATACAAGTATCCAGCATGCAATTTCATATATCTTGACGGAATCTCCGTAGCTGGATGGGAGAGATACAAACGGCTTGAAGGATCGCTGATGGAACTGCATTCTCATACAGTCAATCATGTCGATCTTGCAAAAAAGAAACAGGATGAGGATGACAAATCCTGGAGAAAGCGCATTTTTCGCGAGATTGCGGACAGTCGGCGGATCATCGGTGAAAGACTGGGGCGCTCTCCGGCTTTCATTGCCTATCCCTATGGAACCTGGAATGTCAGTGTGATCCGGATGATGAGGATTGCAGGCTATTCTGCTGGTTTCTCCGCCTTTGGCGGATATGTCCGGGAGACATCATCTCTGGATGTTCTTCCACGATTTACAATATTCAGGGAATATGATTTGCAGAAGTTTGCCGAGATTGTCTCCGGGGCATGGGTGGGGGGACAAGGTGAGCCTGATTTTATCAGCGCTCGTGATTACAACTTCAGAATCGAGTGAGTGTCAGGACGGGCCGGTATGGGCCCGGCTTTGAGTGGGGAATGCCGCAAACCGACAAGGATGCCGTGTTTTCTGGCTGCGCTTGCACACGCTCTGCTGTGCACAACGGCCCATTCCCGGGCTGAAGACTGTTCCACGAAAAAGAACTGGTTCGTCGGAAGCTGATTTCTGGTCTGCAGACACGGGATCTCGTGGTACGCTTCCGGTTGACGTGTTTTTCCATGGAGCCTAGAATGGGAGAATGGCAGTTTTTTCAAGGGAGGCTGAGGTGGGACGAAAGGAAATTACAGGGCGGATTGTGAATCCCGCAAGCGGCGAGATCCGTTCCGGGCGGATTGTCTTCGAGGACGGGCGCATCCTGGAGATGCTTGCGGATGAGGATGTTCCCGAGCGATACATCGTTCCGGGTTTTGTCGATTCCCATATCCACATCGAGAGTTCCATGCTCATGCCCTCACGCTTTGCGGCTGCCGCATTGCGGCATGGAACCCTTGCCGCAGTCTGCGATCCCCACGAGATCGCCAATGTTCTCGGTCTGGAGGGTGTACGGGGTTTTCTCGCTGATGCAGAGAATGCGCCCTTCTCGTTTGTGTTTGGTGCCCCGTCTTGCGTTCCGGCAACCTCTCTTGAAACATCGGGTGCTGCCCTGACAGCTTGTGATATCAAAACACTTTTTTCGGAAGACGGATTGAGGTTCTTGGGCGAGGTGATGAATGTCCCGGGTGTTCTGGCCGGGGAGAAAGAGCTGGAAGCAAAGCTGGATCTGGCCAAAGAATACGGTTTGCCGATCGACGGCCATGCACCCGGGCTTCTCGGCGCAGATCTCCGTTCCTACGTGGCCGCCGGGATGACAACGGATCATGAATGCAGTACGGTTGCCGAGGCCATGGAGAAGGTCAGACAGGGGATGTTTGTCCAGATTCGGGACGGATCGGCGGCCAGGAACTTTGATGATCTGCTCCCGCTGTTTTTCCAGGTTCCGGGGCGGTTGATGTTGGCGAGTGATGACAAGCATCCGGATGACCTGTTGGGAGGGCATATCAATCGGATGGTTTCCAGGGCCCTCAAGGCAGGGGTGCCGTTTGGTGCGGTTTTGCGTGCGGCATGCATCAATCCCGTCATGCATTACAGGATCCCGTTGGGACTTTTACGGCCGGGAGACAGTGCGGACTGGATCGTCGTTGAAGCACCACTTGAAGACATGCGTGTGACTGAGTCATGGTACCGCGGTGAATGTGTCATGCGGGATGGTGTGTATCTCGGGGACTTGCCCCCGATTCTGGTGCAAAACCGCTTCGCCCGAGTCAGTGTGGCAGCGGAGAGGATTCTGCCCGAGGCATCAAGATCGGCTGGTAAAGAATCCCGGGCCAGAGTGCGGGTGATTGAAGTCGAGGATGGCCAGCTTTTGACGGGGGAAGGGGAGGACGTCCTGTCGGTTGTCAGCGATCAGATTCAATCTGACACCGAAAAGGATATTTTGGTTCTCAGTGTTGTGAACCGGTATCAGGATACCGCACATCCTGCGTCGGCGTTTATCAGAGGATTCGGGCTGAAGGGTGGTGCCTTGGCCTCCAGTGTGGCGCATGATTCCCACAATATCATAGCCGTCGGGACGTCAGCGGATTTGGTCGCGAGGGCCATCATGAGGGTGGGTTCCTCTCATGGCGGGATCGTGGCGTTGTCGGAAGATGGCCGTGAGGAATTTTTGCCATTGCCCTATGGGGGTATTGTCTCGACCGAGACATGCCTGAAGGTGTCGGAGCAATATCGGGCCTGTGACGTGTTTGCCCGCGAGATTCTCGGGTCAAAGCTTCGGGCGCCGTTTATGACCCTCTCGTTCATGGCGCTGCTGGTGATACCGAGACTCAAATTGGGTGATCGAGGACTCTTCGATGGAGAGGAATTTGTCTTTGTGCCGGTGCAGAAGGAAATCTGGCAGCTCGAATCTGGCGGCGTCTCGGAACCGGGGCAGTTTATACGATGATTGCATGAAAGCCAGAGCTACGAGTTCTCGATGCATCTGCTGGGATTAAAGTGGTGTTCATGGTTTCCATCCGGCAGCTTGAAAAAATGGCCGGATGGATTTTATGGAATATATTTAAGGTTGCGGTCGTTTGTTTTTGACATTTGCTTTTTGGGGGCCGAGATGATGCGTGTTGCCGTGGCAGGTATGCTGCTTGTGACCATAGCCTGTGTTGCTGTCAACGAGACGGTCAATGCAGAACAGCCTCTCTGGATTGAAGGGTATCCCAGGATCCAGTCTGTGGGAAGCGAACGGGTTTCTGTTCTTGTGAAGAGCGATGCCGCCGGGAGTGTGTACGGACTGGCCAGAAAGAGTGGCGAGGAAGCCCCGAATGCCGCGACGATGGTTCAGGCCGGGATTGCATCGATCACGATCGCGGCAGGGGTGGAGACCGTGTTTGTTTTGAGCCATCTCCAGCCTGGACAGGCACAGGATCTGTGGTGCATTCTGCGGGGTGCGAATGGCGTATTGCAGACCGCTCCCGTCAAGTTGACTGTGTTTACGAGAAGCCTGGCGACAGTGAGTGTGCCGGCATCCAGTTACCAAATGGGATCGGCCAATATGGATGCAGACATGTTGCCCGTGCATACCGTTGCGATCTCCGGATTCCGGGCGGGTACATACGAGATTACATGGTCACAGTGGACCAATGTCCGGACGTGGGCAGCGACGAACGGCTATGATTTCGGACAGAGTGGCTCATTGGGAACCGGAGTCAGTGGGCGACATCCAGTGGTGGATCTGACATGGTATGATGCGATTGCATGGTGCAATGCACTCTCGGAGATGGAGGGCCGGACTCCGGTGTATTACACAACTTCGGCCAAGGTGAATCCCTATCGGGACAGCCGGCTGACGGATCTGGTCTATGGCTCGGACTGGGTACGGTGGGATGTCAATGGATACCGTTTGCCAACAGAAGCCGAGTGGGAGTGCATGGCTCGATACATAAACGGAACTGTGTGGCATCATGGAAACCTGGCCAGCGGGGCCGGTGACGGATTGCATGGCGGATACGCGGTGTACGGGCAAAACTCCGGAGGTGTCTCGGCCGAGGTCGGGACAAAACTTCCGAATGCCTTGGGGTTGTACGATATGTCGGGGAACGTTGCCGAATGGTGCCATGATGTCTACAGATCCGAGGGCTATGATTCGTCTGTCCAGCAGGACCCCAAAGGCCCGGCACCACTCGAGGACGGGAGCAGCTACAGAGTTTTTCGCGGAGGCTCATGGAGGACGGTGACCGATCCTGTGACCGATTTCAACGTCATGACCTGCTCGTTCAGGAACGCCGATGATCCTGCTGGATATGACGCGGATCGCGGGTTCAGAGTTGTGGTTCGGGACGGGAACTAAGCCGGTCTGGCGAGTAATGACCAAGAAAATTTGACTGCCCCCGCGGTGTCTGGTATACTCTTGCCACAATGGATGAAGAGATAGCGCAGAGCATTGATGTAGCGGCGGACGGATGGGTAGCGGACTGTGCAGATCCGGTCTGCTGGGAGAACGGAATGAAATGGCTGTCAAAGGCCATTGTTTCTGATAATGATCCTTTCGATAAAAAAGAGCTCAAGATCCAGCTCGAGCGTCATATCTCGATCGCACTGTGTTCTCCAAAAAAAGAAATACGTCAGACCGGGTTCTTTTATGTCCTTGCATGGAAACGTCTCGATCTGATTGCTGGATACGGGCAGGGTGATGGCCAGGCCCTTTTGCGGTCGGCTCTCGAGAGACTCTATGAAAAACATGATTTCCACTATTTTTCACTCAAACTCCTGGTGAGGAATGACTGGGCCGGGAGTCTTGCATCGGTTGCGGCCCTGCTGCAAAAAAAAATCGGCGAGCACGAAAAGAAGGCCTATGCCGCGGGGCTCCAGTCGGGAGACGAAATCCTGGTTGCGCGAACCCTTCGGACCATCGACGAATGCGTCCATGTTCTCGGAATCCCTGTCGTTGAATTTGAAACCCTGCTGGTTGATTTTTGGAGAAAGCGGCAGGTGGTGACGGGTGACCTGATAGCAATTGGAGACATCAGGAGAAGCCGGCAGTATTTTGCGATGGTTGAGCCGGTGCGAGAGTTGTTGCAGGCCGTTGGTGCCGACCATAGCCGAATTCTTTCCAGCTACCTTGACCTGGCAAAAGGAGAGGATTTTTTTGCGGGACTCCGTTGGTGTTTGCGCTGGGGGTGCCGCGACGGAATGGCGAAGGCATTGGACAAGATCTGGCCCGAGCACTTGGGTCTCGTGGCACGATTGGTCCGAGTTCATATCGAGAGTCCCGCACTTGACCAGAAGAGATGTGAAGCCCTGGTCAACCTTGCCGGGAGAAACCGGGAGGGTGTCAGGGAATTATTGGAACTGTGCATGGATCCTTCTGCATCGGCGCCAAATCTGGCAAGCGCGATTGAAGAGGGCTTGTGTGTATCCGAACGGCGAATTGATGTCTTTGTGCTGACCGGTGCGATGGTCGAAGGGATGCGGGTCAAAAGCCCGGAGATTATTTCCGTCCGGGCAAGATTTCTGTCAAAGATATGGGATATGGTCGAAGGATCGGAGGATGTGGACATCTGGGATGGTGCGCTCCAGATCCTCTATGAGCTGGTGGATGCATCCAGGGATACGCTGATCGATGGCGAGTTTTTTTTGCCACTTTTGCGGGAAGCGCTCTTTTCCGAGAGCCTGACGATCAGCAGAATGGCGAACGGGTTTCTCAAAAAAAGACCGGACCTGAAGAAGGTCGTATTGAGCTGGCTGAGTGAACCCCAGTTGCAGACGGAATTGGCGGGCGGGCTTTCGTCGCTGAGGCTGCAGGATCAGGTGAAGACACTGAACAGGTTGGTGACATTATATTGCCGCTATCCAGTTCCGTCCGCGTATCTTTCAAAACGGATTGCCAGGTATGTTGAGCATCTTGAAATGGCTCGCATCGAAGGTGGTCTCAAGGAAAAAATGCAGCATGCGGCCGAACGGATTGGAGTGTGTGTCGCAGCCAATGGGCAACAAGGCAGAGACAGAGGGTAGCGATGGGGCTGGCGGATATTTTTAGCGAAGTCATCGAAAAGATGCTCGCGCAGTCACAGGTGCAGCAGGACCGGGTGTTGACCCCCGATAACGTATTTCAGGAAAAGCACGATGCAAACCGGACGGTGATGTACCCGATTGTGCAAAAGCTGCTTCTTGAGGGGAGCGGTATCGAAGGTTTGGATAACCTTGCCAAGCTGGGTGAGATTGCCGGGCAGGGCGGATCCTGCCTGATCCTTGCGGAGCATTTGTCCAATTTTGACGTCCCGGTTTTTTGGACGCTGATGCATGCGCTTGGGGAAGAGAGTGAAGCACTCTTCGACAGGATTGTATTCATTGCAGGGCGAAAGCTCAATGAAGAGAGTGCCGTTGTCAAGCTCTTTACCGAGATGTTCACACGGATTGTCATCTCCCCGAAGACCTTTGAGGATGACTTGCCCGATGGAGATGAGGGAGAGCGACTCAAGGCCGAAGCACAAGCCATCAATATGGCAGCGTACAGAAAAATACGGGAGCTCAAAAAAGCGGGCCGGATCTTTCTGGTCTACCCGACCGGGACAAGATTTCGGCCCTGGGAGCCTTCAACTGGAAGAGGCTTGC
>DAIREN010000074.1:0-12970 GCA_036795535.1 Spirochaetota bacterium
CCGGCCGGCTGGAAGAAATGCCTGCGGAGGAGGGATTCCCCGCGTACCTTGCGACGAGACTGGCGGAGTTCTACGAGCGTGCCGGAATGGTCGAAACGCTCGGAGGAAGCACGGGATCTGTCAGCGTGATCGGGGCTGTTTCTCCTGCCGGCGGAGATTTCAGCGAACCGGTGACCCAGCATACGAGGCGCTTCATCCGCTGTTTCTGGGCCCTCGACCGGGGGCTCGCCAATGCCCGGCATTATCCGGCCATCTCCTGGCTGGAATCCTACAGCGAATATGTCGAAGAAATCGAGGATTGGTGGGCCGGCGTCGATCCCGACTGGAAAAAACAGCGGGATCAGGCTCTGGAGATCCTTCAGCGCGAGGACCGTCTCCAGCAGATTGTCAAACTGGTCGGGCCGGATGCCCTGCCCGACAACCAGCGACTGGTCCTCTTGACGGCGGAACTCCTCAAGAATGCCTTTCTCCAGCAAAATTCATTCGATACGAACGATATGTATGCCGTTCCGGAGCGCCAGGTCCTGATGCTCCGGGCCCTCCTGGATTTTCACGTCCATGCGGAGCGTGTGATCAAACGGGGAGTCCCGATCGGGCGTGTCCGGGAGTGTCCTCTCCTGGATGACCTCCGGCGGATGAAATCGACCATTCCCAACGAAGAAGCCCGGGCGATTGACGGAATTCGTCAGGCTGTGATTGCCGCACTTGCCAGACTGGAAGGGGATTTTGCATGAGCCGGATGGTGTATCGTGGAGTTTCAGTGATCAATGGTCCGCTTGTGGTGATCGAGCGGACCAGGGCCGTCGGATATGGCGAACTCGTCCGGATCAGGGACAGTGAAGGGAATGAACGGACCGGGCAGGTCCTCGAAGTCTCGACCAATGCCGCAGTGGTCCAGGTCTTTGGTGGCACGGCCGGCCTGACTCAGTCGGGGACGGAATGCGTTTTTACCGGGAGTGCTCTGCGGATTCCGGTTTCCCGTTCCATGCTCGGTCGAGTCTCGACGGGACTCGGTCTTCCCAGGGATGGGGCGCCAATCCATCTGGATGGTGAGATGCGGGATGTCAACGGGAGCCCGATCAATCCCTGGGCCAGGGTCTATCCCCGGGACTGCATCCAGACCGGGATATCGGCCATTGACGGGATGACGACCCTGATCCGCGGGCAGAAGCTCCCCATTTTTTCGGGAAACGGGCTGCCCCACAACCGCTTGGCCGCCCAGATCACCCGCCAGGCCAAACTTCGGTCCGCTGACGAGGAATTCACGATTGTCTTTTGTGCCATGGGCATCAAGCATGACGTGGCCCAGTTTTTCGTCCGTTCCTTCGAGGAGAGTGGGGTCCTGGACAGGGTGGCCATGTTCCTCTCCCTGGCGGATGATCCGACCATGGAGCGGCTGGTCACACCCCGTTCGGCGCTGACCCTGGCGGAATACCTGGCGTTTGACTGTGACATGCACGTTCTTGTCGTGATGACTGATATGACCAATTATTGCGAGGCCCTCCGGGAGATCGCGATCGCCAAGGGGGAGATCCCGTCACGCAAGGGGTATCCGGGATACCTCTACAGCGATCTTTCGACCCTCTATGAGCGTGCGGGCCGGATTCACGATTCGTCGGGATCGATCACCCAGGTTCCGATTTTGACGATGCCGTCCGATGATATCTCCCATCCGGTTCCGGATCTGACCGGCTATATCACCGAGGGGCAGATCGTTCTTGACCGGGAACTTCATGGTCGTTCCGTGTATCCGCCGATTGCAGGCCTGCCGTCCCTCTCCCGTCTGATGAAGGACGGGATCGGCGAGGGGGCGACGCGCGAGGACCACCCGGCCCTGGCCAGCCAGCTCTTTGCCGCATACTCGCGGGTCAAGGATGTACGGAGTCTGGCGGCCGTGATCGGTGAGGAAGAACTCTCGACACTGGACAAGCAGTATCTACGTTTTGGTGAGGTTTTCGAGCGGAATGTCCTTTCGCAGGGTGAATACGAGGACAGGAGTATCGACGAGACCCTCGACAGGGGCTGGCAGGCTCTCGCTGTTCTTCCACGGGATGAACTTGTCCGGGTCAGTCATGAGCAGATCAAGCGGCATCTGCCGGACTCCGCTGGAGGTGGCTGATGGCAGGCTATGCACCGACCAAGAGTGTCCTGCTCCAGGTACGCCGGACCCTTTCGTTCGCAAGGGAGGGTCATGATCTTCTCGAGCAGAAACGCGAGTTCCTCGTCATGGAATTGATGCACTATGTTAACAGGGTCCGGATTCTTGAAAAGGAATTCCTTCTGAAAAACGCGACACTCCGCGGGGCCTATGCACGAGCCTTGTTTCACGGCGGGATCCGGCCATTAATCGAGAGCGGGAAGAGTGTCCGCCAGTCATGGCGAATCCTGATCAAGGAGACCCCGGTCATGGGACTGAATCTTCCGGAGGCGAAGATCGAGAAGGCTGGGCCTCCGGCCTTTCCGGCGGGTATGGACGGCGGTGCTGCTTTTGATGAACTGGAGCATGCTGTCCGGGATCTTCTTTCGACCCTGGTCGAGATGGCTGCCGTCAAGACGGCCGTCTGGCAGTTGGCTCGTGAGGTCAAGAAGACGCAGCGCCGTGTGAATGCACTGGACAGGATCGTGATTCCTGAGAACGAAGCCATGGAAAAGCATATCCAGGATGTTCTGGACGAGAGCGAACGCTCCGCGTTTTTTGTCCAGAAACGCATACGGGAGGGCCGATGAGTCTCTTGCGAAAACCGCATTATGAAGGGATGTTTCAACGGGTTCTGATTGTTGTCGACGGATCTGCCGCCGGAGTCAGGGCGGCCAAATTCTCCATCATGGTTGCCCGCAGAACGGGGGCGGAACTCTTTGCCATCTCGGTGGTGGATACGGCAACCATCCGTGAGCTCGAGCTTTCAAGAATCTTTGTGGAGGAAGAGGGCCGTGAATACGAACGCAGCCTGGAAGAGGATGCCAAAAAGCACCTGCATTATATTGCCAGCCTCGCGGAATCGAAAAAATGTCACGTCGAAACCGTCCTTGAACGTGGTTCGGTGTATGGCCGGATCGTCGAGTTTGCCATGGAAAAAGAGATCGACCTGATCGTGATCGGGGGAGAGATCGGCCAGGACCGGGGGGGGGCGCGTGACCGGGCATCCCTCGAGTATCTCCGGGTCTTGCGGGAAGCCCGGCAGTCGGTCCTGTTTGTGAAGAATCCCGATGTCGACGTGGATTTCAAGAAGCTCTAGGCCTGGCGGTTTCGCAGGATCTGCATGACCGGAGGTGGCGTCCGTCCCCGCCATTCGACTCTGGTAAACCGTTCCTGGCCGGTGACAAGGTGGTCGATCAGTTCCACACCGATGCAGCCCAGCATCGCTTCGACCTGGAGGGAGAGATAGACGTCCTGCTCGCTCGGGGTACATTCACCGGATGGATGGTTGTGTGCGAGAATGACACCGGCGGCATTGACCATCAGGCTGGAACGGACAAGCCGTCTCATGTCAAGATCGCATCCGGCCGGGCGGCGTTTGGCTGCCACTTCATCACAGAGAAGGACGTGACTGCGATTGTCGAGGTAGAGAGCGAGGATTGACTCGCAACTGTCAAGGGGCATGCGTTCGCGGAAGACGGCCCAGGCATCGTTGGGCGAGATGATGCAGTTCCCTTTTTGTTCGGACCGGAGGAGCATGCGTTTTCCCAGTTCCATCCCGCCAAGAATGGCGGCACAGCGGGCACTCCCGATACCCGGGACATTGACCAGCTCCCCGGGGTGTGTGCGGAAGAGCCCGAGGAGGGAACCGTTGACAGTTTCGAGCAGGCGTGCCGCGATGGCACAGGCGGGATCATTGGCCGTGCCGCTTCCGATGATGGCGGTCAGGAGTTCAAGATCGGGGAGTGCTCCCGGGCCAAGGCGGAAGAGCCGCTCACGGGGACGTTGTTCATTGATGGACCAGACTGTGTTCATACCTGAGTACAGTCCGGCAGACGGTGACGGTGCCCACTTTTTTCAAAGAAATTACATCGGTCGCCGTGATGCGTGGATGAAGCGGTCGTCCTCGATTCTCGCCCGGTCGTCAAAGAGCAGGTGCCCGAGGAGGACATCGACGTGTTCCTCAAACCAGGCGTCCCGGGCGAGGTTGACATTGATCTCGTCAAAAAAGGGCGTTGTCTGGGAGACGAAGTTCTGGCGGTAGATGCCGAGGATCTCCGACTTGGTATAGCCGCGTTCACTGATGATCTGCTCGAGCCAGGCCAGAAAGAAGTGTTCCCGGCTGTGTCTCGCCATGTGTTCGAACCAGTGGACGAGGGCGGCTGAAGCCGTGCGTCGTTTGCGCAGGGCTTCGAGCATCCGGGCTGCCGAAAAAAGAAGTCGTACCCCTGTCAGGATCAGGAAAACCGAGACGACAAAATGCAGTGAGACGTAGGATGCCATGCAGGCCAGAATGGCTGCCATCGAGAGGAGGGCATGTCGCCGGGCGGCATGTGCCAGTGCCGCGAAGGAGAACGAGGCATGTTTTCGCGCAATCTGCATGTGCATCTGTGCCAGGACGAGAAGGGCAAGCGCGGTGATGCCGGGAATGGCCAGGGTGATCGTGATCCAGAGGAGCCGGCGGACGATGAAGGGAGAGAAGAGACTGAAGACTCCGAGGAAGAGGAGCCCTGCCGACAGAAAGAGGATGCCGAACCCGATGATGCGGGCGGCAGTCCGTTCCTTCTTCCGGCGGATTCCGTGCCAGGCGAGGAGAAAGGACCCGATCCATGCCAGGATGATGCTCCCCCAGCCGATGAGTTCGGCACTCCCGGTCAGGATGAAACCCAGGATGGAGAGCCCGGCAGCAGAGAAATAGAGGATGACCGTCAGGTGGGATGCGAGGACCGGGGAGGGCACGTCGTGGAAGGCGTCATTGTTGGCAAGCTTTGCCACAAGCTGGTGCCCCTTCTGCGTGAGGGCATAGTGTGTGCCGTCATCCAGAACCAGGCCAGCTTGTTCGAGTCGTGCCAGAGCACTGGCGGTGTGTTCGCGCAGGCTGATGGAAACAAGGCTGTTTTCGAAATCTTTTTCGGCCGCCAGCGCCGTCAGGGTTGTCAGATCGGCGGATGACTCGGCCAGACGGCTGAGGAGACAGGCTTCAAGAGGATTCAGCCCGGCTTTGCGGATACGGGAGCGGGCAATCCGGCGGCGTACGATTTTCATGGTACAAAAATACAGATTTGTGCCGGAGACAGGCAAGGCCGCTCTGTCGGGAAGCCGGGCCGGAAAAACACTGTGTCCTGACAGTATGCTTGTATTCCCTTGCCCGGGCGGGTATACTGCGCGCAGACGGAACGGGGAGGAAGGCGGGATGGAGCACAATATCTTCGAAGCGGCCATGCACGGGAATATTGCAGCGCTGGAGCGTTGTCTTCAGTCCGGAGCCGACATCAGTGCTGCCAGCCGTGAGCGGGAGGCCTGGACCCCCCTTGTCCTGGCGGCGGGGAACGGGCATCTGGAGATGGTCAAGTGCATCCTGGCAAAGGGTGCGGGTGTCAATCAGACCATCCCCCGTGGGGAGTATGCGGGCTGGACCGGTTTGATGCGGGCATCCTGGGGAGGCCATCCCGAGGTGGCCCGGTTTTTGATCGAACAGGGTGCGGATGTCAATCTGGCCAATGAATACGGCGGAACAGCCCTGATGCATGCCTCGATCGAGGGGCATCCCTCGGTTGTCCGGCTGCTACTGGCCAACGGGGCTGTGGTCGATGCGGAGGACAATAACGGGTTGACCGCGATGATGCTGGCAGCCATCGCCGGAACCGAGGAGACGGTCCGGATCCTGCTGGAACACGGGGCCGCTGTTGACCATCGCGCGGGGAGCATGGCCGGAGGCGGGACCGCGTTGATGCTGGCCGCTCACGAAAAACATGCCCGGATTGTACACATCCTGCTCGATTACGGAGCGGATGCCCATGTGCGGAATGCCTACGGACTGGATGCGCTGACGATTGCGCAGCGGGCCGGGAGCCAGACCATCATCAGGATGCTTGAAAAGGCCGGTCGGCGCCAGGTCTGAGAGATGTTCCGGCGAAAGAGCTGGCGTGTCGGGCAGTGCGCAATGGCCTTTCCTCATGAACCTGAAAAAAAAACGGGTTTCCCGCCTGTCCTGCCTGTAGATTTTTTCCTCAAAGTGCCGGGTGCCAGCGGGAATTTTCCGGCCCGGGTATTTGTGGAGGAAGCGGATGGACAGACTGCAGGAGATTGCACGCCGGAGGACCTTTGCCATTGTCAGTCACCCGGACGCGGGGAAGACCACGTTGACCGAAAAGCTCCTCCTGTTTGGAGGCGCGATCCAGGTCGCCGGTGCTGTCAAGTCCAACAAGATCAAGCGGGCTGCGACGTCCGACTTTATGGAGATCGAAAAGCAGCGCGGAATCTCGGTGGCGACATCCGTGATGGCCTTCGAATACGGTGGTCTCAAGATCAACATTCTCGATACTCCGGGCCACCAGGACTTCGTCGAGGATACCTTCCGCACCTTGACGGTGGTGGACAGCGTGATCGTGGTGGTGGATTCCGCCAAGGGTGTCGAGGCCCAGACGGAAAAGCTGATGGAGGTCTGCCGGAGACGGCACACCCCGGTCATCGTCTTCATCAACAAGCTCGACCGGGACGGTTTGGATCCCTTTGATGTCCTGGACGAACTGGAAAGCAAACTCTCGATCACGGTCTCTCCGATGACCTGGCCGGCGGGGATGGGGCATGCCTTCCGCGGGGTCTGGAACCGGCACACCAACCGGTTCTGCATTTTCAGCCCGCATGGCAAGCAGGAAGAGGGCGATGTGGTGGTTGTGGACGATGTCCGCTCACCCGTGCTTGGCCAGCGTCTCGGGCATGCCGCCGAAAAACTGGTCGAGGATCTGGACATGGTGTCCGGCGTCTATCCCGGCTTTGACCGCGAACGCTGGTTGAAGGGCGAGATCGCCCCGGTGTTTTTCGGAAGTGCGATCAACAATTTCGGGGTCAAAGAACTCCTGGACTGTTTCGTGGATATCGCACCACCCCCCGGTCCGGTTGCGGCCGAGGAACGAGAGGTGCACCCGCAGGAGCAGAAATTCACAGGATTCGTTTTCAAGATCCACGCCAATATGGATCCCCGCCACCGCGACCGGTTGGCATTTTTTCGGATCGTCTCCGGATCCTTCCAGCGGAACGAAGCCTATTACCATGTCCGGCTTGACCGGCAGCTCCGCTTCTCCAGTCCGCACGCTTTTCTGGCGGACAAGAAGGAGATCGTGGACGAGGCCTTCCCCGGGGACATCGTCGGCCTGCCTGACAGCGGGAATTTCAAGTTGGGGGATACCCTGACAGCGGGAGAGGTCCTGCACTACAGGGGTGTCCCGAGTTTTGCGCCCGAACACTTCCGCTACGTGGACAATGCCGACCCGATGCGGGCCAAGCAGCTTTCGAAGGGCCTGGCCGAACTTCTTGATGAGGGTGTGGCCCAGCTTTTTACCAGTCTGACGAGCGGGCGGAAGATTATCGGGACGGTGGGCGTGCTCCAGCTCGAGGTCCTGCAATACCGGCTCGAGCACGAATACAATGCCAAATGCCGGTATCAGCCGATCGAGATGCACAAGGCTTGCTGGGTCAGTTCCGAGGATCCGGCGGTGCTTGCCGAGTTCCGCGCCAAGCGCGAGGCATCCTGCGCCCTCGACCGCCACGGCCGGCTGGTTTTTCTGGCGCACTCTGCCTGGGCCATCAAGCTGGCCCAGGATGATTTTCCCCGTGTCCAGTTCCATTACAGTTCGGAATTTTAGGCCGGCGGGGATGGGTGTGCAGGGTTACGTTTCAGGTCTGCGGTCTGCGCTGACTGTTTTGTATGGGGAACAGTCCTCAGGCCGGTTGATGGATGGTCTGGTCGAGGCAGCCGTGCGCCATCCCTTTGCCGTCCCGCCGGGTTGGGCCGGGCGGCTCGGGGGGCCGGGTTCGCCGCTCTGGAAACAGTGTGTCCCGGACATCAGGGAACTCGAAGCGGGCGGGGAGAGCGCTTCGTGCGATCCCCTCGCCGAGACGCGCTACGCCGTGCTGCCCGGTGCCATCCAGCGCTATCAGGACAGACTCCTCGTGTTTGTCAGTGACCGCTGCGCGGGCTACTGCCGCTTCTGTACGCGCCGGCGGATGGTCGGTCGCACCGGGGAATCGCGCAGCCGGGAGACGTCCCTTTCCGGTATGGAGACTGTTCCTCAAAAAGCTGTGGCCGTCCCTGCCGACCGAGGTGCTGTGGTGGCCTGGCTGCGGGCACACCCCGGGGTGCGGGATGTGCTTCTCTCTGGTGGGGATCCCCTCATGCTGGATGACGACGGGCTCGAGGCCTGGGTCAGGGAGATCCGTGAGGCCAGGCCGGATATCCTGATCCGGATCGGGACGCGGATGCCATCCTTCGCACCGGAGCGGGTCAGTCAGGGTCTCTGCAGGCGGCTGGCCGCCCACGGACCCGTCTATGTGAATGTCCACTTCAATCACACGGACGAATTGACGGAGGAGGCCCGGCTGGCTTGCCGGCGGATGAACGCGGCCGGCCTGATCACGGGAAACCAGACGGTCCTCCTGGCCGGGGTGAATGACTCGGTCAGCCAGTTGCGGGAACTCTTTTTCGGTCTCCTCTCCTGCGGGGTTCGTCCCTACTACCTGCACACCATGGATCACGTCGGGGGCACGGCGCACTTTCGGGTGCCCTTGTCCCGGGCCGCCGCACTTTGGGAGGATCTGGCACTCACGACCAGCGGGATGGCCGTCCCGCGCATGATGATCGATCTCCCCGGAGGGGGCGGAAAGATCCAGTACATGCGCGGGATGCTGGCCGAGGATCACGGAACAGGGAGACTCGTGTTCCGGAATGTGGATGGTGGCGTGACACCATACCGGGATCTGCCTGACGGAGGTCCACAGTGAAGCGGGGGGCTCAGTCGGGGGCAATCGTCGGCGTGGTGGCGTTCCATTCGCGGGTGCGGCGCGGGATTGCGGAACAGGGCGGTTTGACCCTCGCCCTGGCGTCGGCCATCATGGAACAGCTCGAGCGGGTCCATGCCTGGTGCGCGCAGCACGGGCGACGGATCGACAGCCTGCCTCCGATGACCCGGCGTGCGGTTGAGGATCTGACACGGATCATCATGGAAGCGGGGAGCGGGAAGGGTGAGATCCGGGAGGAAGCATCACCGGTTGAGCGCGGCTGGTCGGTCCCGGGATTGCAGCGAAAGGTGACCGGTTGGCTTGACCGTCTGGCCGCTGCCCGGAATCCCGCTGCCAGGACACTCTATCGGGAGGATGCGCTGGAATGGATGGCTTCCTTGCGTTCCTTGATGGAGTACAAGGGCTGCCGGCAGGATGATCTGCCTGTCAACGAACAGCGTCTGTTGGCGCGTTTTTCCGCCTGGTGCGAAACCCCATGGCACGAGGTGATTCCGGCGGCTGCCGAGGTGTTTGAAGTAACCCTGATGGAGGGCATGCCGCCGGCGTTTTTCGGCATGAAGACGGCCCAGCGGCCCGGCTTGCGCTATCTTCCGGTCGATGGCCGGCTCTGGCAGGTGACGCGCCGTGGGCGGCTTCCCGAGTTTTCGATATCGGAAATGTTTTTGCTGGACGGGAGCCTTGAGGTGCCACGGCGCCTGGCTCGTCTCCTCTCGGGGCAGGCCGGCCGGTTGGCCGCCCGGGAACGGCGTTTTTTGCGGGACTGGATCCGGAGCGGGACGGTTGTGGACTACATCCTCCGTATCGGCAGGGATGTCCGTCCCGGCGAGGGAGGGGCGCGGGGGATGGTGCGTGACCTGGTCGGGTACTGGGAGCGGATCAACGAGCGGGATTTTGCGGGTAGGCTGGGCCGGCCCGATCTGGGCTGGACGAGACGGGTGGCGCATTGCCGGACCGGGTACTACGATGCGATGACCGACAGGATCGTCATCTCGGCCGCTCTCGACGATGCCGCGGTTCCGGAATACGTGCTTGATTTTGTGCTGTACCACGAGATGCTGCACCAGGCATCCCGCCTGGATATTCTGACAGGCCGGGGCCGGGTGCATGACAGGGATTTCAGGATTGAGGAACAGCGTCATCCCCGCTACCACGAGGCTGAAGCGTTTTTACGCGGGCTGGCCCATAAACGCTGATCGGCCCGGTGACTATATTTCCGGAGTGCCCGCAACAACGGGAATCCAGACTGTGCAGAATACAACGATGATCAGAGGTGTTTGATGAAACGGACCTTCCGGGGAATGAGTCTTGTCATGATGGTGCTGGTGACGGCCTGTGGAGGCGGGGTCCGGCCCGAGGGGAGTCAACCGGAGGTGCCGCAGGCCGGAATCCTGGTCCAGCACGCACACCGGACAGCCGTTCTCCTGACCGCCATGGACCAGGCCGGACACGGAATGGCCAGCATGGATGAAACGGGCGAGGTCTGTCTCTGGGACGGCGACGGACGGATCCAGGCCAGGATTCCCGGTCAAGGCGGCGAGGGAAGCGCGCTCGCGTTTTCTCCGGACGGAAGCCTGCTGGCCATTGCCTGGAGGGACGTCCTTTCCTTCACGCAGAGAGTCGCCGTCTACCGGATCGGCGGGAGACAGGACAACGCTTCTGTCTGGATCCGGACGCATCCGGTGAGCATGCTGCAGGCCCAGGTTCCCCAGGCCGTGACCGCCATGGACTGGAATCCGGCGGGAACGACCCTGGCACTCGTGGCCAGAGACGGTGTCCGGACATGGAATGTCGGTACACAGGAACTTGTTGCCCTGAAGATCCCCGGCTGGAACGAGAGGAATTGTGTGGCGCTGGCATTTGCCGGGCCCGGTTCGTTTCTTGTGGCCGATGAAGCCGGGACGGTCACCGTGATTCCCGCGACTGGAGCGATACGGGAACGGGTCGTGAGCAGCGGGTTGGGACCGGTGACAGCGCTTGCCGGGGGAACGGACGGGGAGATCCTGATCGGTCATGCCTCCGGGCGGATCCGGGTCATCGGTGCAGGGGACGGACAGATGCGAGACCTCTTTTTGGGAGGAACGATTGCCGGATTTGTCCGACAGGGCCTCGCCCGGGATGCCCTTGTCTTCGACGGAAGGCGGGCCTTACTCCTGACCATCGCCGGAGCAAAACGGATGGAGCGCATCCTCCCGGGGCAGGTCCGCGGAGAACGCGCTGTCTCCATCCGGGCCGACGGACTCCTCTGTGTCGGGTACACTGATGGCGGTCTGGGAGTCTGGCGAAGCGACGGGACCCTGCGCCCGGTCCCGACACTCTCGCCGGCCATTACCGCGCTGGCAGTGTCGACGGGAGGGATTTTGTCGGTGGGGACCAGTGCCGGAAGGCTCTTGACCCTCGGTCGTAAGCTTGAAACCATCCGCTGGGCAGCGGCGCATGACGGTCTGGTGCGGTCATTGGCGTGGAGACCCGCGGGCGATTTGCTCCTCTCGACCGGGTATGAGGGCCGGGTGGTGCTCTGGAATCAGTCAGGAGTGGCTCTCCGGGCAGCGACAGCGCATCGGGAAGCCGCCAACCGGGGTGTCTGGAGCCGGGACGGCCAACGCTATGCGACGGCGGGAACCTGGGACAAGAGTATCCACATCACACAGGTCTCCGGATACAGGGAAGCCTTGTTGACGGGGCATTTTGAGGCGGTCATGGCGCTGGCCTTTGCTCCCTCTGGAGAGATCCTGGCCAGTGCGGCCAACGACAGCACGATCAGACTCTGGACCAGGGGCGCCAATCCGGGACTCTGGACGGAGCGCACTATTGACCGCATGTCCGGGGTGGAGACCCTCATGTGGAATGCGGACGGGTCGGAACTGTTGGCGGCCGGGTATGACGGGGTGCGTCGGATCCGGGTTTCCGATGGCCACGGGGGGAATCTTCTTGCGGGAGAGCGGGCCGGGGCCGCCGTCTATGCGGGAGAGAGCATTTATGCGGCCCTTGCGTCGGGAGCGATTGTCCGCTGGCCCGATGCAAAACGCTGGTCCACGCCACTGACGCGGCTCGGTGTGCTGGCGGACGCGTCCGCTCTGGCCGGTGCCGCTCCGGGGCGCCTGATCGTTGCGGGTGCGGAGGATGGCAAACTGGTGCTTGTCGATACCCTGCGCGATACGCGCCTCTTTGTCCAGCTCTTTGCGGACGGGATGATGTTGATGTGGAACGAAGCTGGCGCCTGGGATGGGGATCCTGTTCTGGTTGGAGAACGATTGACCCGCTTGTACAGTACGGGCAGTCGGGAACCCGGACTGGCAGCGAGGTTTATGGCTGATGCCCGTCGGGCAGACTGACAGGCTGGTCAAGGCACTCAGCCACCCGGTCGAATCCTGATCTCCGCTACGTACAATTTGGGCAAATCCGTACTATCCCTGCGGGATCTTCGCCGGGATTCTTCCTCAATCCCGTACGACCAGCGGATTCCCGGTAAAAAAAGCCCCCGCAGAGGGGGCTTTTTCCAAGTCGGCTGTCTCCGGCATACGGCCAATCATGGCTGCGCGTCGAGACTCTCGAGGCTGCGCTGGATGGCCGGAGCGATCGAGCTCTGTGGAGCGGCTGCGATCGCCGAGCGGAGGTGGAGCTTGGCTGAGTCCGTCCGCCCCATCTGGGCGGCACAGACGGCCATATAGTACCAGACCTGCTGGGAGGCCTCCCCCTTGGGATACTTGGCCTGGAGTTTCTCCAGGTCCGTCAGGGCTCCCGCAAAGTCCCGCTTGGGAAAGTATTTCTGAACGATGTCCCCGACATCGCCTTCCGCGCTGTACTTCGAGCGCAGACCGCGGGCATCATCGGCGTCCAGGCGGATGACCTCCCCTTTTAGCTCAGGGTAGCTGGCGAGGATCCCCCAGGCGGAGAGATTGCTGATCGCCGAGACAAGGGCATCGATCTTTTTTGCCGGATCCGTCTCCCGAATGGTTGTCTTGAGAAGGGTGTCGCGCAGGACCCTCTGGTTGCTCAGGGAGAGCAGGTGGGTGAGATAGGCTTTGGCGCCCCCCT
>DAIREN010000075.1:0-12879 GCA_036795535.1 Spirochaetota bacterium
CGCTCCTGCTCTTCTCGGGCGCCTCGATCCTCATCGAGATGGCGAGCGTGTTGACGGCTACTCTCCTGAGCTTTTTGGTGGGCGCTGTCCGGAACTACTATCTCGAGAGCCGGCAAAAGCACTTCATCCAGGGAGCATTCTCCCAGGTCCTGGCCCCGGCTATCCTGGAAAAACTGATCGAGGATCCCAGTTCACTGACACTCGGGGGCGACAGCAAGGAACTGACCATCTTCTTCTCCGACCTGGCCGGATTCACGACACTCTCCGAAGCCCTCGGCAGTCCACAGCGGCTCGTATCGATCCTCAACGAGTACCTGACGGCGATGGCCGACATCATCATGGACTACGACGGATACGTGGACAAATACGAAGGGGATGCCATCATGGCCTTCTGGGGCGCACCGGTCGATGACCCGAACCATGCCTGGAAGGGATGCTACGCCGCGATCGACAACCAGATCAAACTGGCAGAGCTCCAGGAACGCTTCGTTTCGATGGGACTTCCCGGAGGACTCGCCGTCCGGATCGGGCTGAACACCGGTGTTGCTGTCGCCGGAATGATGGGTTCCATGAAAAAGCTGAACTACACGATCATCGGGGATCCTGTCAACCTGGCATCCCGACTTGAAGGTGCCAACAAGCAGTACGGAACACGGATCATGGTCTCAGACTCGACACGGATGGCGGCCGCGGAGCGGATTGTCACCCGCCCGCTTGACCTTATCCGCGTCAAAGGGAAAACCGAGCCGACCGCAGTCCACGAACTTGTCGCCAAATCCGGTGAAGCAAGCCAGAAACAACTCGAACTGATCGGTGTCTTCAACCGGGCACTTGATCATTACCGGGGAAGCCGCTTCGCCGAGGCTCTGGCCGAATTCCAATCGGCACTCAGAATTCAGCCTGACGATCCGCCCTCTTTGGTATATATTGACAGGTGCAGGCATTTCCTTGTCAGTCCGCCGCCCGCGCCGTGGGACGGTGTATTCACGATGACCTCCAAATAAGGTCAGGAGAGGTATCACACATGAAGCGTTTTTCCGTTGTCCTTGCCGTCCTGGCGCTCACCCTGACGGCAACGGCACTCGAGGCCGAGCAGTACAAGATCCAGGTTCGGCAGACCACGCTCCGGGCCACAGCCAGTGCCTTTGGTGCCAGAGTTGCCACGCTCCAGTTCAATACCGCAGTCTCGATCCTCGGACAACAGGGCGGGTTCTACCAGGTTTCCTCACCCTTCGGGAACGGCTATGTCACCAAGTCGGCCGTTGTTCCCCAGAGTGCCTTCAACAGCCAGTATGTCGCGGTACAGAACACCGGCGCCTACTCCCAGGATGCAGCGACCGCTGCCACCAAGGGGTTCTCGGATGCCGAGGTCCAGGAGTCCCGGAAGCCCGGTGCCCGTTACGACCTGATGCGTCAGGCAATGGAGTTTTCCAGGATCAACCGTGATGAGTCCTGGTGGGCCGAATTCCGTCGTGCCGGCTTTCTCGGAGAAAACCGCCGAATGATCCAGAACAAGGGGTACCGCTCATGAAGCGCACGCTCGCCATTCTGACTGTCCTGGCCCTCGCTCTGGCCATCGCCGCCTGCGGCAGTCTTTCGAACATCGTCCGGACCACGGACACCATCGTCCAGGGTGCCGATAAAATCGGAAAATATCAGGATGCCAAAAACATCCACTTTTCCGAGGCAGACGAGTTTTATATCGGACGCCGGGTCCTGGCCAATTTTTTTGCGAGTTATCAGCCCCTCTTCGACCGTCAGTTGACGGATTACGTCTCCCGTGTCGGGCAAACCCTGGCCCAGGTCAGCCAGCGGCCGGATGTCTGGGAGGGGTACCGCTTCATCGTCTACAAAAGTGCCGGTATCTCGGCGTACTGCATGCCCGGCGGTTTCATTCTGGTCTCGACAGGACTCCTGCAGCTCTGTGACAACGAAGACCAGCTGGCCGCCGTGATCGGACACGAACTGGGACACGCCCGCTGGCGCCACCCGCTGGAAGCCCTCAAAAAGAAGATGGAAGCGGATGCCAAAAACGATCTGGTCGGGTTTTTGGCCAATCGAAGCGGAAGCGGGATGCTCAAACTCTTCTCGGCCGCCGCCATGATCAACTGGGAACACCAGATGAACAGTTACAGCCGGACGCAGGAACTCGAGGCGGACGTGTACAGCTGCTGGTTGATGATGAAGGCCGGGTATCACCCCTGGGAGATGACCCGGATCCTCAAAAAGCTCCCGGGTGGCCGGACCAAGTACAGCAAAAACCATCCCACTGTCAATCGCCGGCTTGAGGTTGTCCGCGAGGAGGTCTCACGGTACCCGAAAGTCCCGCCCCGCTCAACGGACAGGGATACACGCTACAAACAGCAGGTCCTGGACTATCTTGCCGGAGCATCCATGGGCGAAGTCGAATACGACGGTGGCACGTACCGTAACGCGGGAGAAACGACACAGGGACCGGATGCCAGTACGATCACGGATCGCGAGTCGGATTGAACCCCACTTCAAGGATCATTCCAAGAGGCTGCCCACAAAGGGGCAGTCTCTTTTTTTGAACAACGCAGCACCCGACTATCCTTTTTTTCCTGCGGATGTGCGGAATCCGTCACATCGGCTCCCTGTCCGTATCTGGCTTCAGTGCAAAAGTGCCGCTCATCCTGAAGATGGCAGGGACAGGCTTGGGCAACCCATGAATTCCTTTGCCCACGGGTCCGGACATGAAAACAGCCGGTATCCATCTTTCGCCCCCGTGATTATTTCCAGCTTTCTGTAGCCAATCTCCGTCTCATATGATACAACATGATATGCTGAGAACATGATAACCAGCAGGAGAACCGATCCATGCGTCTGCTCCTTACCGCCATGCTCCTGATATTCATGCCTGATGTGTTGCCTGGTGCCGGTGAGGAAAGAACGATCCATCTCCAGGACCCAACCGCGATCATCTCGAGCATCTCCGGCAATCTTCCGATCAGATGGCATGAAGACAGGACCGGCAGACTGGCGATCCATGAATTATTGAGCAATCGCGGGGACGCACTTTTGACCAACCAGACAGCTGAGACCCCGAATTTCGGGTTTACCGACTCGGTCTTCTGGATCCGAATCGATATCAACTCCGGCACCAAAGCTTCCGACAGACACTGGCTCCTCGAATTGGGGTACCCCTTTCTGGACGAGATCCAGGTCTGGTTCACCGACACGAAGGGAATCATTGCACAGAAAGCAGCCGGACGCCTGCGCCCCTTCGGGGATCGGGAGATCCTGCACCGGAATTTCGTCTTCAGGATCCCGGACTTCCAGGGACAACTGACCTGCTTCCTGCGCATCAAGAGTTCAAGCAATCTTTCCATTCCATTGCGGATCACCGAACTTGAGAAATTCTTTGCCATTGACCACCGCGACCAAATCGTAATGGGCGCGTTTTATGGTGCGATCCTGGTCATGATCCTCTACAATCTTCTGCTCTTTGCCTCCTTCAGGGATTTGACCTACCTCTACTATGTGCTCTTTCTCGGCATGATCATGCTGGTCCAGATGGGACTGAACGGCGTTTCGTACGAATATCTCTGGCCCGATGCGCCCCTCTGGAACAGTCGCTCCTTCATCTTCTTTACGGCCATGTCAATCGCCGCCATCTCTCTTTTTGAAGCGGAGTTCCTCTCGGCCCGTCGCCAGCATCCCAGACTCTGGCGGATCCTGATGGTCTTGGCGGTATCTCTCGGGAGTTTCGGGCTGGCCAGTTTTTTCATTCCGTACGCCATCGGGGTTCGGATTGTCTCGTTGATGGCGGTCATCGCCAGTACGATCATCATCGGGAGCGCGTTTTTCGCACTGGGAGGCGGGTCCCGTGCCGCCCGCTTTTACCTGTTCGCCTGGATTTCCTTCCTCGCAGGAGGAACACTCCTGGTCGTACGGAACTTCGGCCTGGTCTCCCACAGCTTTCTGACGATGAACAGCATGCAGATCGGCATCACACTCCTGGTCGTCTTTCTCTCGCTGGCCATCGCCGAAAGGATCGCCCTTCTGCGCCGGGAGCATGAACACCTGGCCCTCCTCGAAAAAGAGCTCACGATCGCCAGTACGGTCCAGGGAAATGTCCTCCCCTCGCCGCGCTACATGGAATCCATCCGGGGCTGGACGATCAAGACCGCATTCATCCCCATGAACAGCACCGTCTCTGGAGATTATTTCAATATCACACATCTTCCTCCGGACAAGCTCTCGCTGACAATAGCGGACGCATCGGGTCACGGGATGCAGGCAGCCCTGACAACAATGCAGATCGACCTGCTCTGCAAGGAAAGCCAGCTCTTCGATGACCCGGGGGCGCGACTGGCCTACATGAACAGGATCTGGCTGGAAAAACGTCTCAGCAATAATTTTTTCACCTGTTTTACCGCAGACATCGAAAACGGAAAAATCCGCTATGCCTGCGCCGGACATCCCTCACAGTACCTCCTTCGCCCGGCATCCAAAACGATCCACGCCCTGACCGCGCCCGGCCCGCTGGCAGGATTCAACCCTGCGGCTTCCTACTCCGAATACGAGATACCGATCAGCCAGGGCGACATCCTCCTCCTCTTCTCGGACGGGGTCCTTGAAGAGTTCGACCCGTTCGGGACGGAGTATGGCGAAGACGGGCTCCTGTCCTGCCTGGAAACGATTCTCGCGCTGGATGACGGTCATCTCTCACCAACGGCCTATATCGACGCCATCATTCGCGACATCAGCCGGTTCTGCAAAGGCGAAGCAGTCAACGACGATATTACAATTCTCGCTTTGCGCAAGAGCTGAACACGGCACCCCGGGCTCGATCCGGAAAGATGGCTGTATCAACCGGAATCTCCCGGTCTTTTCCTGGCAGGTTTTTTGATGAACAACCTCAGGCCAGGGATGGGCGCCCTGTCGGAGCGGGGTATTCGTGGGTGACACACCGCGAGTCGCATAACAGTATTACGGTTAAATCATCGGACTCCGGGAGTCCCGTGTACGCCTACGCCAGAAACTGTATTAAATTGACCCACTTTTCATCCGGGATTGCATGTTTCTCAAATTTGAGAACATACGCACCACGCCCTGATCCCGTCACCGGGTCTCCGGCTCCAGGAGTTCAAATCCGGTGACCTGATCCCGGACCCGCCGGGCCTTGACCCCATCAAGCTCCGTGATCACCACTTCAAACACGTGCCAGACCCGCACTCCCCGGCGTATGCATCCCGCCACAACGGAGTTCATCCGTCCGCAGGCCAGGTGCATGTGCAGCACCGGCTGCCCGTTCTCGCCCGGCGCGATCGTTCCGTTGCCGGTTGCCTCATAGACATTGTCCAGCACGATCTCCTGGGGTTCCGGCGGGAGGTTGCGGGGCTCACGCGGTCCAACGACCAGCCGGCTCCCGACATCGATTCCACCCAGTCCGCTCACCGTCGCACAGCGGATACCCTCATCACGTGCGATCCGCTCAATCTGTTCGTGGATGATCTCGCCATCCTCAAGCCGGACGACGATCACCCGCCCGATCTTCCCTGTCTCGTACTTCATCTGTTCCTCCTGAAAAACCTGACAAAAAAGCCCCGTCTCGAATGGACGGGGCGCATCATCAGTATCGGCACACCACTGTCAGAGCAGTTCGGCGATCTGGACAGCATTGAGCGCAGCACCCTTGAGCAACTGATCGGCCACGCAAAAAAACGCCAGACCCTTGTCCTGCGAGATATCCTCGCGGATCCGGCCGACGTAGACCGGATAACTCCCGCTGATAAAAAACGGCATGGGATAGATGCTCTTGGCCGGATCGTCCTGGACAACGATCCCGGGAGCCTTTTCAAAAATGGCACGAGCCTGGGCCGCTGTCAGCTTCTTCTCGGTGCTGATGGTGATCGACTCGGAATGGGCCCGCAAAACCGGAACCCGGACCGTTGTCGCTGTCACCTTGAGATTGGGAAGGTGCATGATCTTCTGGGTCTCCTTGACCATCTTCATCTCTTCCTTGGTGTACCCGTTGTCGGTAAAGACATCGATCTGGGGAATAAGGTTGAAAGCGATCTGATGAAGGAACTTTTCGATCTTGACAGGATTCCCGGCCAGATAGTCACGAACCTGCTGGACACACTCGTCCATCGCGGCCTGCCCGGCACCGGAGACAGCCTGATAGGTCGAAACCTCGACACGGGTGATGGTCGCCGCGTCATGGATCGGTTTGAGCGCCACAACCATCTGGATGGTCGAGCAGTTCGGATTGGCGATGATCCCTTTGTGCGTCCGGATATCCTCGGGATTGACTTCGGGCACGACCAAGGGAATCCCCTCGTCCATGCGGAATGCGCTCGAATTGTCGACCACAACAGCCCCTGACTCGACAGCCGGTGGTGCAAACTCCTTGCTCCGGGATGCCCCGGCGGAGAAGAGCGCGACATCGATCCGCTTGCCCTTGAAACACTCCGCGTTCAGCTCTTCAACGGGAATCTCGTTCCCCTTGAACGTGAGTTTCTTTCCGACCGAACGGGACGAAGCAAACAGGAAGAGCTCGTCAACCGGATAATTCCTCTTTTCGAGTGTCTCAAGCATCTCGGTGCCGACAGCACCGGTGGCTCCAACAATGGCTACTCTTTTTCCCATGGCGTCTCTCCTTGGATCGAGGGTATGAATGATGGCAGAAATATAGCGCTTTTTCTTTTCAGGATGACGCGAATCGGCTATACTCGTGATACGTACAGACTCCTGAAAACAACAAAAGAGCGGGCCATGGCAGACACCACAACCAGGGATTACGAACTCGGGAGACGTATCCGCAGTCTCAAGATCCTGCGGAATCTCTCCGAATTTCTCAAGATCCTCGATGTCAACGAAGGCGACATCCTCAAGAGCATGCTTGTGAAATTTGCCATCGAGGCGATCGAGGCCGATCGTGGCGCGCTCCTGGTATTCGACCCGGTCCACCGCCAGTTGCGATATCATGTCTGCTATATCTACCGCGATCATCGCTGCGATGATGCGGACTACGCGGCCGGCTTGAACGAGATCCGTTTTGAGCTCTCCGGCAGCATGGCCGGGTTTGCCCTCCGCGAACGCGAGGTCATCGTCTGCGGTTCCACCACCAATGACCCGCGCTACAATCCGGCCGCCGATGCCCTGCTCCCCATCCGGGCCGAGTCGGCCATCTATCTTCCGATCTCCGTCGGGAACGAACCGGTCGCTGTCCTCGAGATTGCCAACGGACCGGACAACCGCAAGCTTGACGAGGCGGATGCCGAAACCCTGATCATCATCACCAACCTGGCATCGGCTGCGATGGAAAACGCCCAGCTCTTCCTCTGGGCGATCTCCGACCCCCTGACGCGCCTCTACAACATCCACTATTACCGGCGGACTCTCTCGTCCGAATTGCGTCGTGCCGAACGGTTCCGCTCCCACTTTTCCGTGGTGATGATCGACCTGGACAATTTCAAAGGAATCAACGACACTTGGGGGCATCCCATGGGCGATCAGGTCCTTGTCGAATTTGCGGCCATCCTCGGGCGGAATCTGCGCAAGGACGTGGATATCCCGAGCCGCTACGGCGGTGATGAATTCATCCTCCTCCTGCCCAACACAAACGAGACAGGTGCCGCAGTCGTCGTCAACCGGATCCTCAAGGTCGTCCGGGAGACCAGACTGGTCACCGAAGCCGGAGAGGAATTCGGGTTTGCCATCTCCGTCGGGATCTCCACCTTCCCCGCGCATGGCACAACCGAAGACCGTCTGATCGAAAACGCCGACCGCGCTCTCTATACGGCCAAAGAGGGCGGAAAAAACTGTCTTGCGGTCTACACACCGTGACCAGAGGATGGGCGTCCTGCTCGCTCCTCTTTTTCCTGCTGGCCTTCTCCACCCGTCTTGACGGGAACCCGGCTGCCCGGACGGAGCCCCCACAGATCGCCGACAGTCTCGGCATCATTCCCAGGCCACTCGCCGGGCTTGAAGGTTCGGCGATCCGCTGGGGAATGGAACTAACATGCACCCGGGTCTTCCTCCCGCTTGAGTCCGTCTCACCCTGGCTGGAAGCCGGAATCCGCTATTTTGAACGGCTCGATACCTACCCGGATGACAAAAAAGCCTTCCTTCTTCGGGCCGGTGTCCTCGTTCCCTTCGGGGATGTCCATCTGGCGCCCGGCCTGGGTCTCGTGAGCGGGGGTGGTCAGGCCTCCCTTGAACTGACCTTCGGTCTCTGGCGATTCTTTGGCGTCACCGCCCGCCCCCGCCCCCGTCTCGAGGACTATCCGGATTACGGGACCTGGCTGGATGCCGACCGGACATGGGAACGCGCCCGCACGGAGGAGACACCGACAGCCCTCGGGTTCGGCCTGAGCCTGACCCCCTGGCTGGCCCCGCAGGCCGTCCTCTCGTTTTCGATTGCTGTTTTTTTGTAGGCGGACCAGGCACGCCACAACCTGGTCGGAGAAAATTGCGCAACTGGCAGGTCTGTTTGTTGATGAACAGCCTCAGGCCGGATCGAGCCGGTCAACAGGATCAAACACTGTAGATAAAGCGTTTGATCTTGCGCGTCGGAGTTTTTTCGAACTCCTCCGGGAACATCTCGATCCTGGCGATAGCCCACGCCGAAGGCAATGCCGCGTTCAGGGCACGCCGGTTCTTCTCCATCAGATCCTTGAGCCCCGCCTCGTCCATACCGTGTGCATCCACGGCCTCGGGATCCGGGTAGACGAGCGCAACGAGCTGACCTGAGCGCTCCACAACGAGGGATTCCTGGACACAGGCCATATTGTTAAGTCTCGCCTCGATCTCTTCCGGGTAGACATTCTCTCCGGACGGCCCGAGAAGCATCGACTTGGAGCGGCCCCGGATGAAGATGAACCCGTCATTGTCCACAATACCGAGATCCCCGGTATGGAGCCAACCCGCCTTGTCGATCACCTCACGGGTGGCTTTGGGATTTTTGTAATAGCCCTGCATGACATTCTCGCCCTTGACGAGTATCTCGCCAATGACACGCTGGGGGTCCGGAGAATCAATCCTGACCTCAAGGGTATCGACACACTGCCCGACCGAGTGGAGACGGAATTTACCGCTCCCGGTATAGCTGATCAGGGGGCCGCATTCCGTCATCCCGTACCCGACCGTAAAACGGAACCCAATTTTTTCGAGAAATTCGGCCACCTCGGCATTGAAGGGAGCCCCACCAATAATGATCTCGTGAAAGTTCCCGCCAAAGGCGGAATTGAGCGCACGCAGAACCTTTTTCTCGATCATCCCCCCTATTCCAGGCACCTTGCGCAGAAGCCGGACCGGGGTCTTCTCGATTTTGGATCTGATCTTCGAGCGGTAAATCTTTTCGATGACAAGAGGAACGGAGAGGACCAGCCTGGGCCGGATCTCCGAAAATGCCTGAAGGATGATCTTGGGCGAAGGGGTCTTGCCAAGCAGGGTAATATCACAACCAAGACAAAACGGAAACAGAAATTCAAAAGCACATCCATAGGCGTGTGCCAGCGGGAGGAAGGAAACAATCCGGTCACCGGCACGAAGCGGCATATGGGTCCGGGCAAAGCGGATATTGGCGATCAGACTGTTGTGCGCCAGCATGACACCCTTGGAAAACCCCGTCGTTCCCGAGGTATAGACGATCGCTGCAGTCTCGGCATTCTTGACTCGCGGAAACCGGAAATTGTCCGGCGAAAGAAACCGCCCGTACTTGTCCGCAAAATTCCTGGCTGCCTTCTCGGGATACCCCATCCAAGAAGAGCGCTTGGCATAGATCAGGGAAAAATCCGTTAGCGAGAGGATGGCATCCAGTTTTTTCATGCTCCCCTCGTCCAGCTTTTCGCTGACCCCTTCGGAAGCAAAGAGCAGGACCGCATCGGAGTGGTTGACTATGTGCTGCACGTCCTCGCCGGAAAAATCCGGAAGGATGGGGACAATCACTGCTCCGCAGGTCACCGCAGCGAGGTAGACCAGACACCAATTGACCGAGTTCTTCCCGATCAGGGCGATCTTGTCTCCCTTGCCGACGCCAAAGCGGTCGAAGAGTCCGTGCAGCCTGAGGATCCGCTCGGCAACCTGGCCGTACGAACAGGCCGCAGAGCCATAGTCCGCCAGTGCCGGGGCATACCAGTGGTTGCGGATCGCCTCCTCAAGTGTCTGGACCAGGTTTTCCTTGAGCATGAGCGTGTACTCCTTGCAGTCTTCTCCCCGTCAAGAGGACGAGCGTATCAACACATCAAACCAGGCTGCACCGGTAAAGAGGCCCCCGATCAGCAGAATGCATTCAAAAACCATCAATGGAAGGGATCGCCAATGGGCATGTCCCTCATCATATCCCCGCCGCCGTCGTGTCAATCCCTGAACAATACGGAGAATCGTCGGCAGCATGCCAATCGAAAAGAGAACGATCGCCCCCAGAATGAGCCAACCCTTTCCCGTCGCACCCGGCTGAATCGCCCGCACAAAGAACGCCAGGCAGGGGGCAAAGAGTGCGCCACCCATGACCATCCGGGGAAAGGAGAAACCGCTGGCAAGCGCAATCCGTCCAAGCCGCCAAAACACGAAGCACAGGACCCAAGCGATCCCTGCAGCGACGAGAACATCCGTGACTGTTGCGGGAAGCGGCTTACCGGAAAGCACGATGGCAAACACACGATAGACCAGGGTCGCCGCCAGAGCAAGGAGCCAGACGGCCAAAAAGCCGGAGAGACGTGCCAAAGAGCCAGGTGCCCATTCGGGAGCAGCCGCACTCCCCGTCCTCCTCATTACACCACGCACAAATTGTGCACGCTGATCACTGTCCCGCATGCTCATCCCCCTGATACCGCAGTGTACAACGACTTGACCGGAAAAATCAAGCAAGCTTGCGTGGCAAGACGAACAGAAAAACCTGTTTCCATGGCAATCAGTTTTTTGACGCCAGAGCGTTCTGTGCAACATCATTCAGATCAGCGACCGAGGCTGTAATCTGGGTGATTCCCTGAGACTGCTGTTGAATGGCAGTGGCGATCTCCTTGATCAGTTCACTCCCTCGGGAAGTTGCCTCCCCGAGAGTCCCCAGTGTTCCGGAAGCACTTCCGACATGTCGGGAACCTGCATCGATCCGTTCCTTCATTTCTTCAAGAAGGCTTGATGTACTCTTGGCAGCCCCTGCTGCACGTTGTGCCAGATTCCTGACTTCATCGGCTACCACGGCAAACCCGGCTCCGGCTGATCCGGCCCGGGCGGCCTCAACAGCCGCATTCAAGGCAAGCAGATTGGTCTGAAAAGAGATATCATCGATCCCCCGGATAATTTTCGAGGTTTCTGTCCCGGATGCACTGACTGCACTCATGGCCTCACTGACATCCTTCATGGATACAAGTGACGCGTTCGCAACTTTCCGGACATCATCCATCAACTTGTCGATTTCTGCAGAATTGGCTGCCGTCTGCTGCATCCCGGCCGACATCTGTTCGAGTGATGCGGATGCCTCCTCGGTCGCAGCCGCAATCCGCTCTGTTGTCAACCGCAGACGGTTGGTCGCATCGATATCCGTGACAAACTCGATATGACCGATCACGCGACCCATCTCGTCATGAATGTACGAGGTATCAACCTGCATCAGGGTGGAAGGACGGTCCGGGTATTCCTGCATATAATTCGTCACCGGCTTTCCACTTCTAAGACTCCGTATCCCGCATTTCTCGGTATTGCAGATATCGGCCTGCCATTCGGAACAATGCCGTCCAAGGCAGGACTTCTTGTCAATCCCATGTCCAGCCAGCAATTGCTCCGTCACGGCATTGATGAAAACCCAATGCATATCGTTGTCCGTCACTGTAATTGGAAATTTGATCGCATCGAGCGATCCCTCCAGATACCGCATCCTGAGCTGCATACGGGCCATGACGGCAAACTGGACCAGACCGCCCAGCAGGAAAACCAGTGCAAACCCGAGCGCCATAATGGAATACCTGTTTACACCCTCGAACAACACCAGAAAAAATGCCGACATCCCGGCAACCAAAGCCACCAACAGCATCCGTCCCATCAGGACTTTCTTCTGAAAAACCATACACATCTCCTTGTGTCCAGTAATCTGCCCCGTCATAGCTACCGCATCTGCTCGAATTGTATTCGGATGAGTCTTCAACACAGGGAGACAAGAAATCAAGTTCGTTCTTCTATTATTCAATATTTGTAATATTTTGGTGTTACTGCTCTGAAACAACAGCCACCCCGGGATCGTTTTTCTCGATCTGTCAGAAAAACATGGCTATCATACAAGAAACCGGAGGGTTTCAGGATGGAACTGCTTGCTGTTTTTCTCGGAGGGGGACTGGGATCAGTTTCCCGCTATGCACTCGGCAAAATTGTCAACGAAGCCTGGCCAACCCTTTTCCCGCTGGGGACACTGGCGGTCAACGCTTTGGGCTGTCTCGTGATCGGGTTTCTCTATGCCCTCTTTGATAAACAGCTCGCACCATCCGGAATGCGGCTCTTTCTCATGACCGGGTTTCTCGGAGGCTTCACCACGTTTTCCACCTTCGGCCTGGAAAGCGTCACACTGGCACGGAGCGGGGACATGCCCATAGCGCTCCTCAATATCCTGATCAGCATCATCCTCGGACTGGGACTGGTCATTCTGGGCATGCTGGCCGCCGGCCTGCTCTTCAAAAACCGCTAGGGGACAGGCATGCAATTTGACGACCGCTACCGCAAACAGACGCTGGTCCCGCAGTTCGGCCCCGAGGGCCAAGCCAACCTCTCCGCTACAACAATTGCCATCGTCGGATGCGGCGCCCTTGGCTCGGCCCAAGCCATGCTTCTGGCCAGAGCTGGCGCTGGACATCTGATCCTGATCGACAGGGACGTTGTCGAAACGGGGAACCTGCACCGGCAGATGCTCTACAGCGAGGC
>DAIREN010000076.1:0-12526 GCA_036795535.1 Spirochaetota bacterium
CTCGGTTTCATACTGTTCCCGTGAGGACATCCGCACAGGGCTCCTCAGGGGATGGCTCCTGCTTTGGAACAGAATTTGTTCGATGAACAGTGAGCCATCCCCGAATGGGCGATCGGGCCCGGATCGATCGCGTTGGCGGATGCTGCCCGCAGGCCGCCTAGACCTGGCAGTGCGGACAGAAACTCGTCGAGCGCTGTGCCTGACGGATGCGCTCGATCCGCTCTCCACACACCCGGCAGGGCTCGCCCTCCCGGTCATAGACGCGCAACCAGTATTGGAACTCCCCCGTCTTGTCATCCACGCTCCGGAAATCACTGATCGTTGTCCCGTTGTGCCGGATGGCCTCCCGCAGGATCCCGCGCAACTCGCGCAGGAGTCTGGCGCCCTCATCCGGCGTCAAGGAGTCGGCCGGCCGGCGCGGATCGATCCCCGCCCGGAAGAGTGATTCGCAGGCGTAGATATTTCCGACTCCGCTGATCCGGCGCTGATCCAGCAAGAGCACCTTGACCGCAGTCCGGCTCTTTCCCAGGATGGCGCGAAAGCGCGGGAGCGTCATCTCCTTTTGGAGCGGATCCGGGCCCAGATCGCGGAGCTCGGGCGGAGTCTCTCCCGGAGAAACGTGCCGGATCGTTCCAAAGCGGCGCATATCCATGAAGGAGAGGAGCGACCCGTCCGTAAAGACGAGCACCATCCGCAGATGGCGGGCCGGGTTCTGCGGCGCCAGGGGACCGGTAAACACGAATTTCCCGGTCATCCGGAGGTGCGCGACCAGAGAGGATCCGTCGTCCAGAAGAAAGCGGATGTATTTCCCGTGCCGCTGGACCCCGGCCAGGCTGCGCCCCGGCAGGACCTCCGCACACGCAGGGCAGCCTGTGGCGAGCTTGGAATCCGGAAAGCGCACCTCACGGATGACCCTTCCCGGCAGGACCCCGGCCAGTCCGCGGACAATCGTCTCGACCTCAGGCAATTCCGGCATCGGATCCTCCAACGGAAACGCCGCCCATTGTGGATCGGAGATCGTTCCTCAAAAAAAAGATACACAGCCGGCCCGATCACCACGCAAAAACCGGGACCATCCACCGTGAGCGTTCAAGACAAGGACGCCCCTCTCCCCGGCCGTCTGCCCGTATATTTGTGGCGTCACTTCACGTTCGGGAGACCATTCATGAGCCGCAAAAAAAGCTGGGTCCTGCTTCTCATCGCCATCGTCATCGCCGTCCTCTGGTTCGGATACCGCTCCGGCTGGTTTGACTCGGCCCGGACGCAGGGACCGGCCACCACCAGTGCCAGCAACCCGGCGGCTCCGCAGAATCCCGAGCAGGCCGGCCAGGCTGGACTCACCCACGAGAGCCCCCATCTTGCACTCGGGACACCGGCCGATGCCACCCCCGAGGATGAGCACCTCCTCCTCAAACCGCAGTATGCCCTCTCGTACAAGAGTGCCATCGTCAGCCCGGCCTGGGTCGCCTGGAAAATCGATGCCGGCTCCTATGGTACCGTCCCGCGCTACGAGGGAAAATTCTTTCCCGAGACCGGGCTGCCAGCCGGACTCCCCATCGCCACCCATGACGACTACTCAAAAAGCGGATTCGACCGCGGCCATCTCTGCCGCTCGTTAGACCGGACCGATACCGTTGAAAACAACCGGGCGACCTTCTCCATGGCCAACATCATTCCCCAGACCCATGACCTGAACGGCGGCCCATGGCTCAAGTTCGAAGATTATTGCGCAAATCTGGCCCGTGAATCGGGAAAGACCGTCTGGGTCGTGGCTGGAGGAAGCTATTCGACGGAACCGGCACGGATCGGCAAGAACCGCGTGGCCGTCCCGACGGCCTCCTGGAAAGTCGTGGCCGTGCTGGATCAGGGCATCAAGCCGGACTCGATCACGTCAACCAGCGGGATTCGCCTGATAGCTGTCGAGATGCCCAACACCCGTGGCATCATCCGCCACGACTGGAAACAGTACCGGCGCTGCGTCGATGAAATCGAGTCCCGGACAGGTTATGACTTTTTCGGGCGGATTCCGTCCCGAATCCAGCAGGATCTCGAGGCACGGACCGACTCCCTCTGAGGACTCCGGGAGTCCTGCAATCCTTCCGACGTCATCTCCGTCCCTCCTCGGGACGGATTTTTTTTGAAAAAAATTCCCGAAAAGTGAAAAATCAGCCCCCACCCCGATCGTGTATATGGGTAAAGGGGCAAGCAATCCCCAAACACAGATCGCGCCAAGCGAAAGGAGAACACAGTATGAAGAATCTGAATTTTGTGATTGTCGAGGGAAATCTTGTGAGGGATCCTGATTTTCGCGAGACCGAAGCCGGCCTTCCGATGTGCCGCTTTACCGTTGCTAACAACTATTCCTACAAGAAAAATGACCAGTGGATCAATGACGTCAACTTCATCAACATCGTCACCTGGTCCAAGACGGCCGAAAATTGCGGCCAATATCTCAAAAAGGGCCACCCCGTCCGCATCAAGGGCCGCGTCGACCAGAGCTATATCAAGCGCGAGGATGGCCGCTCCATGAGCATGGTCGATGTTGTCGCCCAGACCGTCGAATTCCTGCCGCGCGTCCATCGCGAGGAACCGGTGGAAGAAGCCGCTGCCGGACTCGCCGCGGCCGAAGCCGAAAAGAAGGCTGCCTGACAGGGTCTTTTTTTGGTGAACACCCTCAGTTCGAAAGGAGAAGCCACCGCCCTGCAAGGGGCGGTTTTCCGTTTTCACGGAACCAATTCCAAAATCGGAATATTATCCGTCGGCCAGGCGCCTGCCATAGATTCTTGCTGTTTCCCCGTCACCATAGTACCCCGGACGCCGCCCGAGGAGGGAGAACCCGCACGACTCATAGAGATGGATGGCTGATGCATTGGAATCACGGACCTCAAGGGAGGCGTATTCCATCGTTTGCTGCCGCATCCGCTCCAGAAGCTCCTCAACGATCCGGCGGCCGATGCCCCGCCTGCGGAATTCCGGGGCCACCGTCACATTGGTGATGTTTCCGTCCCCAACCATGTTCCAGAACCCGCCATAGCCGACCAGTCTCCCGGAGGTGCACTCATGGACAACAAGAAAACAGGAAATCTCCTGGGTCATCTCGGAGCGGAACATCCCCTCGGACCAGGGTGTCGGATGAGAGACCTCTTCCAGCGCCAAAACCCCGGGCAGATCAGCTTCGGCAAGCGGCCGGATGACAAGATCCATCAGGAAGACTGCCGCTCGTAGATGATCTTCAGCCCCTTGAGTGTGAGATCGGCGTCGATCACGTCGATACATTCCGTCCCTTCGCGGAAGAGATTGGCAAACCCTCCCGTGGCAACCACTTTCGGTTCGGGTGCACCCATCTCGTCCTTGAGGAGCCGCACAATCTTTTCGAGGGCCCCGACGTTCTGGTAGTAGAGTCCGGCCACCATCCCGTCCCCCGTCGATTTCCCGATGGCCCGGGGCGGCCGCCCGATCGGAACCGAGCTGAGCTTCGCTGCCCGGCTGGTCAGCGCCTGGAGGGAGATTCCGACACCGGGGAGAATCTCTCCACCGAGATAGGCCCCAACCCGGGAGATGCAGCAAAACGTGGTGGCTGTCCCGAAGTCCACGAGGATCAGGGGTGCACCATAGAGCACTCTCCCGGCCGCGGCATTGACAATCCGGTCGGCCCCGACCTCGGCCGGATTCGGATAGTCAAAGGCGATCCCGCTGTCCGTCTCATGGGTCACAAAAACGGGATTGCGGATCGCCAGAATGCGCTCGAGCATCTCGCGGATGGTTCTTTCGAGGACTGGCACCACGCTCGAGACGATCGCCGCCTGGAGACTCCCGGCCGAAATCCCGACATGCCCCAGGTGGGCCAGCACGGGGGCGGCCATCTCGTCCGCAGTCATGTGGTGCAACGTCGTCAGGCGCCAGGAATGGAGCGGAGAAATATATTCGGCCCCATCCGCAAACACCCCGACGGTAATGTTCGTGTTCCCGACATCAATTCCGATCAGCAATCCGCACCTCCCCGGCCGTGATCGCGATCACGTGCTCATACCCGTCACGGACCAGGGCCCGACCTTCCTCGTCCAGCCCCTCCAGTGTCCCGATCCGGCTCGCTCCAAAGCCATCATCAAAAACGACTTCCCGCCCCATCCCGTACAGATATTTCCTCGCCCGGCCCAGGATTGCCCTGAAGAGTCCGCGACGCAGGGCCGCATAGACCAGATCGAGCGATTCGAGAATCCTGACCAAAAGACGGGCATGGTCAACAGGCTGGCCAAGTTCCAGCATGAGAGAGGTCGGCTGCCGCCTGAACTCTCCATCCCGGGATGGGGACAGTTCTGTCCAGTTGGTGTTGATGCCGATTCCGACAATGTATTCGTTGACACTCCGGGACTCGATCAGGATCCCGCAGACTTTCTTTCCGCCAATCAGCACATCGTTTGGCCATTTGAGTCCGGCATCCAGGCCATAGAGTCTGCGCAGGACCTGGAGGATGGCCACCCCGACGGCAATCGACAGCCGTTCCCGGGCCGCAATCTCTCCGGCCTCCGGCCTGAGAATCACACTGAGGTAGAGTCCTCCATCGAGCGGAGAGACCCAGTCCCGCCCGAGCCGGCCCCGGCCGGCTGTCTGCTGACGGGAGACAACGACAGTCCCCTCCGCCTCACCCTCGGCCGCCAGATCGCGGGCGATCCGGTTTGTAGAATCGACGCTCTCGAATTCGCGCAAAACCCTGCCCACTGTCCGGATCCGCATCTGCCCATACACTCGTTCGAACACGATTCCTCCCGCGAAACCCACCTAAATCTAGTCATGAAGAAAAAACAATTAATTTCTTTCATTCTTGGCCGGGAATGGTAAATTTTCACCGTGGAGTAAATGTGTTGCTTAATTTTTAAGCATCTGCTTAAAAATTAAGCAGATGCTCGTAACTCCCCAAGGAGGATGCATGAACAGCCCCGGTCTCTATCGACCTGAGTACGAACATGACAACTGTGGCGTCGGCTTTGTCGCCAATATCGATGGCCGCCGTGACCACGCCATCATCGAACACGGCCTCTCCGTTCTCGAAAACCTCATCCATCGCGGAGCCGTCGGGGGAGACGGCAAGACCGGCGACGGAGCCGGCATGCTTGTCCAGCTGCCCGACGCCTTCTTCCGCCGGGTTTTGGCCCTGGACAGGGTCCGGCTCCCTCCGCAGGGGGAGTACGGGGCGGGCATGCTCTTTGTTGAGCGCACCGGAGATGCCGCAAGCCTCGGACACAAGGCCCTGGCTTTGGCCGCCGAAGAACTTGGCCTCCCCTGGATCGGTCTGAGGACTGTTCCCACCGACCCAGACTGCCTGGGCGAACTGGCCCTCGCCGGGATGCCCCACATCCTCCAGTTTTTCGTCGGGCTTCCATCCGGAGTACGCCCCGGCGACGATTTCGAACGCGACCTCTACCTGATGCGCCGAACCGCCGAAAAAAAGATGGCTGCGGCCGGTTTTGGCCGGAATGCCTGGTATGTCTGCAGCCTCTCAAGCCGGACGATCGTCTACAAGGGCCTCTTTGTCGGGGCCCAGATCCGCCAGTTCTACCCGGATCTCTCGGCCCCCGATTTCGCCAGCTGTCTGGCCCTGGTACACCAACGCTACAGCACCAACACCTTCCCGACCTGGTCGCTGGCCCAGCCATTCCGCTTTGTGGCACATAATGGCGAGATCAACACCCTGCGCGGCAACATCAACAAGATGCGGGCCCGCGAAAACACGATGTCCTCTCCGTTGTTCGGGGAGGACATCGAGCGAATCCGCCCCGTCATCGATCCGGACGGAAGCGATTCCGCCGTCTTTGACAACGTCTACGAACTCCTGACCCGCTCCGGCCGTTCGATCGAACACGCCATGATGATGATGATTCCCGAGGCCTTTGGCGTGAAATACCACATCAGTCAGGACAAGCGGGCGTTTTACGAGTACCACGCCAACTTCATGGAGCCCTGGGACGGACCGGCCGCGATGGTCTTTACCGACGGAATCCGCATCGGGGCCACACTGGACAGAAATGGACTGAGACCCTGCCGGTACACCCTGACCTCGGATGGCTTCATGGTCCTGGCGTCCGAGTGCGGTGTTCTGGAGATCGAGCCCTCCCGCATCATCAAAAAAGGCCGCCTCATGCCGGGCAAGATGTTCGTCATTGACACCGTCGAAGGGCGCCTGATCGATGACAACGAGATCAAATCCCGGATCAGCCGCCAAAAACCCTACCGCCACTGGCTCGACCGGAACCGGATCGAACTCAAGGGACTCTTCGGAACACCGACATCAGCCCGACCCGACCAGGAACTCCTGCGCACCAAGCAGATCCTGCACGGGTACAGCTATGAACAGATCGAACACGTCCTGCGCCCGATGGCCCGTGACGGGCAGGAACCTGTCAGCTCGATGGGAACCGATGCCTCGCTCGCTATCCTCTCCACTGAGCCGCAACTGCTCTTCAATTATTTCAAACAGCTTTTTGCCCAGGTCACCAATCCTCCGATCGACCCAATCCGAGAAGGTCTCGTGATGACCCTCACGAGCTTTATCGGTCGCGACCGGAACCTGCTGGACGAGAGCCCCGAGCATTGCCGCAAACTCAAACTCCCGCACCCGATTCTGACCAATGACGACTTGGCCCGGATCAAAGCCTCGACAAGGTCCGACTTCAAGGCCATTGTCCTGCCCGCCGTCTTTCCGGCGGATGGAGGGGATCACGCCCTTGAGCAGGCCCTCAAGGAACTCTGCATCAACGCTGCCCAGATTGTCGAGCAGGGGGCGGATGTCCTCATTCTCTCCGACCGGAAGGCCGACCGTGACCACGCGCCCATCCCCTCGCTCCTCGCCTCGGCCGCCGTCCATCACCATCTGATCAAAAAGGGCCTGCGCTCGCAAACCGGCCTCATTGTGGAATCGGCTGAACCCCGGGAAGTGATGCACTTTGCCCTCTTGGCGGGATACGGCGTCAACGCAATCAATCCCTGGCTGGCCTTCGAGACCATCACATCCCTGGCCGATCGGGGAGCCCTCGGCGATGAGATCCCGGACAGCGACGAAGCAATCGACCATTACATCACCGCCATCAAAAAAGGGCTTCTCAAGATCTTTTCGAAGATGGGGATCTCCACACTCCGCTCCTACCAGAGCGCCCAGATTTTTGAAGCCATCGGGCTGGCCCCCGCCCTGGTCGAACGATATTTCACCAACACGCCCAGCCGGATCGGCGGGATCGGCCTGCGCGAGATCCAACAGGAGACCCTGGCCCGCCACCGCCAGGCCTGGGCGCCCAATCGTGTCACGGAACTTCTCCCGATTGGCGGCCAACACCGGGTCCGGGTCAAGACCGAAAACCATCTCTGGACCCCGCAGACCATCCGGGATCTGCAACTGGCCGTCATCAACAACGACCTGTCCCGATACCGCGACTACGCCCACTGGATCAACGAACAGGAAGGACACACCTGCACACTGCGGGGACTCTTCCGTTTCAAAGCGGGGAACGCTGTTCCCCTTGACGAAGTCGAACCAGCCACGGCCATCATGAAGCGTTTCGCCACCGGCGCCATGTCCTTCGGATCAATCAGCCGGGAAGCCCACGAGTCCCTGGCCATCGCGATGAACATGATCGGAGGAAAGAGCAACACAGGAGAAGGCGGCGAAGAAGCACGCCGCTTCCTGCCAAGGCCGGACGGGACCAGCGCCCGGAGTGCCATCAAGCAGGTCGCTTCGGCACGATTTGGCGTGACCGCCGCATATCTTGTGAACGCCGACGAGATCCAGATCAAGATGGCGCAGGGCGCCAAGCCCGGCGAGGGCGGCCAGCTCCCGGGCCATAAAGTCGACAGGATCATCGCCAGCGTGCGCCACTCCACACCGGGCGTGACCCTGATCTCGCCGCCGCCGCACCACGACATCTACTCGATCGAAGACCTGGCCCAACTGATCTTCGACCTGCGCTCCATCAATCCACGGGCCCGGATCTCGGTCAAGCTGGTCGCCGAGGCCGGCGTGGGAACCGTGGCCGCCGGTGTGGCCAAAGCCGGGGCCGACATGGTCCTGATCAGCGGCCACGACGGAGGGACCGGAGCCTCCCCCATGTCGAGCATCCTCCATGCCGGGATCCCCTGGGAACTCGGTCTGGCCGAGACCCAGCAGACACTGGTCAAAAACCATCTCCGGAACCAGATCGTGGTCCAGACCGACGGACAACTCAAGACGGGCCGGGATGTGGTGATCGCCGCCCTCCTTGGCGCAGAGGAGTTCGGGTTTGCAACCGCCCCCCTCGTCACACAGGGTTGCATCATGATGCGGAAATGCCACAAAAACACCTGCCCGGTCGGTGTCGCCACGCAAGATGCCGAACTCCGGAAAAACTTCAGAGGCAAGCCTGAATATCTTGTGAACTACTTCCACTTTGTGGCAGAAGAAATCCGCGAACAGATGGCGACCCTCGGTTTCCGGAGCATGGACGAAATGATCGGCCGTTCCGATCTGCTCCAGTCCAACCCCGAAGCCCTGGACTGGAAGACCGGAAGCATCGACCTCTCGGGGATTCTCGAAGCCGATCTTCCCACCGATCCGGATCTGCGTCGCTGCACTCGTCCCCGAAAGCATGTCATCGAAACGGAACTCGATCGCGCCATCCACCAGCAGACATCCCCGGCGGTTGAAAACGGGACCCGTGTCGAGTGCCGGCTTCCGGTGAAAAATTCCGACCGGTCTGTGGGCGCCCTTCTCTCCGGACGGATCGCACTGAAGTACGGGGACGCCGGACTCCCGGAGCAAACCATCCGGATCCATTGTACGGGCTCTGCCGGCCAGAGCTTTGGCGCCTTTCTCGCACGGGGTATCGAGTTGACCCTCGAAGGCGAGGCCAACGACTACCTCGGGAAGAGCCTCTCGGGTGGCGTGATCACGGTCATCCCGCCCGCTGGCGCCACCTTCCGCCCCGAGGAAAACATCATCGCCGGGAATACCCTGCTCTATGGGGCCACATCCGGGCAGGTCTTTATACGAGGTATGGTCGGAGAGCGATTTGCCGTCCGCAACAGCGGAGCGACAGCCGTCGTTGAAGGCGTCGGCGACCATGGATGTGAATACATGACGGGGGGAACAGTCGTTGTGCTCGGGAAGACCGGCCGGAATTTTGCCGCCGGGATGAGCGGCGGGATCGCCTACGTTCTCGACACAAACCAGTTGTTTGACACGCTCTGCAACCTCGACATGGTTGACATCGAACCGGTCACGGCACCGGCCGATATCGACCACCTCAAGGGATTGGTCAGCGAACACGCCAACCGGACCGGGAGCCGCCTGGCCAACAAGATCCTCGCGGAATGGCGCGAGACCCTGCCCCGCTTTGTCAAGGTCATGCCGCAGGAGTACAAAAAGGCGCTTCAGACACAATTGCAGGACGAACACAAGGACACAGAATCCGTTTCCGTCACGGAGGAGGTATTCAAGCATGGGTAAGCCGACAGGTTTCATGGAATACACACGGCAAGTCTGGACTGAAGAGCCGGTCGCCGAACGCATCAAACACTTCAGGGAATTCCACAAGGAGATCCCGTATACGAATCTCCGGACACAAGCAGCCCGCTGTATGGACTGCGGTGTCCCATGGTGCCATTCCCACGGCTGCCCCCTGGGAAACCTGATCCCCGACTGGAACGAGATGGTCTGGGAAGACAGGCTCGCCGAAGCACTGGAACTTCTGCACCATACCAACAACTTCCCCGAATTTACCGGCCGGGTCTGCCCGGCCCCCTGCGAAAAGGCCTGCACCCTCTCGCTGAACAATGATCCGGTTTCCATCAAACTGATCGAGTGCGAGATCGTCGACCGGGGATTCGCGGCCGGTCTGATCCTCCCCAGACCGCCCGGGGTCAAAACCGGAAAAATGGTCGCCGTGATCGGCTCCGGACCGGCCGGTCTGGCCGCTGCGCAGCAACTGGGACGGGCCGGCCACTCGGTGACCGTCTTCGAACGTGACGAGGAGCCGGGCGGGCTCCTTCGCTTCGGGATCCCGGATTTCAAACTCGAGAAGCGCCTGATCCGGCGGCGGATAGACCAGATGGAAGCCGAAGGCGTCGTCTTTGAATGCGGTGTCGATGCGGGGGAGGACATCTCCGCCAACTATCTGCGCAGACATTTTGACGCCATCCTCCTGGCCTGCGGCTCCAAAACGCCCCGCGACCTCGAGATCCCGGGACGGAACCTGCCCGGCGTGCATCTCGCGATGGAATTCCTCGCCCAAAACAACCGGCTCGTTGCCGGCCTGCCTGTCGACGCGGACAATCGCATCCCGGCACAAGGCAAACATGTTGTAGTGATTGGCGGCGGCGATACCGGCTCGGACTGTGTCGGAACCTCGATCCGCCAGGGCGCCGCCCATGTTCTCCAGATCGAAGTCCTTCCGAAACCGCGGCAACATGACGGGACAAACAATCCCTCCTGGCCGGACTGGCCCAACATCCTGCGGACATCGACATCCCACGAGGAGGGGTGCGAGCGGCGCTGGGGGATCTCGACCAAGGAATTCAGGGGGACAGGTCGAGTCTCCGAAATAGTGATCGAAGAGGTTGACTGGAAATTTGAACCGGGAAAGGCACCCGTCATGACAGCACGTCCCGGGACAGAAGCTGTCATCAAGGCCGATCTTGTCCTGCTCGCGATGGGTTTTCTCCATATAGAACATGGTCGCCTGGTCCGGGAACTCGGGGTCGAACTTGACGGACGGGGCAATGTACGCTGCGACACCTCCGGAGCCAGCTCGGTGCCCGGCGTGTTTACCGCTGGAGACAGCGCGCTCGGAGCCTCCCTGGTTGTGCGCGCCATCGCGACCGGCCGGAAAGCCGCCATCGGGATCGACCGTTTTTTGAGCGGCGAATCCATGCTCCCTGACACAAGCCTTCTTTGGTGAACAATCGGCCGACCGATTCCATGTGTATTCCCAACGGCATCGTTCCGATGCCGTTTTTTTCATCTTGCGGAAATTACACTACCTTCAAGGACTGTCCTGATCCGGGACGAAGCACGCTCATTCCCGTCCCCTTGACGAGCCTGAAGCCTGAATGCTATCGTATTGCATTGCACTCGGGAGGACACAGTTTTCATGACCAGTCAGCGCAAAAAGATCATCATCATCGGAGCCGGCCCGGGCGGACTCTCCGCCGCCATGCTCCTGGCCCACGCCGGCCAAAACGTCACAGTCTACGAAAAGCAGCCCGTCCTGGGCGGCCGGAATGCCCCAATAGCGAATAACGGGTATACTTTCGACACCGGGCCAACCTTTTTCTTGATGAAGGATGTTCTCGAAGAAATCTTTGCAGCCACCGGGCGGGACCTGTCCCGCGAAGTCGAGCTGATGGAAATCGATCCCATGTACCAGCTCTCCTGGGCCGACGGCCAGACCTTTTGGCCCTGGCGTGATCCCGAAAAAATGCGCCCTGAAATGGAGCGCGTCTTTCCCGGCTCGTCCAGCCACCTTGAACGCTACCTTAAAAAGGAGCAAAAAAAGTACGCCACTCTCGTGCCCTGCCTCAAGATCCCCTATTCGCGCTGGCATCACCTTTTAAGGCCACGCCTCCTGAAGGCCCTGCCCCGGCTCGACCTGCACCGCTCCCTCTACGGACGGATCAGCAAGTTCTTCCGCGAAGAACGCCTCAGGCTCTCATTTACCTTCCAGGCCAAGTACATCGGGATGTCTCCCTGGAAGGCGCCCGGCCTTTACTCGATCATTTCGTATATCGAACACGGTGCCGGCATCTGGCATGTCAGGGGCGGCCTGTGGAAACTCTCCGATGCGATGGCCCGGGCGGCCCGCGAGGACGGCGCCGTCATCCACACATCTACCCCGGTCAAGCGCCTGCTTGTCGAAAACGGAAGGGCCATCGGGGTCGAGCTTGAGGACGGCCGGCGCGAGCTGGCCGACGAGGTGATCATCAACGCTGACTTTGCCCAGGCCATGACCCACCTGGTCGACGAGAAGGCCCGCAAAAAATACAGCGATGCGCGCCTCGCCAAAAAGGCCTACTCCTGTTCCACCTTCATGCTCTACCTCGGACTGGATACGCTCTACACCCACACAGGACACCACAACATCTTCTTTTCGGGCGACTACCGCAACAACGTCGCCGAAATCAGCGAGACCCACCAGCTTTCGCTCGATCCGTCATTCTATGTGCAAAACCCGTCTCTGGCTGACGCCAGCATGGCCCCCGCGGGACACTCGGCCCTGTACGTCCTGGTCCCGATCACCAACCTCAAGGCAAAGATTGACTGGGAACAGACGAAGGCCCAATACCGCGAACGCATACTCGACCTTTTGGAAAAGCGGGCCGGCTTTGCGGACATCCGCTCGCATATCCGCTTCGAACACATGATCACTCCTGCCGACTGGGAAGAGCAACACGACGTGTATCTCGGTGCCACCTTCAACCTCGGACACAACCTCGGACAGATGCTCATCTTCCGGCCGCACAACGAGTTCGAGTGCGTCAAACACTGCTGGCTCGTCGGTGGAGG
>DAIREN010000077.1:0-8333 GCA_036795535.1 Spirochaetota bacterium
GACTTGAATTGCAGGGAGGTGAAAACCCATGAAGACGCTGGCACTCTGGCTGGTCCTCGCCTGCACCCTCTCCCTCCGGGCCCAGACCGTCGGGCAACCGACTCCGGACTTCACGGCCAGTACCGCTGACGGCCAATACCTCTCCCTCTCGATGTTCCGCGGAAAGGTCGTCATCATATCGTTTTGGGCCACATGGTGCGCCCCCTGCAAGCGCAATATGCCCGATCTTGTCAGGCTCAGCCAGCAGTATGGCGCACGTGGTCTGGTCGTCATCCCGGTCGGCATGTCCCCTGAGCGGGAGACCGATATTGCCTGGCTCCGCGATCATGGCTACAGATTCCCGTCCGCCCTCTACACCGACGGGTGGAAGACAGGTCCTTGGTACACGATCGCAGCCATTCCCTGGATGGCCGTGATTGACCGACAGGGCATCATCCGCTGGACGGGACATGCCAACATCCCCGAATCCGTCGTTCTCTCGGCCCTGAAAACTCCCGGGAATTGACCCGCTTTCGGGAGACAAAAAAGCCGGCTTCATCACCCCGCGGGGGACCGAGCCGGCATTGTCCAGGCATCACACAACGTTATTCGCGTGAAAGCCGGATCTGGAGCGCCTTGCGGATCACCTTGGCCAGATTCTCCTCGGCGCGCTTGAGCTCTTCGTCATTGGGAGTTTCGCCGTCAATCCGCGAAACGATGGCCGAGGCCACCATGCCGGCCCGCAGACCAAAACAGCTGGCCATCGTCAGGAGGGTGGCCGACTCCATCTCGTAGTTGAGAACATGCAGCTTTTGCCATTCCTGCAGCGTGTTCTGGAACCGGCGCGGAACATAGCCGGAGAATGTGTCATAGCGTTCCTGTCCGGGATAGAAGGTATCGGAGGACGCCGTGATTCCGACGTGGTATTCGACATCGATGGCCTTGGCCGCCTCGACAAGGGCCGAGGTCAGTTCGTAATCGGCCACAGCAGGGTACTCGATCGGGGCGTAGTGGGTGGATGCCCCGTCAAGCCGCACCGACCCGGTCGTGATGATGATCGAAGGGAGTTTGATCCCGGGCTGGATGACCCCGGTTGTCCCGATCCGGTAAAAGTTTTTGAACCCGATCGATGCCAGTTCCTCGATCGCGATCGACGTCGACGGACCACCGATACCGGTCGAGCAGACAAGGACCTTTTTCCCGTCAAGATTGGCCAACCAGGAGGTGTACTCCCTGTTGGCAGCAAGAAACTTCGCCCCCGCGGGGTCAATATGACGTGCCGTTTTCTCCACACGTCCCGGATCGCCGGGGAGGATCGCATAGGTCGCACCCTCCACCATCTCGCTCGACAATCTGATATGGTACTTGATCTCACCTGCCATCGTTACCGTCACTCCTTCCTGATAGTGGCGCTCTCGCCCTTCAAGTCCATATTCTACCGATATCCCCAAATCAAGTAAAGCCGCTTCTTTTGATACGGTCAGGGCACAGATGGGCGTCAACACCATGGTGTCCAGCCCGGACCAAATCATTCCTGCTCTTCCATGCTATGGAACAACGTCTTTATGGGGAACAGTCTCCAGTCCACAGACAACCGTCTTGGCCTGCGGGATTGCGGAGACGTCCCTGGTCCGCACAGGCCTGATCAAGCGAGCACTGGTCTCACGGCCGATTTCCAAGAGGATATCGTCGATATCCATACAAACCCTGCAGAACCCGGCCCCGACACCATGGTGCGTTATCCCGAAGAATCCGGGAATGCGCACGGTTTATTCGGCCTGCATCCGCGCATCAAGGCGCACGGTTTATTCGGCCTGCATCCGCGCATCAAGGCGCACGGTTTGTCCGTCCTCAACCTGAACTTCATGTTCGAACACCCAGGTCTTGTTTTTCCACTCACGCTCCAGCCGGATCTTGTGCGTCATCCCGGCCTTGAGCCAGAACCGGCGCGTCTCACCCCGCCGCATGACCCCGTAAGCCACATCATTGATGGCAAGATTGACCCAGGCGACCGGAGATGCCTGGGGAAGCGTGATATTGATATGTCCACGGGACTCTGCGCCATCACGGTCCTGGATCTCGGGCATGAGGACGATCCACTGGGCACCCGCGCCCGGCTCGATCCGCTGGAGTTTTTCGCGGACATAGACCCGGCCATTCCAGGTCCGGGTCACCCGAAAGAGATAGCTTGATCCACCCTGCATCATCAGGATGAGCGGGCTTCCCTTGCGGACAACCCCGCGTGATTGTCCGTCGACCAAAAGATCCGCCCATTCGACATCGGAGGAATCGTGCAGAATGATGTGCACCCTCCGCTCGCCCCCAACATCATCGTCGTTGAAACCATACACCACACCGCAAGCCATGAAAACGGCCAGCATACCTGTCAGGATTCGTTTCCACATTGCACTCACCCCGTATTCCCCGGTGGAACAGACGCCACCGCACCTGGAACTCGCATTCCCTTTGGTCTACACCATTCCTCCATAAATGACACACACTCGCTGCATAAATCCCGTCCTGATCGGACCAAAAAGCATAACCGGTAGCGCTTCATGCAAAAAAAGGATATACTTCAAGCATTCAAAACGGATGCTTCCGGAGGTGGCTTGCGAGATGCTTGATACGCCGCACTTTGATCCCACAATCACCCAACTCCTCCCGGCACGCTTTCCGAGCCCCCTGGTGACGAATTTCTCGACAGACAGCGACAGGATCATTCTGGATGTCTCCGTCGAAGCCCACGAAAAAGCCCGGACCGGTGAGTATGACCCGATTCTGCTTGAACTGGCCGGCCCCCGCGAAGATCTCTTTTTCGAACCCCTTGATTCCAGAGCCGCGATCGTCACCTGTGGCGGCCTCTGCCCGGGTATCAATGATGTGATCCGGGCCATTGTGATGAACCTCTGGCACACCTACGGGTGCCGGGACATCCTCGGGATCCGCTGGGGCTACGAGGGACTGGTCGAACGCCATCGCCACGAACCCCTCTCCCTGACCCCAGAAGTGGTGGACAAGATCCACGAACAGGGCGGGTCCATCCTCGGAAGTTCACGGGGGGCCCAGGATATCGGGGAGATGGTCGATTTCCTCGAGAACCGCGGGATCGACATCCTCTTCGCGATCGGTGGAGACGGTACTCTTCGCGCCGCCCATGCCATCGCCCAGGAGATCCTGGCACGCGGACTGAAACGAAGCGTGATCGCCATCCCCAAAACCATCGACAACGACATCAATTTTGTCGCCAAGTCCTTCGGCTTCGAAACCGCCTTTGCCACTGCCGTGACCGCCATCGCTTCCGCCCATACCGAAGCGCATGCCGCCCGGAACGGGATCGGCCTGGTCAAGCTGATGGGGCGTCATTCCGGATTTATCGCCGCCAATGCCGTCCTGGCCAACCGGGATGCCAATTTCTGCCTGATTCCCGAGGTCGATTTTGATCTGGAGGGCGAAAACGGCCTGCTCACGGCGTTACGCAAGCGGCTGGCCAAGCGCGGGCATGCCGTGATTGTCGTAGCCGAAGGAGCCGGGCAAAAATTCTTTGATGAAGTCTCGGGAACCGACAAATCCGGAAACCGCAAACTCGGTGATATCGGCCTCTTCCTCAAGGAAAGGATTGATGCATTCCTGCGCGATTCCGGGACGGATTTCACCATCAAGTACATCGACCCCAGTTACATCATCCGCAGTGTCCCGGCCATTCCCAATGACTCCGTCTTTTGCGGCTTCCTGGGACAAATGGCTGTCCATGCCGGTATGGCCGGCAAGACCGACATGCTCGTCGGGCTCTGGAACAACATGTTTGTCCACCTCCCGATCCAGGCTGCCATCAGCAGCCGCAAGATGATCGACCCGGCCAAAAAACTCTGGATGTCCGTTCTCGAAACAACGGGGCAACCGGACCTGAAAAATCCGTAACATCGTCCGGCCCCCGCTGTCGGGCCGGATACAATATCACTCAGGAGGAATACATGTCCATGTTTGGAAAAAGCCTGCGACTCTCGCTGATCGCCTTGGCTGTCACACTGCCTCTCGTTGGCCAAACGGCTGTCGATGTCAATGGCGGTCAAATGAAAATGGAAGACTACCTCGGTCGACCGCAAAAGGAAGTCCAGCAGCTGATGACGGACAACCAGACAAAGGGTGAAGAACTCTACAACGTCGGCCAGTATCGGGAAAGCCTCCCCTGGCTGGATCGCGGAATCTTTTTCTCCCAGGTCCTGATCAAGCAGGCCGAGCTTCGCAAACGGGCGATCGACCTTCTCAACGAGGCCCAGAGAGAAGTTGATGAAGCCAAAAAGCGCCTCGATCGCAGCAATGGCTAGTACTTGCGGCTGGTCCAGTCCAGAGGATTGACCCTCCGGCCATTGACCACCATCTCCCAGTGAACGTGAGGCCCGCTCGACAGTCCCGTATTGCCGAGCGAGGCTACAACGTCACCCTTGCGGACTACGTCTCCGTTCTCTACAAACATCTCGGCAAGATGGAAGAGGCAGGTGTAGACACCCAGCCCGTGGTCGATCACAATATTGTTTCCCCTGTCCGGCGTATTCCCGACATAGACGACCTTGCCCGCATTGGGTGCATGGATCGAGGTTCCCACAACGTTGGCAATGTCGATTGCCCGATGGACCGAGGAAAAGCCACCATAGTACCAGCGGTAATGCCCGAATCCGGAGGTGATCACTCCGGTTGCCGGGACGGCAAAGTTTCCGTTCCAGTACTTGACCGGGCTGACCGTCGCAAAAATCCGTGTAAAGTCCCGCTCCTTGCTGGCAATCAGGGCGCTCTGTCGCAGGACCTGCTGTGACTTCCAGTAGAACCCGATCTGCCTGTTCTGCTGCTCCAACGACGCAAGATAGGAGCGCTTGAACGCCGGGTTCTGCATCTTGAGGTTGAGCCGTTCCCGGTAGCGCCGGACAAAAATATCGCTTTGCTCACTGACCGGCTGCGTCCCGGCATTGACGCTGGTTCCATTCAGCAGCGAAGCCCGCCAGGCTTCAGTCGGAATATAGGTCCGCATCTTGACCCAGTTTCCAGCAACATCCTTGGCCGCAGCCGTAAAATGCAATTTGTCCGCGTTCTCGTAGATATCCAGCCCGGTGACAGCCATATACCGATATCCTTCACCCGAAGCCGCATTCGACCGGATCAGTGCAAAGGACGGCTTGAGTTTATCCAGCTTGAAATCTCCAAAATCGAGGACATGGTTCGAATCAACAATGATGGAAAAACTCTTCCCCTTGGGTGCGGCCTGGGACGAAAACGTGGTCTCGATGACAAAGGGGTTCTTGACAAAGAACAAGTTGTTCTTTTCTTCGAGATAGCGCCGCTTGATCTGCCGGATAAATTCCACCCGTTCGGCATCGGTCTTCAAGGCGTTGTACGCATCCGCCAACGGCTTGACCAGAGGCATGAAGGCGCATTTGCCCTGGAGAACGGTTACGTTGGAAAGCGTGCAATCGTTGATGACAACCAGACTCCCGGGATAGACATCCAGCACACCCCGGTGTTCCATGATGACCTGCACCCTGTCCTTGATGCCGGTCTGAACGGCGAATTTCTCGGGAAGCTCGCTGTAGGGTTGCATCGGCACCCAGCCGGAATTGGTCAGGATGGCAGCGCTGATCACCGTCTTTGCATCAACCGGCAGGGCTTCCGGTGTTCCTTCAATAAAAATCGGGGTCCGGTAGGCAAGAACCGTATGAATCTCCTCACAGGCTCCGAAACACAATGCCGCAGTCAGCAGGACGAAGAACGCCAGATATCGAACAACCATGTTCTCTCCCTCAAGATAGAGACTCATCCGCCGCTGTGCAGGCGCATTGTTTTCTCTATCGGCGTTTTCATTCCGTTCCATAAACTGCAGGTCAGCGAAGCACACTGCGCGACTCCCGCAGAAGGAGCGTGATCCAGGTCTCCAGCATCTGTCTGTCCCACGCATAGCGGACCATCTCGAGCGGCTCTTCCCTCGGAGCAAAGACCCGGGTAAAGGCACCCAGGAGAAGCCGTTCCCTCCTGTCAATCCCGTCCATCTTTCTGAAGACGGCGATGATCCCGGCCCTGTTGACCTCAAAAAGCTGCCAGAATCGCGGAGAATCCTGACTCCGGAGCCGTGCCAGCGCGTCCAGGCCATCCAGCAGTGTATCCCCGTCACCCTCGAGGAAGGTGACCATGTCGAGGTGCGGCCGTTCCAGTCCAGGCTGCAGATGCACCGCACTCACTGCTTCAAGGAAACGCCCGAAGCCCTTGACGGTGGAAGCGTAGACAGTCTCGATGTCCGTGCAGCCTGTCATGCCCAGCATGCCCAAAAGCACAATCCACAACCGGATCCTCATGTCCGCCCCCTGAAAAAACGTCCTGCAAGACTACTCAAAAAAAGAGACCCGAGCAACGCAGCGGGTCTCTCTAGATAAAAGGAGGTACATTGAGAAAATCTGGTGTTGTGCTGCCGAACCTCAAGGGGAGTCAACCGTTGCAAAGCATGCTGTCTGACTGGTGAAAAGCAGTTGTGCGACATGTTTGGATAAGCTCTGTTGTCCTGGTTGAAAAGCTGTGTTACTCCCCTCTTCCGTTCAAGCCTGGTGTAATACCGTGTTGCCTGACGTGTTGTCTGACCAGCTGCACTACAACCCCATTTATAGCAATTCCCATGCCAGCTCGCAAATATTTTGAGATTTTACAAATTTTTGAGGAAAAAACGCGAATTCGAGCGATTTTTCAGGAATTCAACCAGCCTATCGCAGGAAAGGAGACTGTTCCCAGTCCAAAAAAGCTGTGTGCACCCCAGGAAACACCATGGTACAGACTCAAAAATTCTCAAATTTGAGAAAATGAATTCTCAAAATGAGAATTCTCAAATTTGAGAGAAAAGTCCCATGCTCAACCGATGGCCGAAAGCGCTCCCGTCCCAAGGACAAAGAACAGCATGAGAACAACGGGCGGAGCCAGTGCACAGGCCAATGCCTTGCCCGTCGTCAACCGGAAGCGAACCCCGAGACCGGTTGTCAGGAAGACAACACCCAGCACCATGGCGAGCATCCCCCCAATCTGGGGAATGACGACCGCAAGCCCGGAAATTTCGGAGAGGGCAACAAGAAGCAGCACCATCGAAAACCGGAGCCCCTGGACCCGGGCGATCGAGAGTGCCAACCAGATCAATCCGGCTTCAAGATAGAGAGCCAGGATCGAGAAAATGGGCGAGAGCGCGACTTGGCCCAGCATGATCACACGGAAAATATCATCCAACGCAGCCTGCGGTATGGGTTCCACGGTGAAGTTCTTGAGAAGTTCGGCAAAGGCAGCCTTGGTCTCGCCCGGAACGAGGGCCATGGTCCAGATGGCCTGGATCAGACTGCTGAAGAACCCGAGAATGACCGCCAGGAGGACAGCGCCAAGATGCGAGACACCGCCACGTAGAGAGGCAAACACTGTTGACGGTGACCGGAAGACGCCCCCGACAGTCCGTACAAAGGCGGAGGCCAGACCAAGCTCCCGCCGGCGCTCCCAGTCCGTGCCCCCGTCAACCAAGGGGAGTGCCACACCACAGACGGGGCAGAGATGCTGCCCTGCCCGGCTGTCGGTTCCGCAATACCCGCAGGCAACCTGGTCTTCGCTCACGCTTCAACCTCGACAACAGCATCCACTTCGACCGGGGCGTTCATGGGAAGGGATGCAACACCGATAGCGGCCCGGCTATGTCTCCCGGCATCCCCCATCAGGGTGATGAAGAGTTCGGATGCGCCGTTCACGACCTTGGGAGCATCCACAAAACCTTCACTGGCCGCGACATACCCGCCCAGGCGAACAATCCGCTTGATCTTTCCAAGATCGCCCACCGCCGCCTCAAGGCAGGCAAGGATATGAAGGGCACACAGACGGGCTGCCTCGTATCCCTGCTCGATTGTCACATCCTTGCCCAGTTTGCCGGTATACAGAAGCCCCCCTTCTTCACGTATGGGGAGCTTCCCCGACACGAATGCCAGGTTCCCCGTCAGCGCAACATCCACGTACGCCCCAAGTGCCGGGCCTGCCTTGGGGAGCGAAAGCCCCTGTTCTGCGAGTCGTTCCTTAATCGTTGCCATTCTCGTGCTCCTTTCTGTAATCAGGGCCAGCCCCGACGCAATCTGAATGTTCCCCTTCGCTGCGGAAACATCATCTGTCCGGCAGCAACCGGATATCAGGGAGGCATCCCAACCCCGCAGCCAGGGCAAAACCCTCATTAAGGGAGATGCATGGCAAATACGGAGTGGATGCAGCTTCCATGGATCCTGGTCCCACTCAGAGCGTACGGTCGTAGACCCTGTGTGTCTTGTACAAAACTCCGCCCATGGTACGGATTGCTTCATTGATCA
>DAIREN010000077.1:8433-12520 GCA_036795535.1 Spirochaetota bacterium
ACCCTGTGTGTCTTGTACAAAACTCCGCCCATGGTACGGATTGCTTCATTGATCAGGAAATTATCCTCAAGCTGCCATGAGATATCCCCACTGACAACCCCCATCTTTTTTGCGGCGGCCAGCATGTTGCTGTACAGAACAGCATCAATCCCGATTTTGCGATAATCCGGCAGGATACCGGTCGTGATCAGGCGCAACCGTTTTGGCTTGTTGCGCCCGGCAAGCAGTCTGAACAGCCCGAACGGAAAGAGGCGATAGCGGATTTTTTTGAAGACCGGTGCAAGGTCAGGCAGGCAAAGCTGAAGGGCAACAGTCCGCCCCTCGCTGTTATCGACAAAAAACAAAACCCTGGGGTTGATCAGTATGCGCAAACCCTGGGCCGTCGCACTGAACTCTTCGTCTGTCTCCGGCACAAAACCCCAGTTTTTTTCCCAGCAGGCATTGTACAGGTCCCGAAAGCGCTGGACCTCGTCGGCAAACTTCCGCTTGTTGACATTCCGGATACTGACTCCGCTACGCACCATGGACTTTCCCGCAATCCGCACAACCTTTTCGGGAACCTCGGCAGTTGTCACGTCCATACTGAAAGAAATCAGATCCTTCGCCTTGACCAGCCCGAAAGACTCGTAATGCTCCTTGTAATATGGGAAGTTCCAGGCCATGATAATCGAGTTATCATGCTCAAATCCATCAACCAGAAGCCCCCATTCTTCATTTGAAGAATAGCTGGCCGGTCCGCGCAGGGCCGTCTTCCCGCGGGCACGAGCCCAGGCCAGGGCCGTCTCGAAGAGGGCCCGCGAGACCTCTTTGTCGTCAATAAATTCAAAATGACCAAAAAATGCGATGTTCTCATCATGGAACGAATTGTGTCGCTCGTTCACCAAAACACAGATTGTTCCACAGAGGATGCCATCCCGCTCCGCAAGAAAAAACTCGACATCGGGGGAGTGCTGGAAAAAGGGATTCTTCTTCCGGTCAAAATGCATCTTGCGGTCGATCAGGAGTTGCCCGTTCCATTTTGGGGCGTCTTTATACAACATGTACGGGAACATCATAAAACGCTTCATATCGGCCTTGGTCTCGGCCTTTCGCAGGACAAGCGGCATCGTTTCTGCCCGCCTTTCGTGGTTTCCGGTCCACCGGAAAACAGGATTCTGCCCCCTTGTCTGATCACCTGTGCGGGTGTAGACTGGCGGCAACACATGGAGCATATAATACTACGGAATCCAGCATGCCCGCCACCCCCGAATTCTTTCTCGCATCCATCCCCGGCTCCAGAATATCCCCGCAAGCGGGACTCTACAGTTATACCCGGAAGCGGATGATTCCTCTGGACTGGCTCCTCGTTAATGATCTGGAGGAACCCGTTCTGGCCGCCAGCCGCCAACCGCTCCAGGCGGTCGCCCTCTTTCCGGAGTACCCCAAACTGGAATGGATCCTGGATCTCTCGGCCAAGCCCGCGGTTCTCCACACGCGGCGCGGGGTTGTTCCCCTCGGCAAACTCCGGCCGCCACCCCGAAAAACACGCTCACGCAATCTACAAGTCGTTCTTGCCCTGGCGTGTGCACTGGGAATCGGCCTGCTCCTCCTCGCCATTCTCTGATCCGCGGACTCCGGGTTGGACTCTTGCATTTTTTGAATGGGACTCCGGGAGTGCCACCACAATATCACGATTGTGTCTCATGTATCCCGGCGTTCTGTTCCACTCTTGTACTCCCTCTTTGCTGCACCGGGGAGAACCGCGCCGGTATTCCGCGAATGAAGAAAATTTGCACTCATCTCCGAATTCCGGTACAATGACACCCGGGAGTCTGCGGACATATTCCAAGGACGCAAATCCCCCGCAACAAGGAGGAAGGATCATGGCCCAGCCTGATCCCGGCAAGGACGCCAAACGCATCAAACGGATGGCCGACGGTATCGACCTGCCCGAGGACGATCTCAAGAAAATGCAGATCGAGATGCAGATTGACCTCGGACTTGATCTCCGGAGTTCACCGGACGAAGTCGTTCGCCTCGCCCGCGAACAGGATGCGGCACATCAGGCCGAGATGGATGCCCTCCTTGAACAACTCAAGGACAAACCGCCGGAAATCCGTGAACGGATCCTCGAAGAGATCGAGCGGACAAATGCCGACAAGTCGGTTTTTGAATCCGCCTCGAAAACGAAAATCGTGGAAGAACCGGACCCGGCTCCGGAGCCGGATGAACCCGAGCCAGTCGCCGAGGCCGAGCCGGTGGACACAACCAGAGTCGATTCCAAAGTCGCCCTGACGGTCGCGGAAGACGGGATGCATGCCTGGCTCTCGGTCACCCCGCCCAAAAACGGCGGACGGGCTCCCAATACCCGGGTTCTGGAGGAATATCTCAAACGCAAGGGTGTTATCTGGGGAATTGACAAAAAACGTCTACAAATGGTCGTGCTCGAGGTTTCCGAAAAAAACCGGCCGGTCACGGATTTCGAGATTGCAACGGGCCGGGATGTCGAGGAAGGGCAAAACGCCGAGATCATCACAAAATTCGAAAAAGTCGATCCCTCCGAATTCCGCGGAACGATCGACATGACGGATGTCGTTGCCATCGGACGGGCTGTCAAGGGAATGCCGCTTCTGCAGCTCAAACCGGCCATCTCGGGAAGAAACGGCATGACCGTCAGAGGGGAAGAAATCAAGGCCGCCGATGTCAAGAGTCTCCAGATCGAGACAAGGCGCAACACCAAACGCGCCGGCGACCTGATCGTCCCCGAACTCGACGGTATCGTCTACCTCTACGATTCCGCGATCCTCGTCAAGGCCTATGCCGATGCCGAAATCCAGATCGAGCTCGACGACGAAAAGATGAATGCCTTTGTCAACCTGATCCCGTCGGTCGGCGATGGGCTCAAGCTCGACATGGGTATCGCCCGCGAGGCACTGACGAAGGCCGGCATCACCAATGGTGTGAACGAGCGCATGCTCGAGGATGCCATCACCAAGTGCGAGGCCGACAAAATGCCCCTTTCCCGCCTCCCCGTCGCCAGGGGAACCAAGCCGGTCAACGGCTCGGACGGCAAAATCATGTTCAAGATCCGGATGCAGGGGTCCAATGAACCGGTGGAAAAAGATGGCGGACGTGTCGATTATCGCGAAAAAGACTCCATCATCAATATTGACGATAATACCCTGATCGCCGTCCAGTTCCCGGCCCAGAAAAAGATTTCCGACGGAATGACGGTTACAGGCGAAACCATCCCGGGCACGGACGGGAACCCGGTCGATATCAAGCTTGGCAAGAACATCGACCCCAGACAGAACGAAAAGGGCCATACCGAGTACTACTCAAAAATCAGCGGACAGGTCATCTTCTCCGACGGACTCCTGGATGTCGAACCGCTCTTTGTTGTCGAAAAAAACGTCGACATGACGGTGGGAAACATCGACTTTGTGGGAAACGTCCTCGTCAAAGGCAATGTCAACGACGATTTCACCGTCAAGGCCGGTGGCGATATCGAGGTCCGGGGCACGGTCAGCGCGGCCCACCTCATCGCGGGCCGGGACATCTATGTCAAAGGGGGTGTCATCGCCCGCTCAGCCGGTGGCCTCAGGGCCGGGAACAATGTGGTCGTCCGTTTCGCCGAGAACGCAAGCATCATCGCCAACCAGACGATCACGATCGACAGGGCAGCCATGCTCAGCGAGATTGCCGCAGGCGACTCGATCATCTGTAAAAAGGAAAAAGGGCAGATCATCGGCGGACATACCATCGCCCGCAACCTGATCGAGGTCAAGGAACTCGGATCCTCCTCGGGAACAAAGACGGAAGTCACGATCGGGATGGACTTCTTCCAGATGGAGCAACTCAACAGCCTGACGGAGGAATTGCAGAAATTCACCCGGGCTCTGGAGAAGATCGACGGTGTCCTCGAAAAAATGGAAAAAGCCCGCCAGGAAGACGGGACTCTCCCCGAAGAGCTGGTCACGAGCCACACCGATTTGATGCAAAAAAAACTCCTCGTTCAGCGCAAGCTCCATGACATCCGCAAGCAGAAGGTCAATGTGCTGATGGATGTTGCGGACAATCGCGGGGGAGAACTGATCGTCCTGGGGAC
>DAIREN010000078.1:0-12459 GCA_036795535.1 Spirochaetota bacterium
CGGCCCAGTTGGAGAGGACGCTCTTTCCCGTCGGAGATCTCCACAAAAGCGAGGTCAGGCGTCTCGCGGCCGAGTACGGTCTCCCTCCGGCCGGACGCAAGGACAGCCAGGGGATCTGCTTTTTGGGGAAGATCAAATTCAGGGATTTTGCCAAAAGCTATCTGGGCGAATGCACCGGAAAAATTGTCGAGCAGGGCACCGGCCGGGTTTTGGGCGAGCATGCGGGCTATTGGTTCCACACCATCGGACAGCGGACCGGACTCGGACTCTCCGGTGGGCCATGGTTCGTTGTTCGCAAGGATATCGCGACCAATACCATCGAAGTGGTCCATGCCGACAATTATCAGGTCGCCCAGGTCAGCAGCTTTCCCGTCGAAGAGATCCACTGGATACAGCAGGCCCCGGCCGCCGGTGCCGGTTTACGCTGCAAGCTCAGGCACGGTCCGACCATGTTTGCCTGCAGCCTCGAACTGGACAGCGGTCTCCCCGGAACCGGCCGGGTCCACCTGCTGGACGGGAAAGACGCCGGCTGTGCCCCCGGACAATTTGCCGTTTTCTATCTGGACGGGATCTGTCTGGGCATGGCCCGCATCGGAACGGCCTGATCCGGTCGGAAAATATTCCGGCGTGCGCATCCCATTTGAAGAAAACTGGCTTGACAAGAATACCGCCGGTCGTGCAGGATGATGTCAATACGCAAGGTGGTATCCGTGTCGGGCGAAAGACGTATCCTGCTGGTCGAAGATGATCCCATGACCGCAGCCATGGAGGAGATGTATCTTCAGGATGCCGGATATTCCGTGATGACGGCCGGGTCCGGTCCAAAGGCTGTCGATCTGGCTCTCTCAAGAGACGTGGATCTTGTCCTCATGGATGTCGATCTCGGACCGGGGATGGACGGGACCGAGGCAGCCAGGCGGATCCTTGCCGAACGCGATATACCGCTCATCTTCCTTTCGAGCCATACCGAACCGGAGATTGTGACACGGACCGAGAGCATCACATCCTACGGGTACATCGTCAAGACGAGCAATAGCGCGGTTCTGTTGGCATCCATCCGGATGGCCTTCAGGCTCCATGAGGCCAGGGAACGTGCGGATGAGCAGGAGCGGTTTTTCAGGAGCATCTTCGAACAGGCCCCTGTCGGGATGCAGGTTTTTGACTCCTCAGGAACGATTCTGATGGTCAATCATGCCTGGGAAAATCTCTGGCAGACGACGGCTTCCCGGGTCGTGGGAATCTATAACCTCTACGAGGATGCGACATTCAGGTCCAATGGACTTCTGGTGTATGTCGAGCGGGTCTTCCGGGGGGAATCCGTCATCCTGCCGGACATGGAATACGACCCGCATGACAACGGATTCGAGGGCCGGAAGCGCGTGGTCCGATCCGTCCTGTTCCCGATCGTGCTTCGGGAGAGTGTGCACAGGGTCGTGCTGATCTCAGAGGATATCACCGAGGTGGCGGCACAGCATGAGGAACTCCTTCAGGCCAAGGAACGGGCGGAGGCTGGCGAACAGCAACTGGCCCTCCTCCTGGACCTGGCTCCCGATGCGTTTTTCAGGGGGAGCCCGACGGGAGACATTGTTTCGGTCAATACCAAGGCCTGTGATTTGACCGGGTATGACAGGGCAGAATTGCTGAACATGAACATCCGGGATATCTTCAAACCCGAAACCCTCACCGGACGGCCTCTGGATTACGATACCTTGAACGCCGGAGGAATCATCACCGCGACACGGGATATCCGGCGCAGGGACGGACGGATCATCACGATCGAAATGTCATCCAGACGGATGCCGGACGGGACCTATCAGTCCTTCATGCGGGACATCTCTGCCCGGACTGCCACACCGGGTTGACGCCTCATTTTCTGGCGGACCGTGTCAGGGATGCGTGGTAGCGTTCGGCTATCCAGCCTGCAATCCGTTTCCCGCGTTCATCCCAGGTCAGACCGGCAGCGGCTTTGGCCGAGGCGGAGCCGATCTTTTTGCAGAGGGCAGGGTCCCCGGCCAGTTTCTCCAGGGCCTTGGCCGCTGCCCGTGTGTCGTCCGGCGTGACCAGGACGGCAGAGCGTGGTGTCAGGACCTCGCGCAGGTCGGGCAGGTCCGGTCCGAGAATCGGCCGGCCGGCCGCCATGTACAGGAAGGTCTTGAACGGGAGAACCGTCCGTCCGTAGAGCAAGAGCGGGGCCGAGGTCGGCGGGACGAGGAGGACATCGGCCGCGTAGAGGTACTTCGGCACGTCGCCGACCGGTTTCATGCCGGTGAAGATGACGTTCTTCAAATGCCGCTCGCGGGCGATTTTCCCGAGCCGTTCGAGATCGGCCGGGGTGCCGCCGACAAGGACGAAGGTTTCGCCGGGGCAGGCCGCGGCCAGGTCGAGCAGGGCCTCGACCCCCTTGTTGGCCTGCATGTTGCCGGTGTAGACCAGCAGGAATTTCTTCGGGGGCAGGCCGGTCGCGCGGCGGGCCGCGGTCCGGTCGAGGACCGGTTCCATGTCCGTCGGGGCGTATCCGTTGTGGAACGGGGCGAGCCTGTCCGCGGGAAAACCGGCCCGCTCGAAGGAGGCCGCGGCGAAGCGGCTGTGGGTGATCACGCCGAGGAAGCGCCGTCCGCGGGCGAAGCGGCCCATGAAGCGGATCAGCCGCGGGTATTCGTCGCCGAGGCAGCGGTAGGTTTCGAAGATGACGCGGCGCCCGAGGAGGAGGCCGAGCAGGGCGGCCAGCGGCTCGCGGGTGTAGAGGATCGGGATGCGGCGGAACAGGACGAGAAACGGGACGAGAAGCGCGTGGGTCAGTTTTTCCGGACGGAAGCGGCCGGCGGGCAGGGCCCGGACGCCGCGGACGTCGAGTTCTTCGGGAATATTGTAATATTCATGAATGACGCGGCGGAACGTGCTGCCGCGGCGGAACAGGTAGCGGCCGCGCTGCGGGACAAAGACGGTCACGCGGAGGCCGTTCGCGGTCAGGGCAGCGGCGTTTTTCATGACCTGCTGCGTGTCGGTGTGGTGCGAGGGCAGGCGGGCGTTGAGCAGGATCGCAATGCGCCGGATGAAGGGCGCTTTCGGTACGGATTCGGGTTTTCGGGGCATGGGGCAACCGTCCGGGGTCTTTGTTCCGTAAAGGTATCGCTTCCGGTCGCGGGCCGGTCAGTTTTTTCCGGTCTGTCCCGGGCATTTTGTTTGATACGGACCGGCGGACCGGCGTTATTTTTGGAAAAGAAAAGCCCATCGTGAGAGGTTCACCCGTGCAGATATTCCGCCGCATCAAACGGATTTTCGACAGCCGTCCCGTTGCCTGCCATCTTTATGTCACCGAACAGTGCAATCTTCACTGCGGCTATTGCACCGAATTCGACAATACGATTCCGCATCCGGACCTGGCCACGGTCAAGCGCTGGGTCGACAAGCTGGCCGACCTGGGCTGCATGCGGATCGGCATCCAGGGCGGCGAGCCGCTCAAGCACCCGGACATCGTCGAGATCGTCCGGTACATCAAGTCGAAGAAGATGGGTTGCAGCATGTCCTCGAACGCCTTCCTGCTGACGCCGGAACTGGTCGCCGGGCTCGAGGATGCCGGGCTCGATTCGATCCACGTCTCGATCGACAGCATGGATCCGACCGAGTCGACGAAGAAGTGTATCCGGCTGGTCGAACCGAAGCTCATGATGCTGCGGGCCTCGAAGATTCCGCTGCACCTGACCAGCGTCCTGTTCAAGGAATCACTGCCCCAGCTGCCCGAGGTGTTCGCCTGGGCCCGGGAGAAGGGGCTCTCGATCAAGGCCCACCTGATCCACGCCGGCACCGCCGGCGAATACACGGTCGAACAGGGTGACCGGAAGGCCCTCGGCGATTTCATCGACTGGCAGATCCGCGAGAAGAAGAACGGCCGCAACATCCGTACGATGTTCAATGTCCTGCGCTACCAGAAGAACCTGACGGAGAAGAACAACTACCGATGGAAATGCCTGGCCGGGTACAAGTTCCTCTTTGTTTCGGCCCGCGGCGAGTTCTGGCTCTGCAGCATGCAGCGCCGGCCGGGGACCGACATTCTCGCGCTGACGAAGAAGGATCTCAAGGCCAACAACTGCAAAAAGCCCTGCCAGAAAGGCTGCGGCGTCTATTGCGTCGTCTCCGAATCCCTGGTCAACAACAAGCCGCTTTCCTTCGGCCTGCGCGAACTGGGCAGCATCCTGGGCGGCCTGTTCGGCCGGCCCTTCCGCCGCAAGAGCGCCTGACCCGGCGAGGGACGGTCCGGTTCGCGCCACGCGACGCGCTTCCGTTCGGATCGTTCCGGCGGCTGGGGGAACAACCGTTCTCCGGCAAAGACCATTTACCCGACGACGTGGCGGTTTGCGCCCTGCCGTCGGGTTTTTTCAAACCTGACCGGGCTGGCGGTTGTTGCTTTTACGGCTAAAATGTCCTGCGCTTCGCGGCGCGGGTTAGATTGAACCGTTCCGACGGATTGAACCGTTCCGACGAGCAGGAGGAACACACCTTGCAGGAACAACCATTTCCCGGGTGGTGGAAGTGGTCTGCGCCTCGCGGCGCGGTTCAGATTGAACCGTTCCGACAGATTGAACCGTTCCGACGAGCAGGAGGAACACACCTTACAGGAACAACCATTCAGTCGCGCCAGCTTTGCATGTCGACGAGGCCGAGACGGGCCGCGTAGCGGACCAGTTCGACCATGTTGTGGACATCGAGCTTGGCCATGATGTTCGCCCGGTGGTGTTCGGCGGTCTTCGTGCTGATGAACAGGCGGTCGGCGACCTCCTTGTTGGAGAGCCCCTCGGCGAGAAGCCGGAGCACCTCCTGTTCGCGCGGCGAGAGCAGGCTGTAGGCGACCTGGCGGTTGACGCCGGCATGGGTGCCGCTGATCACCGTTTCCACCTCTTCCATCGAGTGCGGGGCCTCGAGGAACCGCGTTCCGGCGAGGATCGCCTCGATGCCGGTCACGAGATTCTCCGCGGCCTTGTCCTTGACGAGGTAGCCGAGGGCGCCGCGCTGGAAGGCGCCGGCGATGTATTCGATCTTGGAGTGCATGCTGACGACGAGGATTTTCGCGTCGGGCACGCGCTGGATCAGCTCCTCGACCAGGTCGAGGCCGCCCCGGTCGGGCAGCGAGAGATCGGTCAGGATGATCTGCGGCTTGCAGGCCAGGGCGGCCTCGAGCCCTTCGCTGGCCGTGCCGGCTTCGGCGCAAATCCCGAAGCGCTCGCTGCGGCCGAGCAGCGTCTTCAGTCCTTCGCGGTAGAGCGGATGGTCGTCGATGATCAGCACGCGGACCGGTTCAGCCATGGTCGGGCTCCTTCTGCGGTATCTCAATCAGGATGCGGGTGCCCTCTCCGGGCAGGGATTCCAGGGTGCATTTTCCGCCGAGCAGGGTCACGCGTTCGCGCATGTTGCGCAGGCCCATGTGCCGTTCGCTTTCGCCGCCCCCGCCCAGCACGTCGCCGGCATTGAAGCCGCAGCCGTTGTCCTGGATGCGCAGGATGATGTTCGGCCACGAGGCGACGAGCCGGACGATGACCTTCGTCGCCCGGGCGTGCCGCCGGACGTTGCCGAGGGCTTCCTGCAGGATGCGGTAGAGGTTGATCTCGGTTTCCGGATCGAGCAGCGCGAAGTCGAGTCCGGCCGAATCGAAATCGACGTCGATGCGGTGCAGCCGCGTGAAGTCGTCGCAGAACTGGGCCATGGTCCGGATCAGGCCGAGCTGTTCCAGCCCGGGCGGGCGGAGATTGTAGGAGATATCCCGGACATTGTTGATCGTTGTCTGCAGGACGCGGATGATTCCGGGAAGCCGTTGTCCTCCTGCGGTGGCTTCCGGCGAGTCGGCCAGCAGGGTCTCGAGGGACATCTTGAGGGAGGAGAGATCTTGGGCAACATTGTCATGGAGATCCCGCGAGATCCGCTGTCGCTCCCTCTCCTGGGACTGGAGGAGGGCCTGCGAGAGCGCCCGGACCTGGGATTCGGCCCGTTTTCGTTCGCTGACATCCAGAAAGGTTGCGATGATATGGTTGACCTCGCCTTCGGGACTGCGGATGCAGGAGACAGCCATGTTCGCGTAGAGAACCGAGCCATCACTGCGCAGGAAGCGTTTGTCCATGATGTAGCCCTCACTCTGCCCCTGCATCATGCTTTCGAAGTGGGCGACATCCTTGGCGAGATCATCCGGCCAGGTCAGGTCTGCCCAGGTCTTTTGCATCAGTTCATCCCGCGAGTAGCCGAACATCGCACAGAGATGGTCATTGATCTCGACCCAGGTCTTGTCCGGTGCGGAGATTCCTTTCCCGATCGGTCCGAGTTCGAAATAGCGGCGGAAGAGCAGGTCCCGATCCTGCATCAATGCTTCGGCTTCCCTGCGGCGTGTCATCTCCAGTCTGAGGTCGCGATAGCGGCGGACGGAGAAGATCAGGATGGCGACCAGACAGATCGCGAGGAGGAAGGCGACCTGCTCGAAGATTCCGGCGGCCCGTGTGGCACTCGAGAGCCAGGAGAAGAAACCGAGGGCCCAGGAGGTGATCCAGATGCAACACGATCCCAGGGCGAGAACCAGGATCTCGATGGCGAGCCTTGTGTTCCTGCGGGATTGCTGTGTCATCCGTTCTTCCATCAGATCATGATAGACCGCAGTCGGCATGGGGTGCAAGCCTGACGCAGTCATGTTTCTCCGAATTCTGTGATAATACAGGTATTCGACGGGGAAGAGGATGGGGGATTCCCCCTATTTTTCTCCGGGGAGGCTGCCCGCCAGTGACTGGAGTTTGCCGGGTGCGGTTCCGCTGACCAGGCAGGGAACGAAGGTATTGGCTTCAGGGAGTGCGACCTGCGGGGGAAACGTCATAGTGATCGGAATATAATGTTCTCCATACCCACGGATTGTCCTTTCCCCGGTGTCGACCTTTTCGACCAGGATGGTTTCCCGCTGCCCGAGGAGTGTTTCGAGATAGCTTGTCCGTGTGCGTGCTGTCAGGTTGCGGACTGCCTCGCTCCTGCGCTGCATTTCAGGCTTGGGGACACGATCGTCCATGACGGCCGCCGGAGTCCCTTCGCGGGGGGAGAACTGGAAGGTATGGATATGGGTCAGCCGGGCCTCTTCCAGAGTGGCCATAGTTTCATCGAAATCGTTTTCCGTCTCCCCGGGATAGCCGACGATCACATCGCCCGTGACATTGAAGAGGGGATCGATCCGGCGCAGCTCACGGACAATATCGAGGAACATTCCGGCCGTGTACCGCCGGCCCATCCGCTTCAGGGTCCGGTCAGAGCCGCTCTGGAGGCAGAGATGGAGATGGGGGCAGAGCCGGGGGTTGTCGAAGAGCCCGACAATGGCCGGGGTCGTGTCATCGGGTTCGATTGAAGAAAGTCTCCAGCGGACCTCGCCTGGAATGGCAAGGAGCTCCCGGACCAGCCAGGGCAGATCCAGCCCGTCCCGAGTGTACTGTTGGAGATTGACACCCGTGATCACGATTTCGTGATACCCGAGCGCGATCAGTTCCCGGGCAGCAGTCAGGCAGTCTCCGGCCGGACGGCTTCGGGCGGAACCGCGGACAGCCGGCACGATGCAGTAGGTACAGTGGTTGTCGCAGCCGTCCTGGACCTTGAGGGTGGCCCGGGTATGCAGGGAGACCGCTGGTGGCCGGAAGGCGAACCGGTCGCGCTGTAGGTCAATACAGGCAGGGGCGGTATCACGGACGACCCCGGGATTGGAGCGGGACTCCAGCTCCCGGAGTGCCAACCGGGCAATACCGTGCTTGCTGTCCTGGTCGACCAGGAGGACCCCGGATGCGGCCGCGAAGGCCGTGGCATCCCGTTCCAGGGCGCACCCGGTGATGATGATCAGGGCATCCGGATGGAGGCGGCGCATCCGGGCGACGGCCTGGCGGGATTTTTGTTCCCCGCGGCCTGTGACCGAACAGGTGTTGATGACACAGAGATCGGCGCCGGGCGTATCCTGTTCGATGATGGCAAAACCGGCTGCCGCCAGTTCTCCCGCGATGCTGTCGGTTTCGTATTGGTTCAGGCGGCAGCCGAGGGTGACGAATGCGGCCTTGCGGGAATCGGGACTCATGTCGTACAATATACTATGACCGGGAGGGCCAGTATGCGACGGGGTGGGAAAAATCAGGTCAGGGAGAGATCCTCTTTGGCGGATGGACGGGAGCTCGACAAGGTGCATCCCGTTTTTGAGGCGCTTGGGACGATTGACGAATTTCAGGCCCATCTGGCCCTGATCCTTTCGGAGCCCGGTCTTTCCCAGGGGGACAGGGACCTGATCGGGGAAAGTCTCGATGTTTGCAGCGGCATCGCGGGGTTTTTGGCCGGGTCGGTACGCGACATGAGACTTACCGAGCGGCTCAAAAAACTCCAAACCGCATGTGACTGGCTCTTTGACTCCCGCGGAAACGGATTTGTCCGTTTTACCGCCAGTCCTCTGGCCGCACGGATCGATTTGGCGCGGGCTGTCTGCCGCCGGACCGAGCGCCGTGTTCTCGCGCTCCGGGAGGACATGGAGGTCGACGACGCCTGCCTCTATCTTGATACGCTCTCCGATTGGTTGTTCCTCCTGTCCCGATCGATTGCTCCCGGGTGACGAGGGCCCTCCGGATTGTGTACCTTGAGAAGGCAGAACCACTTAAGGAGAACGTATGACGGGAACACTGATCGCCTATCTTGTTGTCGGCCTTGTATTGGTGGCCGGAGGGATCCCTCTTGCCATGCGCAAGGTCCGTCCCAACCCCTGGTACGGATTCCGGACCAAGTCGACCATGTCCGATGAACGTCTCTGGTTCGCAGCCAATGCCAGTGCCGGCCGTGTCCTCGTGACTGGCGGGATTGTGGCCATCCTCACGGTCGTTTTTCTCTATTTCCAGGACGTACCCGAGGCCGAACGTAAGGCGCGGTTCTCGTCTGCGGCCCTGATGCTGGTGACGATTGATATGCTGGTCGTGATTCTTGTCAGCGCGTTCCGGCTGCGTACCATCAAAAAGAAGCTCGGTATCCGGTGAGCTTTCCCGGGATTGGGGCAGTCCGGGCCGGCTTCCCCTGCCTGGCAACGCCGGGGCGGATCTGGCTCGACAGTGCGGCCACCTCGCTCAAGCTCAAAACCGTCATCGAAACCGTGAGCGGGTATTACAGCGGGTGGTGCGGAACCGTCGGCCGCTCGTCCCACGCTGCCGCCGAAGAAGCTTCCCACGCCGTTCAGGAGGTCAGGCGGGTGATGGCCCGCTATCTGGGTGTTGAGGATCCTGCCGGAATCATTTTTGTCCCGGGCACAACGGGAGGGATCAATCTCCTTGCCCGCGCATGGAACAGCGGGCGGATTGTGACCAGCAGGCTCGAGCATCACAGCAATCTCCTTCCCTGGCATGATGCGGCCAGGCGCAATGCCGCGGAGATCGAGTCAGTCGGTCTGGACTCTCGGGGCGGGATCGATATGGAGGCCCTTGAACGGGCCTTGCGGCGACCGGCCGGACTGGTTGCTCTCTCCATGCGGTCCAATGTGACCGGAGCAGTTCTGGATTGCCGCCGTGCGGCCGATCTGGCGCATCGGGCCGGTGCTGTGCTTTTTGTCGATGCGGCCCAGGAGGCAGCCCGTGGTCCCATGAACCTCCTCAATGACGGCGTGGATGCCGCCAGTTTTTCCTCGCACAAGATGCATGGACCGACGGGGAGTGGTGTGCTCTGGGTTCGCCCCGACCTTCTGGAGCGACTGGATCGTGTCGAGAGCGGTGGCGGGATGGCGCTCCAGGTTGATGATGACGAGATGGTCGTGCGGATCGGTCATGCGCGGTTTGAAGCGGGAACACCGCATATTGCGGGAATCCTCGGGATGGGGAGTGCGGCCCGCTGGCTGATGGCGATCGGCCGCGAAACGATCACGGAATACGAGGATGGTCTGGGCGCGTATCTCCATCAAGAGCTAGCACGACTGGATGGTGTACGGATTTTCTCCTGCGGAGGGGGGATTCTCAGTTGCACCATCACAGGCTGGCATCCCCATGACGCAGCGGATCAGCTTGACCAAAGGGGCTTTGCCGTCCGGGCCGGCACACTCTGCGCTCAACCCTGCCTGCGGGCCCTGGGTGTGGATTCCCTGCTCCGGGCCAGTCTCGCGATCCACAGTACCTGCGAGGAGTGTCAGGCCTTTGCCGATGCGGTTCGTGATCTGATCCTGCAGGGAGGTTTTCGATGAACCCGGACAGCCCGACAGGTGACGAGGTCCGCCTCAGGGAAGTGCTACAGCGTCTGGTCCGGACCGCCAGCGGACTGGACCAGACGCTTTCTCTGGACAAGGCGCATCCCGGCACAAGCTGCGGAGACCGGCTCCAGATACGTTGCGATGCAGACCGGAACGGGCTCGCCATCGCCTGGAACGGGGAAGGTTGTTCCCTGATGCAGGCCGGTGCCGCTCTCCTGGTGGAGGTTCTTTCCGGAAAGGAACCTCACGCGGCCAGGCTGATCGTCGACGGAGCGCTTGCCATGGCAAGCGGGGAAACCGCATCACCTGTCGAGGGTCTGGGTGACGAGCCGGCACTGGTCCTCGGGGCGTTTTCAACAAGACCGAACCGGAGGGAGTGCCTCTTGTTTGCGTGGCGTGCCATGCGGGACTGGTTCGACAGCAACCCCGAGGAGACTTCCGGGGCCGGCTGAACCGCTGTTTCCTGTCTTGTTAAAACCGTTGAAGGGAAATGCAAAGGTTTCAAGGTGGCATGTTTTTTCTTGCCAGGGATGGACCGCCTGGTGTACACTACAATCCATCCCGCAGGAGAGAAAACGTGTCAGAGCCCCTGTATACGACTGGACAGCTTGCCGACCGGGCCTTTTTGTTGCGAACGGGTGAAATCGAATACTGGATAACCGACAAGGATACGGTGACCCTCTCCGGGAGCAATATCATTGTCGGAGCGAGCGAACTCCTCATCGCCATCAACCGGAAGGAAGCGGTTCCCCGCCACGCCAGCCTGGTTCTGCCCGGTCCGGCGACCCAGTTGAGTCCGATTCCCGCTGCAAAACTTGCATCGTATATCACCAATTGGACCATCGGGTTTTCAGTGGCGCACCACATAGCGGAGACGATCACCAAGCTCCACCCCCTTCTGGCCGAAAAGATGAACAGGCTGGCAGAGACCGAGCGGTTTTCCCGCGATCTGGCACGCTCCTTTGTCGAAACCCTCCAGCTCCTCGAAGAGTCTTCCGGAAACAGACAGTTCCCCTGGCTGGTCAGCATCATGGACAAGGGAAAGGTCACCGAGGCCTACAATTTCGGTTTGTCCATCAGGGATGTCGTCGAAGAAAAGAAGATCGATGTGACTTCCGAAAAGCTCGCCCAGTATAAACAGGTCTATCTCAAGGAGACGGTGATCTGCAAAGAGGGCGAAAAAGCGGAAGACATGTTCATCCTGATGGAAGGGAAAATCGAAGTACGGATCAAGAATAATCCGATCGACATCATCAGCCGCAAGGGTACGATCATCGGGGAGATGGGCCTGATTCTGGCCCAGCCCCGAACGGCCACCCTCCGGGCTCTCGAGAAAACCCATGTCATCCGCATCAACGCCAAAGACATGGCCAGTATCTTCAAAAATGATCCGGGGACCTTTTTCAACATGATCTCCTCGCTGGCATTCCGGGAGAGGATCAATTGCGAGAAAATCCGCGAGTACAACGAAAAAATCGAGATGGCAGCCCAGGGCAGGGGGGAATACACCGTCGCCCAGGTGGACGGCTATGCCCGTGAGTATGCCGCACTGGTGACGGACATCCACTCGGCGATGCAGGCCCATCCGGAGATGGATTGGTTGGGCCAGGTCAGCGAACTTGTCCAGCGCAAAGCCACCTCGCTCCTCAGCCAGGTCGGTACACTGACCGGGGAGGTTTATACCATCCAGGAGCGGGCGCGGAGCGAGGAACGGGTTGTGACACGCACGAGCAACCGGCCCGTCCGGGACGAGAGCATGCCCCATATTGACTGGTTTTGATCCGTTCTTCGTGCTCCGCGAGACTCGCTGCCGCAGACAGGTGATTCATGACTATATTTAGGGCTGTCAGATTGCGGAAGGGTTGGTACATCCAGTGAATCAGTTTCAGCGCGTCGTCTGGTTGGCGCGACGGAATTTTGTGCGTGGGACATTTTCGAATCTCGCAGCCATTTTTCTTGTCTCCATCAATTGTCTGGTGTTTTTCATGTGGTATCTCCACCGGTTTTCTCCCAATCCGGCATTCTCGGGGCAGCAGTCCCCGATGATGGGACTTTCCGAGCTCCTGCTCGTTGTCCTCCTTGCCATGAATTTCTTCTCCCTCCTGGTCATCTTCTGGCTGATCAACAGGGTTCGCTATCACGAGATCGGTCTTCTGCGCGGGATTGGCGCCCGGCGGCTCTTTGTCTTCAAGCTCCTCCTTGTCGAGACCTGGTTCATCGTTCTCTCCGGTGCGGTTCTCTCCGTCATTCTGGGG
>DAIREN010000079.1:0-2932 GCA_036795535.1 Spirochaetota bacterium
TACGTCGGGGAGGACGACATCATCCGCATGGAAGACAACTACGGGCGGGTCTGAAGGCGGGTGACGCCGATCATAGTACGTTTTTGACATGCGACTCCGGGAGTATCCATCACAGTTGTGCAATACAATGGTCAATACTCCCGGAGTCGCATGACACTATTACGTTTTTATGCCCCTGATGCGCGGCGCTTTTTGGGAATCGCGGATTGCGCGGTTGCCTAAACCACAGGCAGCTTGTGCCAGTCTGCCCGTCCACGCAGGCGCTCACAGTCCGAAGCTGGCGCTCCACTCAAAAGCAAACTCGGGACGCCCGCTCGACCAGTCGGGGGCCTCCATCACGGTTTCGGCCTGTCCGGGATAGACGGTAATCCCGAAGGCATGCCGGTCCTCATGCCCTGCGCCGTTGACCCGGGAAAAGGCATACCCGAGCGTCAGGCCCATGATCTGCCGGACACGGCGCAGATCGATTTTTTCACTGTTGCCGTCCGGCACATAGCGGGCTCGCGCACCCTGCCGCAGTATCCACCCCAGGGACAAGCGGCTGCTGACGCCCGTCAGGGCCAGTCCGCCGGCAGCCTCCAGCACCAACCGTGCATCCGCACCCGCGCCACGGATCGTGCGCTCCAGCACGCCCCAGAGTGCCAACCCGCCCAGGTCAAGCTGCCCCTCCAGGGCAAAGCCGCTGTTTTCGGCCACGGAATAGCCCGGGGAAAAGGGAATTGGCCCCATATTGTGAAACATGACGCTGACATGGCTGGAATAGCGGGACCCGATCCCGGCACCGTAGCGCACGAGCGGGTGGAGAACGCGCGCATCCCACACCGTTTGCAGCAAGCCGAGCCCGACCGAGATCCATGCGGCATCCTCCTCCGGTCCAAAACGCAGCCAGGCATCCCCACTCAGGAACCAGCCGGCACCATCCTCCCGGCGGAGTTCGGCCCCACCGTCCAGCCGCTCGCCGGCGCGATGCTTCCACACGGCAGCAAACGACTGCAGGCTGTTGTCCGGATTCCGTGTCGCAACATCATCCGGCTGATATGCCGTCTCGAGCATTGTGCTTGCGAATCCAAAGGACATCTCCAATCGATCCGGCGCGGGTCGTGCCGGTACCTGATTGGTGTTCGTCTCCAAGCCGCTCCATTCAAGCCCCTGCGACCACCCGGTCAGCGGCAGGCCGGACAACAGAAAACAGGCACAGAACAATATGGGAACACCGGCAGATCGTCTCGAATCTCTCATGCGGTCAAGCATAGCACATCCCGCGCCATCATACCGCTTTCTGCCTCGCTGCCAGTGCCTGACGGAAGGCCTCCGCCATGACGTGCCGTGGCGCGGCCTGCCCCGTCCAGAGGACAAACTGGTGAAAGGCCTGACGCATGAACATCTCGTCTCCGCCGATCACTTTCGCTCCCGCCGCAGCGGCTTCTCTCAGAAGCCGTGTCATCAGGGGATTATAGACAAGATCGAAGACAACCTGCTGCGGTCCCAGGAGTTCTGCCGGCAAGGGGGTGTCGGCGATCCTGGGATGCATTCCGACGGGGGTCGCATTGATGATCAGGGCCGCCCGTCCTGCAAGCCCGACAGCCTGTGCGTCCGCAACCACAGAGACCGGAACGGCGGCCGCGGCCTTGGCTGCTGCCGCCAGGGCTTCACCCCGGGCGGCATTCCGCGCCACAATCCAGATCACATCGGGCCTTCCCCTCCGCAGTGCACCAAAGAGAGCCGCCCGGGCTGCACCGCCAGCCCCGAGAATGACAAGCTGCAGGCCCTCGCAATCAATATTCCATGCCTCAAGGGCCCCGGAGACACCATCGATATCCGTGTTGTAGCCGACAAGCCGACCGCCGTCGTTGACCACGGTATTCACGGCCCCCATGCTGACGGCCAGGGGATCCACCTCGTCCAGCAGGGGAAGGACTGTTTCCTTGTGGGGTATCGTGATTGAAAGCCCTCTCATCCTGAGGGTTCTGGCCGCGACCAAGCCTGCGGCGATGTCTGGCACATCGAAGGCGAGATAAGCGAAATCCAGTCCGGCGGCGGCAAAACCCGCATTATGGATGACAGGAGAGAGGGAGTGCCCGACCGGGCTGCCGAAGATCGCGCAGAGCGCCGTTGATGCCGTTATACCGGCACAAACCGGCACTCCACCCTGTCCGGCCGGACTCACTTCGCGGCCTCCTGGTCCTCGATCGCCTTGATTTTGGCGACCCTGTTGGCATGCCGGCCGCCTTCAAAGGGCGTCGAGAGCCATTTGATCAGACACTCGGTCACCTTCTCGATCCCGAGTTTGCGGGCGCCAAAGGAAATCACGTTGGCGTCGTTGTGCAACCGGGAATACTCGGCATCATAGATATCTTGACAGAGAACACAGCGCACCCCCCGGACTTTGTTTGCCACGATGGATGCTCCGATTCCAGAACCACAGATGATCACTCCCCGATCAGCCTCACCGGCAGCGACCGCACGGGCAGCCGGGGCAATCGTATCCGGATAATCAACGGACTCTTCACTCATCGGACCGAGGTCACTCACGTCATATCCGCTGTTATTCAAAAAACGGACGAGTTGTTCCTTGAGTTGCACACCGGCGTGGTCGCTGGCGAGTACGATTTTCATTTTCATATATTGCTTCCTCTTTTGAATTGGAGAGTTTTCTACACAAACACCCGCGATTATACCATAGCACCAGCCCAACGTCAAGAAAAACACCTGAAATAATAAGGAAGATGCAGGTAGGGATGGAGCGAAACGGCCCCGTAGGGGCGGGGTTGAAACCTGCGCCTTCGGGGGGACCGCAGAATGTGCGACCAAGCCATGGAGGATGGACCCATCGAGGATCACCGACCAGTGTGAGTGGTAGCCTCATGGCAGACCCGGGATGTCGTGACGGGTGAAACCGCCCAACGGGGTGAACGGCGCCGGGCGAAGTCCC
>DAIREN010000079.1:3032-12040 GCA_036795535.1 Spirochaetota bacterium
AGCGCTGCATTGCACATGCCTCAAGTTGCAAACCCCGCCCTCCATTCTGCAATCTTCGTGCTATACTAACGGTATGAAATCAATAGTGCTTCTGCTCGGTTTGCTCGCCCCCGTTCTCGGCCATACCTGGGTCGGATACCGGGTTCTTCCCGCCCAAGCTCCCGTCAGCCGTGGCGATTCATCACGACACCTCTTCGATCTCGCTCTTCTCCGCAGCAACCAGTCGGGAGACTGCGCCCTGACCTCGCTCTTCTGCGCGGGTGGGCCGGCCGCGGGCAGCCTGATCGGCACAGCCTCTCTCTGGCTCGTCACCGCCACCAGCGAGATCCAGCTCTCCGCGGCCATTCCGGATTCAACGGGTGGCCTGCGCTTCATCCTCGGGACACCCCTGCCCTTGGCTTCGTCCAGCTCAAACATGCTTCGCATCAGGGCATCGATCCGGCTCTTTGGCTCGACCAGTCCGCTGATCGCTTTCACCAATACAGAGGCTGATCTTGTTCTCTCCCCTCCCGGGATTACAGCCCTCTCGAACCTCGATCATCCCAACGGGGCCTGGCCCAACACAAATGCGATGATCACAATCCATCATCGGGCACTGGCTGTCACAAACGAAGTCCATCTGGTTTCCGCCACGCCCGTCGAGCGCGGCATCGAATCCTGCATCATGGCCGCCAGTCTCTCCGCACCGCTCTTTTCCACAACGGCCGCACCGGTTTCACTCTCCCGTGTCACCATCCAGGCGGATGCAGCCGTCATTCAACAGATCTCGGTCTGGCTCGACAACGATGATGCCGATTTTTCACGCGAGAGCGATACACTCCTCGGCACGGCAACGACCTCTGGAACGGAAACCGCCATCCAGCTCACCCGCACTCTTGCCATCACTAACCGACAGCGCCGGATCTGGGTGACGGCTGTTCCCCATCCAAACGCCACTGTCGGTGCGAGCCTCCCGCTCTCGATCACAGCCAGTCCGCTCTCGCTCTCGGGACTCGTCTCGGCAGTTGTCGCTCCCACGCCGGTCACCAGCCCGGCTGGCCTGACCGTTCAAGACACCAGGCCACCGGCCAATCCCACTGACACGGAACGCTTTCCGGGCTACGGCACAATCTTGCTCCGCTGGCTCGTCCCCAACACCAGCGATCTCGCATCGTTCCGCGTCATTCTCTCCAGCGGCGCACTTCCCGCCGGCCCCCTCGATACGGGTGCTGGCCAGGTTTTCGATACAGCGCCCCTCACCCCGGGCGTTTTCCAGGAACTCGTCTTGAAACCGCTCAACCCCGTAACGAGCTATACCGCGACCATCTGGAGCCTGGACAGTGCCGGACTCTGGTCGGATGGAACAAGGCTGACGTCGTGCATCCCGAACTGGTACACCAATACTCTTCCCCCACCGTCCGGTGTCCGCGTCATCACCTCCCCGGATTCCTGGAGTGTGAGCTGGCAGACACTCTCCTCCATCCCGGTCACCGGCTACCGCATTCGGGTCGCCGACGAGGAAAGCGGAATTGTCTTCCCGTTGACTGATCTTGTCCCCGGCTCCAGTCTGAAGATCAGACCGGCCCACTTGGGGATAGGCAGTCTCCCCCGTCGCGCTCGGCTTTCCGTCATCGCCGTTGACGCCAACGCCACAACAAGCCCCAATGATTTTTCGACACTCGGCGAAGCCATCTCCCGGGGGATCGCCGTCCGGACCGTCGATGCGCTCACCAGCGGTACCATCTCCGTCTGGAACACGGTCTTCCGGGCAGGAGATGACCGGGCGCGGATCGTTCTCCGCATCTCCCGTGAGGACCAGGCCGTCGTCCAGATCCTCGCCGTTCATGGCGAACGACTCGCCACCCTGGTCAACCGCCGTCTCCCCCCGGGAACCCATGAGTTCTTCTGGGACGGCCGGTCTGGCGGCTCACCCGTCAAACCCGGCCTCTATCTCATCCACGTCCGGGCGGGAGACTCGCAGCAGGTCACCCGCATCATCGTCCGGCGCTGAGTTTATTCGAGAGCACCCCTGGCCAACGCAACCAGTTGCCGGGCGCGGGCTTCCGTTCCCGCCTCGGCGATCACGCGCACAATCGGTTCGGTGTTCGACTCTCGCAGGTGTACCCATCCATCCTCAAAATCGATGCGCACCCCGTCGATATCCGTCACCTCGAAGGACTTCCCGGTTTTTGTGCAGGCATCCCTGAACCTCTTCAGCCCGGTTGCCAGATCCCCGGAGAACGAGGTCTTGTCCTTGAGCATCGCATAGCGCGGTGCGATTTTTTCGTGGAAGTACTCGACAACCTTTGAAAGTGGTTCCCGCATCACCGTCACCAGATCCATGATGAGAAACATGCCGACAAAGGAATCGCGGCAGGCATTGATCGCAGGCAGGATGACCCCGCCGTTTCCCTCTCCACCGATCGATGCCGCGCATTCCTTCATCGTCTGGAGAACATTGGCCTCCCCGACCTTGGCTGTCACAAAGGGATGCCCGTAATACCGAGCCACATCTGCCACCATCCTGGATGTCGAGATGTTTGCCACAACCGGTGCCTTCGCCTGGTCCGCCCGCTCTGCTTGTTCCTTGCGGCTCTTCGGCATCAACCAGGACCAGACAGAGAGTGCCAGCGTCATCTCCTCAGAAAGCGGTGTCCCCGTTTCGTCCACCACGCAGAGCCGGTCGGCGTCGGGATCCTGGGCGAACCCGATCTGGCAGTGTTCACGCACCACGAGTTTGCACAGATCGCCCAAGGCATCCGGACGGGGCTCCGGGGGGCGTTCAAAACCACCCGTCATCTCGCCGTGCACCATCTGCACACTGCACCCCATCCGGACCAGAAACTCGCGATCCATTCTGGCGCCGGCCCCGTTCCCCGGATCGATCGCAACCTTGAACTTCCGCAAACGAACATTCTGGATATTGCACTTGAGGACAAAGGCTTCGATATGACCAACCGGGGCCGCATCGTCAACCTGCTTGTTTCCGATCCCCGCCGCCGGTTTATAGAGACCCTTCGGCACCGTATCGGAAAAGAGTTTGCTCAGCGACTCAAAATCCGCCTGGTTGAGGAAGAGCCCACCTTTTTTGACCAGTTTGAGCGCATTCCACTCGATCGGGTTGTGGCTGGCCGTCACGAGGATCCCGCCATCCAGACCGTTCTCGCGCACGTAATGCAGAAGGGTCGGTGTCGGCACGATCCCCAGATCGACGACATTGATCCCGCACGCCATCAGCACGCTTTCCACAAATTCCTGGATGGCTGTCCCATGCGATCGGGTATCCCGACCGACGGCGACTGTCCCTTTGCCAAGCCAGCCGGCATAGGCATTCACATACCCCAGGACAACCGGGGGTGTCAGTGACTCGCCCAGCACTCCCCGGATACCCGAGACGGATGCCTTGATCCCATTATTCATATATTTCCTCTCTTGATCGCTACTCTTCCAGTCAAGTGTAGCGCAAAATGTCGAAAAGGCTGTCCCTTTTCATGTCAGGACAGCCTTTTTTAGCAAGGTTGTGTTCAAAAAAATTCAGCGGGGCTTGCCCACCTTTTTTTTGGCTCCGGAACCGGTTTTTTTGGCGGGTTTGACAGCCTTCGCCTTCACCATCTTCTCGATCCCGTGCTCCTTCATGATCGCCTCGAGGTCGGCACTGTCCAGAACTTCCTTCTGCAAGAGACCATTGGCAATCGCCGCCAGGCCCTTGCTGTGCTTCGTCAACAGGTCCCGGGCCTGGTCATGACAGCCCTGCACAACCTCCTTGATCTCGACGTCGATCGCCTCGGCCAGTTTTTCACTGTAGTCCTTGTGACGGGAAATCTCTTTCCCGATAAAGATCGGCATCTCCTTCTGCCCATAGGAAATCGGCCCGAGCCGTTCGCTCATGCCCCACTCGCACACCATCGATCTGGCAATCTGGCTGGCACGTTCGATGTCATTGGCCGCCCCGGTCGTGATATTCCCCGGCTCGTAGATTTCTTCGGCGACCCGCCCACCCATCAGGAGGGAGATCTGGCTGAGCAGATATTCTTTGGTATAGGTCCGCCTCTCGTCAATCGGCAGGGACTGCGTCAAGCCCAGTGCCCGGCCGCGGGGGATGATTGTCACCTTGTGGATCGGATCCGTATGCGGGAGCACGTACCCCAGGAGGGCATGCCCGGCCTCATGCCAGGCCGTGTTCGCCTTCTCGAGGTCGGAGATGACCAGACTGCGCCGCTCCGGGCCCATCAGGACTTTGTCCTTGGCCTCGTCCAGTTCTTCCCGCCCGATGCGCTGCTTGTTTTTCCTCGCAGCCAGAAGAGCCGCCTCATTGATCATGTTTTCGAGATCCGCTCCGGTAAAGCCCGGCGTTCCCCGTGCCAGAATTGCCAGCTCGACATCGGCCGAGAGCGGAACATCCCGGGTATGCACCCGCAAGATCTCCTCACGCCCCTTGACATCCGGCGCGTCGACCACGACCTGCCGGTCAAACCGGCCCGGCCGGAGCAGGGCCGGATCAAGGACGTCCGGCCTGTTGGTCGCGGCGAGGACGATCAACCCGTCGTTGGCTTCAAACCCGTCCATCTCGACCAGCATCTGGTTGAGTGTCTGTTCACGCTCGTCGTGCCCGCCGCCATACCCGGCACCACGTGCCCGGCCGACCGCGTCCAGCTCGTCGATAAAGAGGATGCAGGGCGCCTTTTTTTTGCCCTGCTCGAACAGGTCACGCACACGCGAGGCCCCGACTCCGACGAACATCTCGACGAAGTCCGACCCGCTGATGCTGTAAAAGGGTACATCGGCCTCGCCGGCCACCGCACGGGCCAGCAGAGTCTTGCCGGTTCCAGGAGGTCCGACGAGCAAGACGCCCTTGGGAATCCGCGCACCGAGTTTTTTGTACTTGGCCGCATCCACGAGGAAATCCACAACCTCGGCCAGTTCCTGCTTGGCTTCGACCACACCCGCCACATCGGCGAAGGTCACCTTTTTCTGGTTCCCCTGGATCAGTTTGGCCCGGCTCTTTCCGAAAGACATCGCCTTGTTGTTGCTTCCCTGGATCTGGCGCATCATGATGAACCAGACGAAGAAGATCAGAACCACCCAGGGGAGGAGATTGAGCAGTATCGAAAGGAAGGAGTTGGCGGACTTCTCCTCGCCACGGACCTCGACCTTGTGAGCCCGGAGCAGGCCCATCAGGGTGTCATCCATATAGGGGATGTAGCTGGTGTTGACGACCTTTGGCCGCCCCTTGTCATCCGGCGCAATGATCTCGATGTCGCGATCGACAATCTTGACGGTCTTGATATTCCCGTTGGTCAGTTGGGTAATGAAATCACTGTACGGTATCTTCTTCCCGCTCGGTGTCGGTTCACTCAAAAGCAAAAAGAAGGTCATGAGAAGCATGGCGGCAAACAGGAAAAAAAGGACATTCCTGTTCTGCCGGGGATCACGCTGGGGAGGCAAAGGCACATTCCGCCTTGGCTTCCCGTTGCCATCACCGCCCTCGCCGTTGTCGGCGGGAGACATCCTGAATCCATCTTTCACGTGTTTGGCTCCATCCTGAAGATATGTTGACAACACCCTTGCGTCATTCGGGTCCCTTGTACTCGGCAATGAATTTGAGGTTGCGATAATGCTCGAAGAAATCCAGCCCATACCCGAGAACGAATTTGTCGGGGATCACGAATCCGACATAGTCAGCCTCGATCTCGACCTTGCGGGCTTCCTTTTTGTCCAGAAGCGTCACGATTTTGATGCTGGCAGGGTTGTGCAACCGGAGATAGCGGCAGACGTAATCCAGGGTCAGTCCGCTGTCGATGATATCCTCGACGATCAGGACATGCCGTCCGTCAATATCGGCCTTGAGGTCTTTGACAATCCGCACTACACCGCTGGAGGCCGTCGTCCCCTTGTAGCTCGAGGTCGCGATAAAGTCCACCTCGTGCAGCGTCTTGAGTTCCCTGCAGAAATCTGCCAAAAAAATGAACGCGCCCTTGAGGTTGCAGACGAGAACGATATCCTGGCCGACGTAATCCCTGTCGACGGCCTCGGCCAGTTCACGCGTTTTCTGTCGAATCTCTTCTTCGGAAATCATGACCTGCCAGGCAATGTCGTACTTGTTCATCATGGCTCCCCTGTTTTCCCGATTCTCCGTTGAACAACCTCAAGCCTCAGTGCCTGCCTGCTCTCCGCGCCAAGCATGACCGTGGCACCGATCCGGCCCAGATGCGGAAGGGCCGGTACAAAGACGGCATCGCACCCCGTCTCCCCCGCCAGAACAAGCGTACTGGCCCTCCATGGGCCGGGAACACCTGCTCCCGAGAGAAGATCCGCAACAAACTGCCTCGATCCAGCGGAAACATGAAGCCGGTCCGTGGCGTGTACGGCTCTCAGAACCGGACTCTGCAACAAAACGGATGCATCAATCCAAAATATACCCTGTGCCGCCTGTGCCTGAAAGAAATTTCGGCCCATCCCGGCCGGGACGGAGACAAGGTCAGACCGGATCTCCCCCCAGGGGAATCCCAACACTCCGCCATTCACCACGGGATGCATCCCCGATACCCGACTCTCATACGCAGTCGCACGGGGCGGATGACAGAACAACCGGCCCTTGTGCAGGGCAAGGATGCCCGCCGCCCCATGGTAGAGTGTTCCACCCCGGCGCCTGTCCGCCTCCAGCCAGCCTTCCAGAGCCCTGTACCAGCCCTTTCTGGGGAGGGAGCCCGAATCCGCCTGGGTCGAAAACCTGGCCGCCACGAGACGGAGAACCAGAGAATGCGGTGCTGCAACAAGCCGCCCCCAGTCCCAGGACACGGCCGGTCCCGGCTCCTCCCGTGTCTCGATCCCGAACGCCTTGAGCAGCCGGGGGAGATCCCGGTTTTCGGAGGCCGCATCTCCGGCCAAGGCGAGGATCCTCGTCCGCAAATCGGGGAAGGACTGTTCAATCAAGGGCAGGATGTTCTGCCGGAGGGCGTTCCTGCGGAATCGGCAATCACGATTGGATGCATCCTCGTGCCAGGCATATCCGAGCCCGGTCAGCCAGGCCTCGATCTCGCGCCGCCTGCACCCAATCAAGGGACGAATGATCCGCCCACGGACCGCCGGCATGCCAGCCAGGGCGGAAAGGGATGCTCCTCGAAAGATCTTGTACACAACAGTCTCGACCTGATCGTCTGCCGTGTGTCCAAGGGCGATCCAGTCATAGCCCTCCAGTTCGGCTGTCGACTCGAGAAAGCGGTAGCGCTGACGGCGGGCCTCCGCCTCGAGATTGACCGCCCGGCCGACGATCGTTCCCGCTTCGGCGCTGGCCGTGTGGAAAGGGATCCCCAGGCGACCGGCAGTCTCGCGCACAAAGGCCATGTCGGCCAGCGACGCATCCCCACGCAGACCATGCTCGAAGTGCGCACACCCGATCCGTACTCCCGGATACATCCTGGCGAGCGCTACGAGAAGCGCAACCGAATCCGCTCCGCCCGAACACGCCACGAGCAGAGACTGTTCATCAAAAACCAGTCCCTGCCGTCGCATGAACGCGTCAATCTTTGGTACAATCACGTCCATTGTACTGGTTCATGGCCTTGTCTGTTTTCCCCTGAATGATCTCTTCAAGTGCGCGGGTCACATGCCCGAGATAGACCGGCATCAACTGCATCTCATCGGCCGAAAACGGGGAAAGAACATAATCGGCCAGATCGCTCTGGCTGTCCTGCCGCTCACCGACACCGAGACGGACCCGGACGAATTCCTCGCTCCCGAGGCTGGCAATCAGGGATTTGAGCCCGTTATGCCCGCCGGCCGAACCTGACTTGCGGATCCGCATGGAACCAAAGGCCAGGTTGATGTCGTCACAGACAACCACCACATCCTCGGTGGCAATATGAAAAAAACTCGCCAGATAGAGAACCGCTTCACCCGAAAGATTCATGAAGGTCTGGGGCTTGAGCAAAAACAGATCCTCACCGAGATACTGCCCCCGCCCCCAGAGCGCTTTCTTTTTTTTGGAGTCAAAAGAAATCCCCGCGCCGGCCGCAAAACGGTCGAGCGCGAGGAATCCGAGATTGTGACGGGTTGTCCGATAGGCTTCGCCGGGATTCCCGAGACCAACAATCAATTTCATGTATTGATCTCCGCCCGGCCGGTCACGCCGTCATTATTTCTTTTTGTCCTGTGCACGGGCTTCTGTCTTCTGTGCGGAAGCGGCAGGAACAGCGGACGCATCCGCCGCCACGCCTTCGCCCTCGGCCGAACCTTCGACACGGCTGGTCGAGAGAACCAGGGCCAGAACGGTGTCCGGCGACTCGAGGGAAACCACTCCGGCCGGAAGCTGGAGATCGCGCATGTGCATCGAATGATTGACTGCGATCCCGGAGATGTCGACTGTGATGCTCTCCGGAATATCCTTGGGCTCGCACTCGACTTCCATCTGGTAGAGATGTGTTTCGAGAAGACCTTTGTCGACACGGACGCCGACAGGTGTCCCCTCATACCTGACGGGAACCTTGATGCGAACCTTGTGTCCCTTGAGAACTTCGTAGAAATCGAGATGGATCAGTGTCCCGCGAACCTTGTCCTTCTGGAAATCCTTGATCAAAACCTCACGGGAATCCCCACCCTTGATAGACAGGTCGATCAAGACGTTTTCGGATATGCGTTTGAACTTGCGCTCGAACTCCTGGCGGTCAACAGCCAGCATGAGCTGTTCCTTGCCACCGTACATGATTGCAGGAATCTTCCCTGTGGCGCGCAGCCTGCGATTGGGGCATTTTCCGCTCTGGTCTCTTTTCTCGACTGCGAGAGCAATCTTTTCCATATCGTCCATTCTCCTCAAACTCGTACAGACCGCCGCGCGCACATCCAAGCCACATGCAGGGTCATCGTTTCATAGATTGTATGGAAATCTATCCATCGGACCGGTCATCAGTCAAGCAGAGTTGCTTGCGGATCGACGCTTTTTGCCGGTTTTCCTTCCGGTGTCCGGAACCGGACCTCAAGTCTTCCGTCCGCCAGAGCCCGCACCAGAGCATACCCGGCATCGGCACCCCTGT